>BBSY01000001.1 GCA_000974665.1 alpha proteobacterium U9-1i | reverse complement strand
GCCGATGCTGGCCTTCGCCCCCTCAGTCACGCTACGCGTGACAGCTCCCCCGCTCGCGGGGGAGCAAAAAAGGGCGTCATGAAGCGCGCGTTGGTGTTCGATTCCGGGGTGGGGGGATTGTCGGTGCTCGACGCGATCGCCGCGTCGGGCCAGGCGCTGGAGCTCGACTATGCCGCCGACAATGCGTGGCTGCCTTACGGGCTGAAGAGCGACGCCGAACTGCGCGCGCGGGTGCCGGCGCTGCTGACGCGCCTCGTCGAACAATTGACGCCGGATATCGTCGTCGTCGCGTGCAACACCGCCTCGACGATCGCGCTTGATGCAGTGCGCGCGGTACTGAACGTGCCGGTGGTGGGCGTGGTGCCGCCGATCAAGCCAGCGGCCGCGGCGTCGAAGACGGGCGTCATCGGTTTGCTGGCGACGCCGGCGACGGTGCGGCGCGCTTACACGAACGATCTCATCGCGCAATTCGCGGCGGACAAGCGTGTGATCCGGTTTGGTTCGTCGGCGCTGGTTGAGGCCGCGGAGGCGAAACTGCGCGGCGAGGAGGTTCAGCGCGCTGCGATCGATGAGGCGATGGAGGGATTGTTCGGCGCGCCGGGCGGCGCCGACATTGATGTTGTCGCGCTCGCATGCACACATTTCCCGTTGCTCGTCGCGGAACTCGCGACTGCGGCGCCGCGTTCATGTGCGTGGCTCGACAGCGGCGAAGCGATCGCGCGACGCGTGAAAAATGTGCTGATCACCGAACCTGGAATTGCGCGCACGCGCTTTGCAGCGCTGACGGATGCGAGCTATGCGCCGATGTTGCGCACGGCGTTTGCGGCGCGCGGATTTGCGCATGTAGCAAGCATTTCGGGCGCGCCGGCGTTCATGTTAGGCGCGGAAGTCCGCTCGGACTAATCGCATTGTGCCTTTTCTGAAACATTTGGACGGCGGTCGTCCAATGCAACGTTTCGCGCGTTGCGCTTGCAGTCGCGGGCGCTCACGATGGTTTCAGAAAAGTCACGCGGGGAGAACGCGGCATGGCCATCGGGTATGGCGAAACGCCCATCGGGCTGAAGTCCGAGATCTACAATCTGGCCGGCGTATTGCTGCGCAAAGTGCTCTACAAGATGCCGCGCTACCAGCGGCCATACACGTGGGCCGAGCGCGAGGTGCGCCAGCTGATCCAGGATTTGTGGCGGGCCTACAAGCGCGAGGCGACGTTCTACTTCATCGGCCAGATCGTGCTCGTGCGCAGCGCGCGGGGCCGCTATGAAATCGCCGACGGCCAACAGCGTTTGGCGACGTTGACGATGATCTTCGCTTACGTGCGCGATCGGCTGCCACAGCGCGGCAAGCACTATCAGGGCCTAATCATGGACGGCGGAGAGCCGCGCGTAACGCTTCGCGAGGAGGACGCGAGCTTCTTTCAAGGCTACGTCCAGGAACCGAACCGCATCACGGCGCTGCGCGAGTTGCCGGAGACGGGTGTCGATTCCAAAGATCTGCTCGCCGCCGCCGCGCGGACGATCCACGCTGAACTCGGCCACATGGAAGATCGCGACCTTGATTCTTTCATGTCGTACGTCGCACGCTGCTGCACTCTGAACGTTGTCGATGCCGACGAACGCGGCTGTGCGCAGACTGTCTTCAACGCGCTGAACAAGCGCGGCTCGCCGTTGTCCGAGGCCGACATCATCAAGAGTGACTTGCTCGAGAATTCGGAGTTGAGCGAAAAGGAAGCCGATGCCGCCGCGCGGAAATGGGAGGAGGTCGAGGCTATCCTCCAGCGCGAGCAGTTCGCCGCGCTCTTGAACATGATGCCGTTCCTGTTGACGGGCGCGCGTTTGATCTCGCCGGGCGACTTGTTTTCCTTCCGTCGCGCCATTGTCGATGCGGGCGGCGTGCGCACGTTCCTGTTCGATCGCTTGCCGCGTTATGCCAACGCGCTGCTGTCGATTTTCCACGAAACGGTGGATGTCGGCAGCGCCAGCGCCGACGTAAACCGGCGCATTCGCTTGATGAAGCAGGTTGAAGAATGGGAATGGGCGCCGGCGGCCTTGGTGTTCCTGGTTGAACATTCTGACCAACCAGAGCGCGCGCGGCGTTTCTTTCAGGCGCTCGATCGCTATGCGTTCGCTTGCGAGTTGTCTGTTGTCGATAGCGGCCGTCAAGAGAGCCGCTACGAGCGCGCGGTGCGTTTCGCGGGTGACGACAGCAAGCTCTACGGCAAAGGCGGCGCGCTGGAGCTGACTGAAGGTGAGCGCATGCGCTTCATCGCCCGCCTGCATCGCGCGTCGAAAGGCGATCGCATGCGCCGGCTGATCATGCTGCGGCTGGAGGCGGCGATGCCCGGCGGTTCGCATCTCACCGTGCGCAGCGACGCAACGGTGGAGCACGTATTGCCGAAGAGCGGCGGCGCGGCGTGGACCGACAGCTTCCCGGACAAAGGCTTGCGCGATGAAGCGGCCAACATGATCGGCAATTGCGTGCTGATCACGCACAAGCAGAACGAAGCCGCCGGCAATCGGTCGTATGCCGATAAGCGCAAGGTGTTCTTCAATTTCCCAGGGCCGCCCCCGCTGCACGCGCTCACCAAGGATATCGTCGGCATCGAGGATTGGACCTATGAGGCGATCGAGGAGCGCCAGGAGCGCCTGATCCGCATCCTGAGCGCTGATTGGGACCTCGTGCGCGGTATGGACGGCCCGACGCCGTGATTTCCTCCCCCGCAACGCGGGGGAGGTGTCGCCACAGGCGACGGAGGGGGCGAACAGACGCTCCCCCTCAGTCATCGCGCTGCGCGCGCTGGCATCTCCCCGTAAACCGGGGAGCTGATTAACCGGTCGCTAACGGATTCGCCCCAAGCCTTAACCTTGCATTCATGTGTAAGGCGGGGCCGGGGCGTCGATGTCGCTTCTCTATTCTGTCGTGTTCGCGAGCCGTTGCCGCTCGAACCATCACCGCTTGGCGGTCGATGCGCTGCGGCATTTGCAGTCGCCGGACGCCGAAGCGTGGCGCGATCTGCTGCTTCACTATCACGTGGAATATCTCGCCGGCGCGAAGGCGCCGGATGAAGAGTTCAAGGACTTCAAGAACCACGTGCTGCACGTTCGCGACGGCGATTGGGGCGGCGCGGTTGAGGCGTGTGAGGAATGGTACCGCCGCGCCGTGCGGGCGATGAAGGAGCAGGACTGGAAGCACGCTGCCTGGTGCGCGGGCGTGATGAGCCATTATTACGTCGATCCGATTCAGCCGTTCCATACGCATCAGACTGAGGAAGAGGGCGTCATCCATCGCGCGGTGGAGTGGAGCTTCTCGAAATCCTACAAGACGTTTCAGCAGATTCTTGAGCGCGATCTCGGCGGCTATCCGAACGTCGCCGTGCCCGACGGCGATCACTGGCTGGCGGCGATGGTGAAGGAAGGCGCACTTGCGTCCAACCCGCACTACGAAACCATTCTCGAGCACTACAATTTCGAGCTCGGCGTGAAGGATCCGCCGTCTGGTCTCGATCAAGAGCTGAAGGATGCGATCGCCAAGCTCGTCGGCCATGCGGCGATCGGCTTGTCACGCATCTTGGATCGCGCGTTCGCGGAAGCAGCGGTGAAGCCGCCGAAGGTCGGCGGCAATCTGCAGGCATTCTTCCTGGCGCTTGAGATGCCAATTCAGAGTGTGCTGAAGCTGATGGACGACGCGGCGTCGCGCAAAGAAGTCGAGGCGCAGTACGAGGAATTCCGCCGCACCGGCAAGGTGCGGAAGACGTTGGGCGAGGACGACAAGGTCGTGCGCGCGCTCTACGCGGCCGAGGTGCTGAAAACGCCGCTCTCTTCGCTCGACGCCAAGTGGCCGCGCGAGACTGGCGCCAAGGCGGGCGCTGGCGCGAAGGCGCGCGGACGCAAAGCGGCAAAGCCGAAAGTCGAAAAACCAGCGCCCACGCCGAAAGTGGTGAAAACTGAAGCGCCGAAGGTTGAGACGCCGAGGCCGGCGAAGGCCGAAGCGATTGCGCCAAAGATCGCCGAAGCGCCAAGACCAGTCGTGGAAGCACGTGCCCCGGTGCGAACAGAAGCGCCGAAGCCTGAGCGCGCGCCGAAGCCGCAGCGCGGCTTGCCAGAACTGCCGCCGGGCGTGCGTTCACCAAACGCGCCGCTGCCGAAATTCTCGCTCGACGGCGGGGCGCCGGTCGAGAAGGCGCCGTCGATCGGCCCGAAGACCGCGCGGCGCCTTGAAGCTTTGGGCGTGCGCACGGTCGCCGACTTGTTGGCGTTGTCGCCGGATCGCAGCGCCGCGCTCGAAGCGCGCCACATTTCCGCACAGGTGATCCGCGACTGGCAGGCGCAAGCGATGCTCGCCTGCACGGTGCCCGGCCTGAAGTCGCGCGAAGCACAAGCGCTCGTTGCCTGCGGCGTGCGCGATGCAAGTGAGCTTGCCGACATGGATGCGCACGATCTCACCGAAGCGATCGCGCAATGGGGCATCAGCGATGAAGGTCAGCGCGCGTGGGGCAGTGCGCCCGCGCCGACGGAGCACGACGTCGCCGATTGGATTGATCTCGCAAACCGCGCGCGCTCGCGGGCGAGCGCCGCCGCTTAGATACCCAGCAGCGTCAGAACGATTGCGCCGATCAGCACCGGCATGATCGCGGCGGTGAGGCCGGAGGCGACGATGCGTGCGGTTTTCAGCACGCGATGGCCTTTGATCGGCTTGTCCTCGCGTGGCGCCAACGCGAACTTGCACAGGAACGCGAAGATTGCGGCGATTGCCGCCACCATTGCGCCGCCCGGCGCGCCAGCGGCAAGTGCGGCCATGCTCGCGGCGAAGGCGATCAGACCCAGGATGCCGTGGCCCGAATTCATCACCTGCTTGACGATGCGTTCGGCGCGGCCCTGGTCAAACGTCTTGAACGCGACCGGCGAGAGCACGAACGAGAACAGCATGATCCAGCCCAGCGAGGCGCCGGCGAGGATGATGGCGATGGCTTGGGCGGTTGCTTGCATCGGTCGCGCTTAACATGAGTCGGCGGCGCGAGCGCGTTTCGGGCGCGTAATGTCCAGCGTTAGCAGCGTTGCGAAATGCCGAACGAGCCATCCGGATTGCCGACGATCATTTGGTTCGCGTTCACCGACTCGACGCGCACTTCGAACGTGCCGCCTTGGCCCGCCATGGTGACGCGGTCCCCATTGAGCGACCAGCGACCCGAGCCGCCAGTGTAGGACCGGAACGTGCCATCGGCGGCGAACACGATGTCCTTGGTGCAATCGCCATTATCGCCCCAGCGGCCGACCAGCGCGTCCGCACTGATCGCGGTGGCGGCTGGCGCGGGAGCTGGCGCGGCATCAACGGGCTTGGCGCTTGTCGCGTCCGCGACGCTGGCGGCGGGCGCTTCCGCCGTTGGCTGCGCGGCGGGCGGCGTGCACGCGGCGAGGACAAGCGCGAACGCGACGGACAAGGCTTTCATGCTTCATTCTCCGACGGACGTGTTCCCATTGTTCGAGCGCATCCGTGGGCGATTGTCGAGAGCGTTCGGCTAGGGCTTGAGTTTGCCCAGGAGCACGCTGTCGCGAATGCCGAGGTGCGTTTTCCAATTGCCCTTGAGCAAACCCTCGCGCTGGAAGCCGGCGCGCAGAAACAGCGAAAGCGACGAGGTGTTGTCCGGGTCGATGTCGGCGGCGATGCGGTGGAGGCCGAGCGCGCTGAAGCCGTGCGCGACGACCAGTTGCAGCGCCTTCGAGGCGAGCCCACGTCCAGAGGCGTCCGGGCGCATGATGATGCCGATCTCGCCGACGCCCTCGCGCTCAACGAACAGGCCGATGCGCCCCAACGCGCCGCCGCCGCTTTCCGTGATCGCCCAAACGCTCGCGCCTGAAATATCGAGCGTGCTCTGAATGTAGGCGCCCGTCTCCGTCACGCTTTTGTGCGCCGGGCTCGACCAATAAGTGTGTGTGGTTTCGTCGCCGTGCGCGGCGAACAGGGCCTCGGCGTCAGCGATGACGAGCGGACGCAGCACGATGCCGGGCGCGGTGAGGGTGGGCGTGGTCATGGCGGGAGTGTAGCCTGTTTAGGGCGCACGCTTCCAGATCGCATGGGTGACGTTCGCGCGAATGGCAAAGCCCATGCGTTGGTAAAGCGCGATCGCCCCGGTGTTGGACGCGTAGACGTGAAGGAACGGCGTTAGGCCGTCGTCGATGATGCGCTTGCCGACCGCCCGCAACAACGCCTCGCCGTAGCCGCGCCCGCGATAGTCCGGGTGCGTGCAGAGCGCGGTGACTTCGGTGAAACCATCTAGCGCGAGGCGTTCGCCGCCCATGGCGACGAGGCGGCTTCCGTCGCGAATGCCGATGAAGCGGCCCATCTTGTGGGTGCGGGTGCGGAAGGGGCCGGGCTTGGTGAGCAGGGCAAGCGCCAACATTTCTTCGGCGTCCGCATCGCCGAGGGCGACGATGTTGTGCTTAGCGCCGCCGGCGGGGAAAGCGTTGAGCACCATTTGCACGCCGACAAGTTCCGTCGCGGCGATGTGCGGCGGCGCTTGCGGTGGCGAGACTTCGAGTAAGGAAATGTCAGCTTCGGCAGGAACGAGCGCGGCAAGCGCATCGACGGCTTCGGGCGCGCCGTCACGCGCGGCGGCGAAAGGGCTAACGTCGGCGGGGAAGGCGCGCGCGAGATCGCCGCCAACCGCGAAATGCGCCTGCCGGCTCGCGAGCGCGCTCCAAATCGGTTTGTCGAGCGGATGGTTCATGCGCGGCTCAGCAGCGTTTCGATGGTTTGCATGGCGTCCGTGAGGCGCTTGCGCTCGGCGGCGCTCAGATGCGCGAGCTGCGCTTTCGTTTGGGCGGCTTGACGCACATCGGTTTCGTTGACGGCGGCCTCCCCCGCAGCGGTGAGGCGCAAATGGTAGACGCGCGCGTCGCTGGCGCTGGCGACGCGGCTGATGAGCTTAAGCTTGTCGAAGCGCGACAGAAGGCGCGAGAGGTACGCCGCATCGAGATCGAGATCGCCGATGATGTCGGTCGCGGTGAGCCCGGGGCGTTGGCGGATTTCAAACAGCACGCGCATTTCGCCCAATGTGTAGGGGCTATCGAGGAAGGTGCGGCGCAACAGGCCGAGCTTGCGTGTGTAGAAGCGATTGAAACGCCGCATCGCGGCGATGTCGCGGGCAGAGGGCGGAGGCATTGGCGTCATGTTGGCGAGATAGTTGATAAAGTCAAGTAATGGTCTTCGTTTGTAGCCCCTGGGTCCCGGATGCCGCTTCGCGGCTTCGGGATGACGACCGATTTTTAGCTGGAGGCTTCCACCTTCGCGCGCTCGCTGGCGCGGACCTTCACGCTTTCGCTGCGGAGCTGGCCGCACGCGGCGAGGATGTCGCGGCCGCGCGGCGTGCGGATCGGTGAAGAATAGCCCGCGCGGTTCAACACCTCGGCAAAAGCTTCAATCGTCGCCCAGTCGGAACACTCGTACGGGCTGCCCGGCCAAGGATTGAATGGGATCAGATTGATCTTCGCTGGAATGCCGGCGAGCAGCTTCACGAGCGCTTTCGCTTCCGGGATCGTGTCGTTCACGCCCTTCAGCATCACATATTCGAATGTCACCCGCTTGGCGTTGTTGAGCGACGGATAGGTGCGGATCGCGGCGAACAATTCTTCGAGGTTGTATTTCTTGTTCAGCGGCACGAGCTGATTGCGCAATTCGTCATTCGTCGCGTGCAACGAGATCGCCAGCATCGCGCCGGTGCGCTCGCCCAATTCCTTGATCTTCGGTGCGACGCCGGCGGTGCTCACCGTCATGCGGCGGCGGCCGATCGAAATGCCGTCGCCATCAGCGATCGTGGCGATGGCTTCGTCGACATTGTCGAGATTGTAGAGCGGCTCGCCCATGCCCATGAACACGAGGTTTGTGAGCTTGCGGTCGCCATCGTTGAGCGGCCGCGCGGGCGTGGGCCATTCTTCGAGCGCGTCGCGGGCGATCATCACCTGCAGCACAATTTCGGCGGCGGTGAGGTTGCGCACCAGCTTTTGCGTGCCGGTGTGGCAGAACGTGCAGTTCAACGTACAGCCGACTTGGCTCGACACGCAGAGCGCGCCGGAGCGGCCGACATCGGGAATGAACACGCACTCCGCTTCCGTACCTGGCCCGAGCCGGATCAGCCATTTGCGCGTGCCGTCCGTGCTCACTTGCTGCGTCACGATTTCTGGGCGCGCCAGCGTATAGTGCTGGGCGAGCGTCGCGCGCAATTCCTTGGCGACGTTCGTCATGGCGGCGAAATCAGTCACGCCATAATGGTAAATCCAGCGCCACAATTGCTCAGCGCGCATGCGCGCCTTTCCCGGCTCGACGCCGACGGCGACAAGCTTTTCCGCGAGCGCAGCCTTGGAGAGGCCGGCCAGAGAGGGAAGTGGTGAGCTCACGCGCGAGTTATGGGGATCGCGCGCGGCGGGGGCAATGCCCAACACCTTACAACGCTACCCTTAAGCAGCTCTCGCGACCCCCTCCCCTCTAGGAGAGGGGGTGCGGCGTATCGTCGAGTTTGAGCCGCGCGCTATTTCTTGCGCAGCATTTCCGACATTTCGGGCGGCGGGCCGCCGGGCATGATCGGACGGGCGGGGTAGCCGCCGTGCGCGAGCAGGCGATCGTACATCACCAGCGCGCCGGCGAGGCCGACATTGACGCAAAACTTGGTCGGGATTTTCACCACATGCTTGCAACGCGCAAGCAATTCGGGCGACAGCGAGCCGCGCTCGCGGCCAAGCACATAGGCGGCGGATTGAGGATGCTGGAAGCGCGGCAGCTCCACCGCATCGTCGGTCAGCTCAACGCCGACGAGCGCGCAGCCTTTTGGCAGCCGCATCTCATCGAGCGACGGCCACGGATAGTACGGCATGTGATCGAAGCTGCGCGAAGTGTCCGAATTGTACGCCTCGCGCACTTTCGGATGTGCATTGATGGTGAAGAAGAAACTTGCGCCAAACGCGTGCGCGGTGCGCATCAGCGCGCCAAGGTTCATCGCCTTGGAGATATCCTCCGCGCCAATGCCGAAATAGCCGCGCATCAGAGCAGGCGGCGCAGCATTCCAGCGCGGCGGCAGTTTTCGTACGGGCCGCCGGGCGCGCCAGTCAGCGAAGTGTTGTCGCCTTCAGTGTAGGTGACCGCGCCATTGGAATAAATTCCGTCGCCTGTGGGTTGGAGGTAGTGGGTTTGGCCGGCGGCGTAGGCCTCAACCGCGCCGGCGGCGAAGCGAAGGCTGAACGCCTTGTCGCCGTCACAGCGCCAATTGAGGCGCTCACCCTCACCGAGCGATTGCGCTGAGCTACACGCTGCAAGCGCGGCGAGCGAAGCGATGAGCAGGGTCGTGCGTTTCATGTTGTCCCTCAATTAGCGGCGGCAATTCGTGTACGGGCCGCCTTGGGCGCCGTTGAGCGTGGCTTCACCGCCGCGTTCCCAATATTCCACCGCGCCGTTTGAATAGCGCGCGCCCGAGCCGGATTCGACGTGCGGCAAATTGTAAACTTGGCCGCCGGCGAACACTTCGGCCGAGCCGTTGGTTTTGATGCGCGCGGAGAACGCGCTGCCGCCTTGGCAGCGCCAATCATTGCGGGGGCCCATCGCGCCGCCGCCAGTGCTTGCGCAGGCGGCGAGCAGAATGAGCGCCGCGAGGGGGATCAGAGTTTTCATGAGATCACCTGAAGGTTTTGACGTCTCTGACGCCGGAGGATGTAGCGATTCCGCGTTTCATGCCTTGGCTGATAAACGGTGTGGCGACGTGGCCATGCGCGTCGACGGCGATGAGCCCGCCATCGCCGCCGAGCTGTTTGACATCGTTCATGGCGCCATCGGCGGCCTGCGCGAGCGTTGCGCCGGCATAGGCGATGCGCGCGGCGACATCGGCGGCGGTGACGGTGCGCATGAAGTACTCGCCGAGCCCCGTGCAGGAAACCGCCGCGCGCTGATCGGCCCAGCAGCCGGCGCCGATGATGGGGCTGTCGCCGACGCGTCCGGGCAGCTTGCCGCCGAGACCGCCCGTGCTGGTGGCGGCGGCCAGGCGGCCTTCATGGTCGAGCGCGACCGCGCCGATTGTGCCGCCGCCCGGGAGGCCCGATGCGGCGGGGGTGTAGTAGGCGCGCGGATCGATGACGCGCTCGGCGTTTTGGCTCGCCGCGAACCGCGCCGCGCCGGCGCCGGTGAGCAGCACGTGGCTTGTGTGTTCCATCACGGCGCGCGCAACTTTGATGGGGGAGATGAAGCCGACGAGTGCTGCAACCGCGCCGGCTTCGCGCGTGGCGCCGTCCATGATCGCCGCATCAAGTTCCACCACGCCTTCGCTGTTGGGCGCGGCGCCTCTGCCGGCGACGTGCAGCCCGCACGCTTCAAGCGCCTCGGCCATCGCCGTGACAACGTCGAGCGCGCTTTGGCCGCGCTCCAGCATCGCCGCGCCTTGGGCGATGAGGTCGGCCATGTGCGCTTCTTCTTGTGCGTACAAACGCTCGGCTATGGCGCCGGCGCCGCCATGCAGTGCAAGGGCCCAGATCATGTTCTACCTGCGTGCGGGTGGCGTTGGTGGATCGCGCGGCTTGCCAAGCAGATGTCCTTCTCGCCAGCCGACATAAAGGCCGATCAAAGTGGCCGTCGGGATAAAGCCGTCGAGTTGGTCTGTCCAATCGGCGAGTTCCCACAGATACGTCAAACCGGCCGGCCCCCAAAGCAGCACCAGGATCGCGGTTCCAACGCCTTCCTGTACCGAGCCGACGAGCGGCACCCGCCCCAACGTGGCGTCGGCGATGTCGATCGCCAACGAAAGTGCGAGGCGGAGGAAAAAGCCGGTGCGGGTCATGGCGCGCAGTTTGGACCGATTGGCGCGGCCCCGCCAGCCTTGCGTTCACGGTGGCGTGACCGCGCGACACGGCAGTCGCGGCGAGGCCGCCCTTGGTCGCTTCGATCTTGAAGCGCGATCTTGCCTCGCACCGAGTGCGTGCGTTGCAAAGGGGTAAGACAATGCGCCAAATTCTGATCGCGCTCGGCTTTTGCGCGCTTGCCGCGCCGGCATTCGCGGCGCCCGTGCCAATGGATTCGCCGCGTTGGGAGCTGCTGGGCGCCGAAACGCGCGTCGAAACCTTCCAGGGCCAGCAAGCGCTTTATCTACGCGGCGCGATCGCGACATTGGCGGATGCGAACTTCGACACTGGCGTGATCGAGTTCGACATGGCGATCACCAGCAACGCCCAAAGTTTCCCCGGCATCTACTTCCGCGGTGTCGATGAGAACAATTACGAGCATTTCTACATTCGCCCGCACCAAAGCGGCAATCCGGACTCGATGCAGTACACGCCCGTGATCAACGGCAACACGGCATGGCAGATACATTCTCAGTACAATGCGCGCATGCGCTTTCGCGTGAATGAGTGGTTTCACGTACGGCTCGAGGTGGCCGAGGATTCGGCGCGCATCTTTGTCGATTCAAACGAGCCGTCGATGATCGTGTATGATCTGAAGCGCGATCGCGCGGCGGGGTATATTCAGCTTCGCGGCAGTCTGGGCGGCATGTATGTCGCGAACTTTAGCGTGACGCCCGGTTCGCCCGCCGCGGCGCCGGCAGAGCCCGTGCCGGAAAACATTCCCGCCGGCTTAGTGCGCACCTGGCAAGTGAGCGCGCCGATGGCGGAGGCAGACGCTTTCGCCGCCGCCAGCGCCAATCGTCTGAACAATGTGTCCTGGACAGCGTTGCCCGTGGAAACCAACGGGCTCGCGAATCTCGCGCGCGTCGGCGTGCGCACGAATGAGGCGCCCACGGTCCTCACGCGTGTGAGCGTGCGATCTGACCGGGCGCGTTCCGTGCCGATGCGTTTTGGCTTTAGCGACAAGGTGCGCGTCTATGTCAACGGAACCTTGCTCTATTCGGGAGACGACACCCAGAATAGTCGCGACTATCGCTTCCTTGGCACCATCGGCTGGTGGGATGCGCTGCAATTGCCGCTGCGGCGCGGGAACAACGAGATCGTGTTCGCAGTGTCGGAAGGCGGTGGCGGCAACGCCATTGGCGGCGGCGGTTGGTCGGCAACCGCGGCGTTTCCGGAAATGGCCGGTTTGACGGTTGCGCCATGATGCTTCGCGCGGGGTTATTGGTATGCGCGCTTGCGCTGGCTGCCGCGTGCGCAACGCAGAGCGCGCCGGAAAGCGCTGCGTCCGCTGATCCGTATTTGCAGGTCAGTGAGCGCGTCGCCGATCGGGTCCATGTTCTGCGGCAGGGCATGGCGAACTTCAGCGGGCCAACCGGCAACGTCACGATCATTGAACAGGACGACAGCATCGTGCTGGTGGATAGCGGCAACAGCCGCGGCGCCGGCGCGCGCGTCGTTGAGGCGGTGCGTCGCATCAGCGATAAGCCGGTCTCGGCGGTGATCATCACGCACTGGCACAATGATCACCCGCTTGGCCTATCGGCGATTGTCGCGGCGTGGCCGAACGTTGAGATCATTGCCCACGAGGCGACCCGTACCAGGCTAACCGAAGGCCGCACCAACGTGCCGCAACAACCCGACGCGACCTATGAAGCACGCCGGCGCCAATTGCTGACGCAGGATTATGCCACTTTGTTCGAAACCAACGGCACCGATCAATCGCTGAGCCAGGAAGAACGCGAAGGCTGGGCGCGCGCGCGGCAAGCGCTGACGATCCGCGCCGCCGATGAGCCTGGCACATATCTGGTCCTCCCGAACCGTATTGTCCGAGACGCCATCCGGCTCGATGATCGTAATGCGCCGATTGAAGTGAGCTTCCTTGGCCGCGCCAACACCGATGGTGATCTGGTGGTATGGCTGCCTCGGCAGCGCGTGCTGGTCGCCGGCGACGTTGTCGTGTCGCCCGCGCCGTACATGTTCAGCATGTACCCCGGCGAGCAGATCGCTGTGCTGGAGCAAATGCGTGGACGCGATTTCGCGGCGTTGGTTCCGGGTCACGGCGCCGTTCAGCGCGACAAAGCCTATCTCGACCTCTTGATCGCGTTCATCCGCGACGTCCGCGCCCAAATGGCGGCTTTGGCGCGAAGTGGGCTTAGCGCGGAGGAGGCTGCCGCGCGTGTCGATGTCAGCGCATATGCGCAGCGTTTTGCGGGCGAGGATCGCTGGTTGCGGTACTGGTTCGACGCCTATTCGGTGCAGCCTTTGCTCGATAGCGCTTACCGCGAAGCCAAGGGCGAGCCGCTCGGCCCCCCGCCGCTCGCGGCGAACTAACGTAGCGGCGCCGCGCGTCCGCTGGCTTTCGCGCTGCTCGCGCGCGGGCCAGACTTGCGCCATGAAAGCTCTGATCTCCACAAAAATTGGTCCGCCCGAAGCGCTTGAGTACGCTGATCTTCCAGATCCAGTGGCGGGCGAGGGCGAAGTTGTGATCGCGGTCAAGGCGGCCGGCGTGAACTTTCCGGATTCGCTCATCATCGAGGATCGCTACCAGTTCAAACCCGAGCGCCCGTTCGCGCCCGGCGGCGAGACCGCCGGCGTGATCGAAAGCGTCGGCGCGGGCGTCACGCACTTGAAAATTGGCCAGCGCGTCATCGGGTCATCGGGTTGGGGCGGCTTCGCGGAGAAGATCAAGCTACAGGCCGCGCGCGTCATGCCGATCCCGGATGCGATGCCGTTCGACGAAGCCAGCGCCTTCATCCTCACGTACGGAACATCTTATTACGCGCTGAAGGATCGCGGCCTCCTGAAAGCCGGCGAGACGGTGCTGATCCTGGGCGCCGCTGGCGGCGTTGGCGTCGCCGCGATCGAACTTGCGAAAGCGATGGGCGCGCGTGTGATCGGCGCTGTGTCGAGCGAAGATAAGGCCACGTTCGCGAAGGAATGCGGCGCCGACGGCACGGTGGTTTATCCGCCCGGCGCATTCGCAAAAGAGCAAGGCAAGGCGCTAGCTGAAAGCTTCAAGGCCGCAACGGGCGGCGGCGCCGATGTGATCTACGATGCCGTTGGCGGCGATTATTGCGAGCCAGCTTTACGGGCGATGAACTGGAGCGGGCGTTATCTGGTGATCGGCTTTCCGGCCGGCATCCCGACGCCACCGCTCAATCTCACTTTGCTCAAGAGCTCATCCATCGTTGGCGTGTTCTGGGGCGCGAGCGTGGCGCGCGAACCGAAATTGCACGAGCAGAACGTGCGCGACCTGTTCAAGCTCTACGGCGAAGGCAAGATCCGCCCGCGCATTTCGAAGCGCTTTCCATTGGCCGAAGGCGGTAAGGCGATCCGCTCACTGATGGATCGCAGCGCGACGGGCAAGCTCGTCGTGACAATGGACTGACGCGCGTCCGCAACCATTGACGCACAGGTTTGGCAACATCACCTGCATCCAGAAGCGGATGCGGTGGCGGTTCAGCTGCGATGTTTGGAGAAATGCCGATGAAACGCCGTTCGATTGTGGCCGCCGCTTTAGGAATTTTGCTTGCCGCGTGCGCCAGCACGGGAGGCGACACGGAGCTTTCGCAGCTGCCGGGCGATCAGCTCGCGCCGTTTCAATCCGATCGCATCAGCGTCGTGGTGCAAGGCGCGGGGCCTGACGTGATCCTGATCCCAGGACTTACGTCGCACCGCGAGATTTGGGACACGACCGCCGCGGCGCTCGACGATCGGTATCGCGTGCATCTGGTGCAGGTGAACGGTTTTGCCGGTTATGAGCCGCAGGGTAATGCCGATGGACCGGTGTCGGCGCCGGTCGCCGAAGAGATCAATCGCTACATCGCCGAGATGCATCTCGCGCGGCCTGCGGTGATCGGTCACTCGATGGGTGGCACCATCGGCTTAATGCTCGCGGCGCGTCACCCCGATGCGGTGGGCAAGCTCATGGTGGTGGATATGTTCCCCTTCATGGGCGCGATGTTCGGCGGCCAAACCGCCGACGCTGTGCGCCCAACGGCCGATATAATCCGAGACCAGATGGTCGCCGCGCCGGCGCCAATGCGGCGTTCGATCCTCGAGCAGACCATCAACAGCATGACCATGACTGAAAGTGAGCGCCCGCGTTTGTTGCAACATGCGCTCGATAGCGATGTACGGGTGAACGCGAGCGCGTTCCACGAGCTGATTGTCACCGATTTACGCGAGGAGATCGCCAACATCCGCGTGCCGCTGAAGGTGCTCTACGTGATCCCGCCGCAAGCGCCGATCTCGCCGGCGCAGTACGATGCGTACTTTCACGCGTCCTATGCGCGCGCGCCGCAGGCACAATTGGTCAAGATCGAAAACAGCTGGCACTTCATCATGATCGATCAGTTTGACGTGTTCATGCGTGAAGTGAATGGGTTCTTAGCGGACTAGGGGCTAACGGGCCTGAAATCCGGCGAGCACCTCGCAAACCCATCTTGCCGCCGTCAGCGCGCTGATGTTGGCGACGTCGAGCGAGGGATCGAACTCAGTGAGATCGACGCTGCAGACTTTCGGGTGCGCACAGATGTGGCGCGTGGCGTTGAAGAAATCCTGCGGCGTGCAGCCGCCGGGGCGCGCGCCAGGCGCGCCGGGCATATGGCCGCGCTCCACAACGTCAATGTCGAAATCGACATGGATGACATCGCAGCGTGACGCGAGCCGCTCAAGCGCATTCGCGGCGATCGCCGCGAGTCCTTGCGCGCGGCATGCCGCGGCGGTGGCGACATAAATGCCGGCGGCTTTCGCCCTGTCGTGCGCTTTTTTGGTGTTGGCGAATGGCAGGAGGCCGATTTGAGCGATGTGCGCGCCGGGAAGGCCGTCTTCGAGCAATGCTTGAATGGGATTGCCGTTGGTCAGGCCGCAATCGGTGTCGCGCAGATCGAAATGCGCGTCGAGTGTGAGCACGCCGACGCGTTTTAAGCTCGGATCGAGTGCGTGCACCGCTGGGCGGGTCACCGCATTGTTGCCGCCGAGGAGGATCGTGAGTTGGTGCGCCTGCGTCAGCGGCGCCAGACGCTCGACGATCGGCCCCAACGCCTCGGCCGGTTGCAGGCGTTCGACGCTGACGTCGCCGTCGTCGAACACGCGCAGGCCTGAGAGGTCAGTCTCGGTCTCGAGATCGTAGACGCTCATCCGCTTCATCGCCGCGCGGACGGTTTCCGGCGCGAGATCGCAACGGCCCGGACTGATGGAGCCTAGCCCCAAAGGCGCGCCGAGCAGGGCGACAGGCGCGCCGCCGTCTTGCGTCAGCACGTCAGCGGCGGAAAACCAGGAACGGCAATCGGAGTCGGTCATGCGATTGTTCTAGCTGCCCCCTGCCATCAAGGGGAGGGGGTGCTATGAAGCGCCATGTTCGACACGCTTTGGATCGATTGCAACATCGCCACCATGGTCGCGGGCGCTGCGCCCTACGGGGCGATCAGCAATGGCGCGCTTGGCGTGAAGGACGGGCGGATCGCCTTTGTCGGCAAGCGCGTGGATCTGAAGGATGAGAGCGCACGCGATGTGCGGAGCTGCGACGGCGGCTGGATTACGCCGGGGTTTGTGGATTGCCACACGCACCTTGTGTTTGGCGGCGACCGTGCGCGCGAGTTCGAGATGCGCTTGCAGGGCGCGACGTACGAGGAGATTGCCCGCGCTGGCGGCGGCATCGTGTCCACCGTGGCCGCGACGCGCGCCGCGTCGCTTGAAAGTTTGATCGACAGCGCCGCCAAGCGCCTGCGCGGGCTGACGCGCGAGGGCGTTACGACCGTGGAGATTAAGTCGGGGTACGGCCTCGATCTTGAAACCGAGCTGAAGCAATTGGAGGCGGCGGGTGCGTTGGCGGCGCGCGAGCATGTACGTGTGCGGCGGACGTTCCTCGGCTTGCATGCGCTGCCGCCGGAATTTCGCGAAGATCGCGCCGCTTATGTTCAACTCGTCGCCGATGTGATGATCCCGGCGATAGCCGCCTCCGGTGCAGCCGACGCCGTCGACGCGTTTTGCGAGGGCATCGGTTTCACCGCCGATGAAGTGGATTACGTGTTCTCCGCGGCGCGTGCGGCGGGGCTGGACGTGAAACTGCACGCTGAGCAATTGAGCAATTTGCACGGCGCGGAACTGGCCGCGCGTAATAAGGCGTTGTCTGCGGATCACCTTGAATATCTCGACGAGGCCGGGATCGAAGCGATGGCGCGCGCGGGGACCGTCGCGGTGCTTTTGCCCGGCGCGTTCTATTTTTTGCGTGAGACGAAACTGCCGCCGATCGAAGCGCTCCGCCGGGCCGGCGTGCGGATGGCCGTCGCCAGCGATTGCAATCCTGGCACTTCTCCGATGACATCGCCGCTCGCGGCGCTCAACATGGCGTGCACGTTGTTTCGTTTGACGCCGGAGGAAGCGCTCGCCGGCATCACGCGGGAAGGGGCGTCCGCTCTGGGCCTGCAGGACGAAATCGGCACGCTGCACGTCGGCAAGCAAGCCGATCTCGCCATCTGGGACGTGAACCACCCGGCGGAGTTGAGCTATTGGCTCGGCGCGCCTTTGTTGCGCGAGCGCGTTTTTGCCGGGCGGGTCACACCATAACGCGCGCCGCGAGCACGACGCCGGTCACGATCAGCAATTGCGCCGCCGCGTAGGTCCACCACACGACCGGCCCGGTGATGCGCCGTTGCGGTGCGTCTGGCGCAAGGCGGAAAAGTTCGGCGCTCAACACGAAATCGCTGGCGAGGAACGAGAGCGCGCCGAGCATCGCCGGCCAGCCTGCCCAAGGCAGCCACATCGCCATGCACGCCATAGCCGTGATGGCGATGGAATAGGGCACGACGCCCAACGCCATCCAACCAAGCTTTGGTCCCATCCAAAACAGAAACCCAATTGTCGTGAGGATGATGAGCGCCATCATCGCATATCGCGGCCAAAGCGGCGCGCCGTCCGGCGCCAGCAGCCAAAGTGCGAAGAAGATGAGCGTGTACAAAAGTTGCGCCAGCAGAAATGCGAGGATGCCAAGCGGCAGCACCCATTTTTTGTCGAAGCCGAGGAAGAAGTCGCCGGCCGCGGAGAGCGCGAGCGCGAGGATGAGTTCCGTTCGCGCGCCTGCGACAACGAAGGCGGCGGTGAGCAGACCGAGGAACGCGGTTTTTATCAAAGCACGCAGCAGCGTCGGCGGCTTGTCGAGGAAGAAGATGCCGTAGGCGGCAGCACTGGCCGCGCTCAGGCCGGCGAGCACCCAGAAAACGGGTCCGAATTCCATGCCTTGCCCCTTCGATTCCGCCGCCGTTCAGGTGAGAGTGTTACACCAGGGTGAGGGTTGAAGGGGAAGTCCATGCGACGGGCTGATTGGGTTGGGCGTCTGAAAATTCTAACAGCGGCCTCCGCGCTTGCTCTGATGGCGGCCTGCGCGACCGCGCCAGTGCCGGCGACGCCGGAGCAATTGGAGGCGCAGGTCTGGGTCGCCGCCGAGCGCGCCGATACGCCGGCCGCCTACCAAGCCTATCTGCAAACCTACGGCGGCTGGCCGCGCGCCGCGGAAGCGAACCAGCGGATCGAAGCGCTGATGGCGGCCGAGCGCGTCGCTTGGACACAAACGCAGCGCCTCAACACCGAAGCGGCGTTTGAGGAGTATCTGCGGCTCTATCCGTGGGGCGCCGATGCGCCGCGTGCTGAGCAGCGCCGCGCGCAATTGGCCGCACCGCGCTTGGCGGCGGAGGAGCGCGCGTTTTGGAGCGATGTGCGCGACGCTGACGTGATCCAAGCCTATGAAGACTACCTCAACCGTTATCCGTCCGGACCGAACGCCGGCGCGGCCCGTCAGCGGCTGGATTATTTGTGGACGACGGACGAAGGCGCATGGATCCGCACGCAGCGAGCGAACTCTCCGGGCGCCTATTCCGATTTCATCCGCGCTTTTCCGCGCTCGCAATACGCGGTGAGCGCGCGCCAGGCCCTCGATGAGTTTGCGCGGCGCGACGATTACGCCTGGGATCGCGCGCGTCGCCGCGATACGGTTTACGAGTACGAAGGCTATATCCGCGAATTCCCCGACGGCCTGCATCGCCGCGACGCCGAACGCCGTATCTACGGCCTGCAGCAGGGCGATTATCAGGCGTGGTCACGCGCCCGTGGCATCGACCGGCTCGACGCGTACGAGTTTTATTTGGGCTCCTACCCAAACGGCGAGTACGCGAACCAAGCGCGGGACCGCGCGCGCTATCTGCGCGATCAGCAACATTCGGGGCCGCCGCCGCAGAGTCCGGTGACGCGTCCGCCACAACCCGGTCCGCCGCCGCCGATGGTGCAATCACCGCCGCCGCCAAATGGTGGTGGAACGCGTCCGCCGCGCAGTGGTGGCGGGCGTCCTGATCAGCCGCTGGCGCCAACCGCGCCGCCACCGCCGGCAACCGTCGCGCCTCCACCGCCACCGCCACCGCCATCACCACCGCCAGCGGTTGCGCCTCCGCCGCTGCCCGCCGCTCCGCCGCCGCCAGAACCGCCGGCGCCAGCCGATGACGAAGCGCCGTTGCGTCCTGAGTTCAGTGACAGCGCTGATCCTCCGCGTTGACGTAACGCGCGCGGCTAAAGTTGCGTTGCCGTGCAAGGCGCTTACAACGCGGGCAAGCCCGCGTGGGCGTAGCGTTCGAAATGGTGGAGGAAAGAATGCGTCTATCGTCTGATGTTGCCGCGGTGATCACGGGCGGTGCGTCCGGTCTGGGCGCCGCCACCGCCAAGGCGCTCCGCGCGCACGGCGTGAAGGTGGCGCTGTTCGATCGCGACGAAGAGCGTGGCAAAGGGATGGCCGCCGAACTGGGCGCCACGTATTGCAAGGTGGACGTGACCAGCGACGAGAGCGTGGACGCAGGCTTTGCGGCGGCACGCGCCGCAAACGGGCAGGAGCGCATTCTCGTGAACTGCGCCGGCGTCGGCAACGCTATCAAGACCGCTAGCCGCTCGCGTGAGACCGGCGAGATCAAGCATTTCCCGACCGAACTGTTCAACATGGTGATCCAGATCAATTTGATCGGCACCTTCCGCTGCATTGCAAAATCGGCGGCCGGCATGCTGACGCTTGAGCCGCTGGACGGTGAGCGCGGCGCGATGGTCAACACGGCTTCGGTGGCCGCCGAAGACGGGCAGATGGGCCAGGCCGCTTATTCGGCCTCGAAAGGCGGGGTGGTCGGTATGACATTGCCGATCGCGCGCGATCTCTCGGGCGAGGGCATCCGCATCAACACGATCCTGCCGGGCATCTTCGAAACGCCCTTGATGTTGGGCGCGCCGGAGAAAGTGAAGGAAGCGTTGGCGGCGAGCGTGCCGTTCCCCAAGCGCCTCGGCAAACCCGAGGAGTACGCGGCGCTCGCGGTCGAAATGATTCGCAATCCGTATTTCAACGGCGAGGATGTGCGCCTGGATGGCGGCATCCGCATGGGGCTCAAATAGCCTCGAATCACCAAAAAACCACGTTTTGAGGGGTTTTGGCGTCACACTCTCCCGGGTGTGGCGCTTTTTTCTGCGCAAAACCGCCAAGAAAACGCTGTTTCCGCATTGCGACTCTCATCGCTTGATGTATGGGAATCCGCGTCGAGACGCGAAAACCCGCGAAAAATGCGGCTTTTTGGCGTTGTCGGCATCGTCGCGGTCAACGCTCTTTCAAGAAATGACTGGCATTCCTCGTGTGCCGACGGAGAGAACGAGCCCATCAGAGGCGAAGAATTTCCGGCGGAACGTTGAGTTAAACACACGACAACCTTTGAAAAGGGAACACGCACATGGCCCGTAAAGTAGCGAAAAAGGCAGCAAAGAAGTCGAAGGCAACGACCAAGAAAGCGCCGCCGAAGAAGGCCGCCGCCCCCGCGAAAGCGGTGAAGGTTACAGCGGTGGCTGGCAAGACGGTAACGGCGAGCGCGCTGTTGCAGTCGATCGCCGATCACCTCGGCGTCAAGAAGTCCGAAGCCAAGACCATGGTCGAAGGCTACACCGATGTGGTGAAGGCTTACGTCATGAAGGGTTCGAAGGTGAAGATCGGCGATATCGGCATGATCATGATCCGCGCCCGCAAGGCGCGCATGGGCCGCAACCCGCAAACCGGTGAGCCGGTGAAGATCAAAGCGTCGAAGAAGCTCGCCTTCCGCCAATCGGCGGTGATGAAGGCGCAAGTGATGGGCGGCCGCTAACACGCAGCGCCCGTTCACGACGCTGAACGGAACATACCTTTCGAGGTTGTCGGAGACGGCCGGTGCTGTGCAAGCGCCGGCCGTTTTCGTTCAGAGCCGCGGCAGCCAGAAGATCATCGCCGCACCGGCAATACCGACGGCGGTTGCACTCGTCGCTAGGAGGAGGCCGACGCTCGCGGCGAGTTTCGCGGCCTGGCCGCCGCGTTTCGCGAGGAAGTACATTTCCAGGACCACGAGCGGAATCAGGTAGGAGCCGAACCCAAGGACGATGTCGGTCGGCCCGTCGAGCGTTTCTTGAGCGCCGGGGATCGGGCCTTGGAAGATCATTACCAACAGGCCATAGCCGACGCGCAGAAACCAAACGCCGCTCACCACCAGAAACGTGCGCAGCGCCCAACGATGGTGCGCATCGAATTTTCGCGCCAGCGCGTAACGCAAGGTCATCGCCGCGCATAGGATAATCAGCACGCCGTTGAGTTTCACGGCGTTGGCGTCAAAGGCCCCGAGCGTGCCGCGTGAGAACGTCATGTAGAGCGCGCCGATACTTATGACGAAGGCGGTGGTGACATAGATACGGCCGTTCCAGCGGTGGAAGGACGGCGCGCCGGCGCGGATTTGCGGAATGAATTGCAACGGCCCGAGGAAGGTGATGACGGCCGCCAGCACGATATGGACGATGACAGCGACATTGCCGGCCAAATCGCCTTCGATGAACCCGTTGATAAGCCGCGCCGTCCACGCGTCCCAATCGCCGCGGATCGCTTGGCCTCCGAACGACGCGGCAATGTAGTAGGCGAACGTCCACTGACCGATCAACGCGACGACAAACCAGAGCCCGGCCATCCGCGCGAGCGCTGTGTCAGCAAATGCGCGGGGGGCGGATGTTGTGGACGATGCGATCGCGGCCATCGAATTTCCTTCGTGCAAGCGGCGTGGCCGCATCGAAGGACGATAGAATCTTATCGAAAAACGGTGCATGACCGTACGCGTCAAACGCATGATCCTTGGAGTCACGGTGAGCGAGGCGACGGTATCCGCAGGCTATGCAAGCGATTTGCTCGATCTCGCGCTCGTCAAAGGCGCGCGCCGCGCGGACTTGCTCGCGTGCGCGGGCATCGACGATGTTGACCTTGCAGATCCCGACAATCGTGTGCCTTTCGAAAGCTTCAAACGGCTGATGCGCGCGGCGAAGGAGAAGTGCGGCGAACCGGCGCTGGCGTTGCATTTCGGCGCGCGCAACTGGTTTCTCGAAGGCTCCGTCGTTGGCCTCATCACCCGCGCCTCCGCGACCATGGGGGAGGCGTTCGCACAAATGAACCGCTATGCGCGGCTGGTCGTCGAGGTGGATGGCCACGAGAGCGGGCCGCGCTTTTCCATCGCCCCGCGTGACGGCGGGGTCTGGCTTGAGGACCACCGGCGTAACCCGAACGATTTTCCGGAGCTGACGGAATCCACCTGGGCGCGGTTCGTGTGCAATTACGCGAACGCGTTTCCCGACCGCCCGCATTATGTCAAAGCGGTGCACATGACGCACGCCGCGCCGGCGCACCGCGTTGCCTATGACCAATTCTTCAAGATGCCCATGACGTTCGAAAGCGATCGCAACGCATTGCTGATCGATCCAAATTTCGTGCGTGAGCCCACCAACCAGGGCAATCGATACGTGTTCGGGATTTTCAGCGAACGCGCGCAGGCCTTGCTGGACAGTTTGGAGCAAGCCAAGACGACGCGCGGGGCGGTCGAGAGCTTGCTCATCCCGATCCTACACACCGGCGACGTCAGTATGGACGACGTCGCGGGGAAAATGGGCGTCAGTCGGCCGACGCTCTACCGTAAGCTTAAGGCCGAAGGCGTGGCCTACGAGGACGTTCTGGACGATCTCAGACGGCGCATGTCGCTTCATTATCTCGACGGCAAGAAGGTCTCGGTGAACCAGACCGCGTATCTGGTGGGCTTTTCCGATCCGAGTGCGTTTTCGCGTGCATTCAAGCGATGGACCGGCGTCAGCCCTGCGCAACGGCGCGGCGCTTAGCGACGAGCGCCGCCCGTCGCGGCTTCGCGTCAGGTCTGCAACATTGCTGACATGCGGATGCAATGTTGGAGGCGCTGCCTCTAAGCGCGGCGAAGCGCGCCGCTGGGAGGCCGGCATGCGCATGTTCAGAACGATCGTTGCTTCAATTGCGTGCGCTGCCGTTTTGGCGGGCGCGAGCGCTCAGGCGCAAACGGCTAACCCGTATGCGCCGTATGAGTTTCTGATCGGCGATTGGGATACCGGCGATGGCATTCGCCAGAGCTTTAGTTGGGGCCCGGAGCAGGCTTACATTCGCTATTCGACGACAACGCGCGGGCGCGACGGAGCAGACCATCTGCATTTCGAAGGCATCATGGTCTACAATGCGGCCAATCGTAATCTCGATTTCCTGGTCGCGCTCGAACCGGGCTCTCTTGCGCAAGAGCAGGGCACGCTGCACGTCGAGGCCGACGGGTCCGTCGTGCGCGACGTAACGTTGACCGGAGCGAACGGGGCGCGGAGCCACTTCCGGCAGACGTTCCGCAGCACGGGCCCCGCCAGCGCCGTCACCAGCCTGATGCGCCAAAACGCCAGCGGCGCCTGGGGGCCGAACTTCCCCGGCAGTGACAATCTGGCGATGACCCGCCGCGCGGGCTGAGTGCGCGGGCGCCGTTCGTCGCAAAAGCGCATCTGGGCTCGGCGCGAGGCGCATCCCTAGAGAGCGGGCGCGCAAGCGTTCCGTGAGGGGATCGGCATGGGCTTTTGGAACACGGGCGCCGCGGCGGCGTGCGCATTGGTGCTGAGTGGGTGTGCGACGGGCGCGACAGACGAGGCGGCCACAGTGTTCCGCGATGTCTCGGTTCTAACGATGACGTCGGAGACGGTGCTGGAGCACCAGAGCATCATCGTCCGCGATGGGCTGATCGCCGCGATTGGGCCGACGGCGACCACGCCCTCGCCAGCCGGTGCGCGGGTGATCGACGGGGCAGGGCGCTACGTGATGCCTGGTCTGGTGGATGCGCATGCACATCCGACGGCGCAATCGGAGCTGATCTCCTATGCGCTCTACGGCGTGACGAGCTTGTTCACTCTGGGCGGCGAGGGGATCAATGACGCTCGCCCGGCGCCTGGATTATTCGCGCCCAACGTACTGTCCTCGGGCACGACATTCGACTCAACGCCGCCGATCAATCGGCGTTTTCTGTCGTTGGCGCGGCCTGAAGATGCAGGCGCGTTGATCGATCAACAGCTGGCGCGCGGCGCGGCCTTTGTCAAAGTCTATACGTTTCTCGACCAGCCGCGCCTCTGCGCCATCTACCGCGAGGCGCACGCGCGCAATATTGCGGTGGTGGGGCACATTCCACGTGCGCTCTCGGCCGATGAAGCGCTGGCCTGCCTCGATATGGTCGCGCACGGCGAGGAGTTCTTCCGATACATGGGTCGCCCACCCACGCCGGAGGGGATTGCCGCGATGGCCGACGCCGCGGCGCGCCACGGCGTGTTCGTGACGCCGAACATCTCCGCTTATGCAGGCATGTACCGGCACGTGACAACGCTCGACCAGGAACTGGCAGATCCGGAAGCGGCGTTTCTGTCGCCGCCGACTTATCAGGAGGTTCAACCGCAGAACAATCGTTACGCGAGCCGCCCAAATCGCGATCAATTTCGCGCCAACACCGTGCAAGGCATGACGACATTGAAAGCGTTCACGGCGGCGCTGCATGCACGCGGCGTGCCGCTGCTGGCCGGCACGGATGCGCCAATCATGTGCTTTCCGGGCCGCTGCTTGCTCCAAGACCTCGATCTGCTGCGCGAAGCGGGCTTAAGCCATTATGAGATCCTGCGCACGGCAACATCAAATGCCGGCCGGTTTGTAACCGAACGCATGCATCGCAACGAACGTATCGGTGTTGTCGAAGTTGGCGCGCGGGCCGATCTTATCATGTTGAGCGCGAATCCCTTGGAATCGCTTGATGCGTTGGAGGACGTGCGTGGCGTCATGATCGCCGGCGTCTACCGGACGCGGGCGGAGATCGTGGGGGAGCGCGAGGCGTTGCGGCCGGCGATCGCGCGCGCGCACGCGCAGGTGGATGAGTATGAACGCTTGCTGGCCGCCGGAGATATGGCTGCGCTCACCCGTTTCATTGATGCGCAGCCGGTGGACGTCATGTTCCTCAACATGAACGTCGTAATCTTTGACGCGCTCACCTTGGAGCAAGAGGGCAAGCGAGTGGAAGCGTTGGCGCTGCTGACCAGTGCGCTACGGCATCTGCCGCGCGCCCACGGTATGTGGAATGAACTTGGCCGTATGCGCGCAGAGGGCGGGGACGTCGTTGGCGCGCGCGCGGCTTATCAAAGCGTGCTGGCGTTCGAGCCGTTGAATGGCGTCGCTCAAGCGGGGCTTGCGGCGCTTACTCCACCACCATGATCTCGCGGGCGCGCCGCAAAGTGCTTGTCGCGATATCGATGTCAGTGGGGTTGAAGTGCGGCGCATAGTCGGCGGCTGCGCGCAAGAAAAGCGCAGTCATGTCGTCGAAGTACTTGCGGCCTTTCTTGGTCGCCTGAACGAGCACGGAGCGTTTGTGCTTGGGATTCTCCACGAATTCGACAAACCCTTTATCGGCGAGGTGGTTCACGATCGTCTGGCAGTGCTGACGTGACACGGGGCGGGAGCGGGCGATGTCCGGCACAGTATGCGGACCTTGGCGGATGAGCGTTTTCAGTACGCCCCATTCGCCGCCGGCCTGGGCGAAGCCGCCGATTGCGCGCGTGAGCGCTTCGATGCGGAAGTACATTTCGATGGTGGCGACCGCGAACTCCAGCATCGCTTCCGGGGTCGGGTGTAGCGGCTTTTTCACTTGACAATCCACTTGTCATAATTGACAGGTCAATTGTCATTATGGGGATAAGTACATGCGCGCGTCAATGTGGGCCGCTGAACCTTGCCGGAAGCCTGAGTGTCAGTTCGGCGATCCGCAGGGTTTGATGGGGTTCGCGGCGCTTGCGGCGATGGCCTTGAAGAATGGCGGGCAGAACCGCGCCGCCTTGGATGCACTCGACATTCGTCCGGGCGATAGCGTGATCGAAATCGGGTGCGGCCCGGGCGTAGCGTTGCGCGAGGCGCTGCGGCGTACGGGAAAGAACGGGTTCGTCGCCGGCATCGATCAATCCGCGACGGCGGCGCACTATGCCGCCCACAGCGTGCATAGCCATGTGCTGAAGGGCCGGGCGGTGACGATGCGCGCCAGCGCCGACGATTTGCCGTTTCGCGACGCGTTCTTCGATCGCGCGTTTGCGGTGAACACCTTTCAATTTTGGCCGGAGCCGGCGCGGGCATTGCGCGAGATCGCGCGCGTTCTCGCGCCGAATGGCCGTCTGGTCATCACGCAGCGCGCGAGCAACCCCGAGAGGCCGACCACGTTCGCCGGCGCGAGCGGTGGTTTAGAGCGCGTCGCGCAAGCTTGTGCGCTGATGAAGGCGCAGGGCTGGCGCTTGATCGACGAACGCTGTGTCCGAGATGGCGCGCGATTGCTCGCTGTCAGCATCGTTGCGGAACGTCCTAGCTGATGTGGGTTGAGGCGTCCTGGCTGGCGCTGGCGGTCATTCATGCGCCACCCGCGGCGGCGACGTTTCTGCCGACGCTTCGTCGTCGGCTGTATGGCGGCGTGGACGAGCGCGGGCCGCTTGGCGTGATCCTCGTTCACCGCGGCGCATTGTTCCTGGCGGTTCTGGTCGCCTGCGTGTTCTCTGCCCTCAACGCTGACGCGCGCGAGCTGGGCACGATTGTCGTTGGCGTCAGCCTGGTTGGCTTTTTGGTTTTGTATGCAATGGCTGCGGCGCCTGCACGGCGTCCACTGCGCAGCATCGCCGCAGTGGACGCCGTTGGTTTGATTCCATTGGCGGTTGTGATGTTCGACGCGTGGGGTTAGCGGCGCAGTTCAGAATTGTTGGGTGCAGAACGCGAGCAGGAGAATGATCGGGAGCGGCACGCCAATCAGCAAGAGCAATAATGATCGCACGGGTTCACCTATTTCCACTGCTGGCGTTGAAAGAAGGGAACGATCAGTCCCTGATCGCGATGACGGCCGCCCAGGCCCGCCGTGAAGAACGCAGCTACGGCGCTGATCAGCAGTGACGCGGCGGCGACGAACGCGGCAATGATCGTCCACCGGCGCACGGCGTCGGCGCGGACCTCTTCTGCTTGCGTGAGTTCTTCGCCCACTGCATCGCCCACGGTGGCGTCTTCTCCGGCCACGGCCTCGACGCTCGATTCAGCAATCGCGGCGGCCATGCTGTTGACGGATGTGTCCGAGGAGGCGGCGGCTGCGCCGCCTGCGGCGCTTGCGGCTAATGCCGCGCCTAGGAGCGCGCCCGTCGCCCAAACCAAAAGGCCGTGAATGCCATCGCGAACATCGACTTCGTGTTCGGTGCTGTCATACGCGCGGCGGCGCATCCGGCCAGTGAGATAGCCGCCCGCCGCAAACGACAACACTTGAACCCAAACGATCCAGAGGCCGGCGGCGATCGCGAATGCCGCGACGCTGACGCCTTCGCCCTCATAGGGAGATGACATCCCTAAGCCGAGCGCGGCGCTGAATGTGAAAAGGACGAACGATATTGCCGTAGCCAGCACCGCGCCGGCGATGATCGCCGCCCAATCCACGTAGGAATGGTCTGAAGCAACGGGCGTGGCGGTGCGTACACTCGACGCGCTGAGATCTGTCATGATGGCGCCAATTCTAATCTTTGTAGCGAGTCAGCGGATGCCGACGAAGGACAGGATGGCCAGCACGATCACGACGACCCCGACAAGATAAACGATTGAGTTCATGGAAACCTCGAACAGCGCGCCGCATGGCTGCTTCCGAGCGCTTAACGCGCGGCGTCCGCGCAAGTTCCATTGAACTGCGCGGCGCTGCATTCTCGGCTTTGGCTGCTCGCTTAAAGCGCGAGCGAGATGCGCAGCTAGCGCGCCATCTCGTACATGAAGTCGATATAGGCCATCGTTGAGCCGGTGAGACCCATGACGCGCGGGTTGCTGCTGTCGATGACGAAATATTCGTCCGGCGCGTGAGCGCCGCCGCCATGGCCCAAGCCGAATTGCGCGGCGGGGAGCGAAAGCGGCGCGGCGGTGAACACGGAGCCTGGCCAAGAGCCAGCGGAGCGTGGGTTCAGGCCGGCTGTGATCCCCAAGCTCCGGCACACGGCGAGCTCTGCTTGAACGATCCGGCTTTCCTCAGCCGTCTGTGTTGGATCGTAGCCGCCGGTCACGTTGACTTCGACGTCGGTGAAGCCCTTCGCGTCGAGGTGAGCGCGCAGCTTGGTTTCCGCTTCGGCCCGGGTTTGGTTCGGCACCAAGCGCAGATCGAGTTTGGCGACGCCGCGGCCCGGCAGGATGGTCTTGCCGCCGGGTCCGGTGTAGCCCGCGACGAGGCCCTCGATGTTTACGGTGGGCTGCGAGGCGAGGCGTTCGAGCGCTTGCTGCCACGGCAGATCGTCTATGAAATGTTGGATGCCGAGGCGGCGTTTGTAGTCCGCTTCGTTGGTGTTGCGGGCTTGGCGTTGGATCAAGACGCGCTCACGATCGGTCAGCGGCGCAACGTTCTCGAACCAGCCTTCGATCGCCGGCGTGTTGCCGTCTGGCGTCACCAAGGTTTGAAGCGCGGCGACGAGACGCCACACTGGCGAATCCACCATCGCCTTCAAGCTTGAGTGCACGTCGCGCACCGGCCCGCGACCCCAGCGTTCGCCGCTCGCAACCAGTTCGCATTCGATCACGCCTTTGGCGCCGAGCGTGAGCGTGACGTTGCCGGTGGAAGGATCTTGCGACGCCGATGGAATGAAGATGCCGGCCGCCCGCGCGAGCGCGGCGTTGACGTTCGGCTTGGCGATGGCCTGGTGGAAGTGCGGGGAGCCCACTTCCTCTTCGCCTTCGGCGACAAGAACCAGGTTCACCGGCGGTTGACGGCCGGCGGCGCGCAGAGCGTGCAGCGCGCTCAGAAACGCCATCTCGGGGCCCTTCTGGTTGACCGCGCCACGCCCAACGACAACGCGGCCGAAGCCGGCCTTATCCATGAGCCGCGCTTCCAGCGGCGGCGCTGTGGTCCACTCAGCTGGATCGTATTGCTTCACGTCGTACATGAAGTAGATGCCGAGCGTTTTCGGCGCGCCGACGTCCCACGTCGCGAACACGACCGGCGAACCTTCGGTTTGCACGATCTCGGTGGTTTGGAAACCGGCGTCGCGCGCCAGGCGCTCCATGTATTGCGCGCCTTCCTGAACGTTGAGGCCTTCAGCGCAAATCGTCGGGTTGCGGATCCAGTCCTGAAGCCGGGCGATCGAGGCGTCCTTGCCGGCGTCGACGGCGCGCTGCAGCGCGCGGCGATTTGGCGTGGCGGCGTTGGCCTCCGTCGGGATCATCGCCAACGGCGCCAAGGCGGCGGCGCCCGCCATGATGTTGCGACGGTTCGTGTTGATGGGTTCTTCGCTCATGTGATCCCTCCCTTGTTGCGTCCATGGGAACGCAAACGGAAGGCGAGCGCAAGCAACTCTAATCGACCGGCCGCGTATTGTTTGCTGCAACCTGAGCGATGACGACGCCGGCGGTCATCACCGCAAGGCCCAATGCGCGCATCGCGTCGATCGGTTTGTGCGGCGCACCGAAGAGGCCGAAATGGTCAATCAAGGCGCTTGAAACAATTTGTCCGGCGACGACGAGCATCACCGCATTGCCGACGCCGAAGCGCGGCGCGAGGTAGGTGATCGACAAGAGATAAAACGCCATGCCAAAGCCGGCGACGAGCTGCAGCGCGCTCGCTTGCTTGAGTTGCGCCAGCGAAAAATTCGCGCCGCCGCTGAGCAGTGTGAACGCCAGCACCATTGCGAACGCGCCGCCCACCACAATCAGCGACGCTGACTGCGGGCTATCTAGGGTTCGCCCAAGCGCACCGGAGAGCGCGGCCATGATCGGGATCAGCACGCCTGCGAGCAGTGCGAGAGCTGAGTAGCCGGCGAGTGTTTGTGTGGTCACTGAAAGCCCACCACCTTGTGAGGAATGTAGGGGGCTTCCAGCGCCGCGATTTCTTCGACGTTGAGCTTGACCTCAAGGGCGGAGACGGCGTCCTTCAGATGCTCCGGCTTCGTCGCGCCGACGATGGGCGCGGCCACGCCCGGTTTAGCCAGGACCCACGCCAGTGCGATGTGCGCGCGGGGCAGACCGCGCGCGGCGGCGATCTCGCCGACCTTATCGATCACCGCACGATCGGCATCTTCCGTTCGCTTGAACAGGTACTTGCCGAACTCGTCGGTCTGGGCGCGCTGCGTGATTTCGCCGGCGGGGCGGGCGAGGCGACCGCGCGCCTGGGGGCTCCACGGTATCACGCCTACGCCCTGATCGAGGCAGAGCGGCAGCATCTCGCGCTCTTCCTCGCGATAAAGCAGGTTCAGATAGTTCTGCATGGACACGAAGCGCGCCCAGCCATTGGTCTTCTGCAGCGCCAGGGCTTGCATGAATTGCCATGCCCACATCGATGACGCGCCGATGTAACGCGCCTTGCCGGCCTTCACGACGTCGTTCAGCGCTTCGAGCGTTTCCTCGATCGGCGTGTCGTAGTCCCAGCGATGGATTTGGTAGAGATCGACATAGTCCGTGCCGAGGCGGCGCAGGCTGTGATCGATCTCGGTGAGGATGGCTTTGCGCGAGAGGCCTCTGCCATTCGCATCGGACTTGCGCATTTCGCCATGGACCTTGGTGGCGATCACCACCTCGTCGCGACGCGCGAAATCCTTCAGAGCGCGGCCGGTGAACTCTTCGCTCGTGCCGCCTGAATAGACATTCGCTGTGTCGAAGAAATTGATGCCGGCTTCGAGCGCTTGTTTGAAGAAGGGGCGACTCTGAGCTTCGTCCATAGCCCACGGATGGCCGCCCTTGGCGCCGTCGCCGTAGCTCATGCAGCCGAGGCAGAGGCGCGAGACTTTCAGGCCGCTCGCGCCGAGGCGGACGTATTGCATGCGCGTTTCCTTGCCTATGCCGCAGGCGCCTTCGTGAGTTCGACGAACACGTCTTCCAGATCGGCTTCCTCGATCGAGAGATCCTTGATGGCGATCCCAGCGGCGCGGACGCGGTCCAGCATTTCCTCCACCGGGTGCTCCGTAGTGCGGTAGGTCAATGTCAGCGCGCCGTTTTTGCGCATAGCGACGGTGACATCCTCGAAGCCTTTCAGCGGCAGACTAATCGCGTCGCGCGGCGTCACCACCAGCGTCTTGCGGTCAAGCCGGCCGATCAGCTGCGGCGTTGGCTCGCAGGCGATGACTTGGCCGTGGTGGATGATGGCAATGGTGTCGCAGAGCTCCTGCGCTTCCTCGAGATAGTGGGTTGTCAGCACGATCGTCGTGCCACGGGCGTGCAGTTCGCGCACGTAGTCCCAAAGCTGGCGGCGTAGATCGACGTCAACGCCGGCCGTAGGCTCATCGAGCACCAGGACGGGCGGGGTATGCACCATCGCCTTGGCGACGAGCAGCCGGCGCTTCATGCCGCCGGACAGCGTGCGCGCATAGGCGTCGCGTTTATCCCAGAGGCCAACCGCCTTCAAAATTTCCTCGGTCCTTCGTTCGGCTTTGGGCACGCCGTAATAGCCGGCCTGCAGCTCCAGCGTTTCAGCTGGGCTGAAGAACGGGTCCATGTTGATTTCTTGCGGCACGATGCCGATGGCGCCGCGCGCATTCATCGGATCGGTGGTGATGTCGTTGCCCCAGATCGCGGCCGTGCCGCCGGATTTGGTCACCAGCCCGCCGAGGATGTTGATGAAGGTGGACTTGCCGGCGCCGTTCGGGCCCAGCAAACCAAAAAACGAGCCGCGCGGTATGGCGAGATCGACGCTCTTCAGCGCGTGCATCTCGGGCTGCTTGCCCTGAGCGCGATAGGTTTTGTCGAGGCCGTGAGCTTCGATGGCGTAATCGGGTTGTGGGCTTGGAGCGAGCATGGGGCTTTGCGGCTAGGCGCCCGATTGCGCGGGCGCGCGATGCGCTCTAGGTACGGGCCGAACGCCCACGCTTCAAGCGAGCCGGTCTAAACTCATGTCGAAATTGCCTCACAACCCCGCCACCGACCAAATGACGCCCGGCCATCCCGACGCGCGCCCGGCGCCGGAAGTGATTGTTTCGCAAGCCAAGCGCGTAAAGTGCGACGGCGGCGGCGGGGCCTTGGGGCATCCGGTCGTGTTCTACGACATGGGCGAGGAAAGCTTCGTCGAATGCCTCTATTGCGACCGCCGCTTCGTGTTGGCTGAGGGCGCGGACGGCCACTAGGCCGGGAGCCGCGTCATCGCGAATTCTCGTTGGTGCGCCGCCGCGTCAGGCTGGCGAGCGCCAACAGCAGAAACAAGCCCGCGACGGGATAAACCGAGCGCGGCTCGCTGCGAATGAACAGAACCAGCGCAAACATCACCGCGCCAACAGCGACCAGCAACAGCCATTCTCGCGTGCTTGCGATAAGCCGCGCGTAATCCATGAATAAGCGCGCGGCGGTGCGACGGTAACAGATCAGGATGGCCACGCCTGCAATCACCCAGCCGACGTGGTACCAGGTGTCGCCCGGAATATTCAGCAGCATGTGCGCCGCCACCGCCGGAAGCACGGAGCCTGTATACACCATCATCCAGGCCAGCATCGACGCGCCGATCAAAGCTGAAATCGAGAACATCATCAGATACGGATCGGTGTTGAGGTACTGGCCGTGAGACACCCAGAACAGTATCGCTGACAGTATGACAGCGCCGCCCGCGCTAAAATTCTCGCGCAATCGCGAAACCATGTAGCTGCGGAAAAACAATTCTTCGACGATCGGCACCAGCACAAAGCTGCTGGCGGCCATGAACAGCCAGAAATCGGGTGTCCATTCGTTGCGCGCGAACAGATCCCACATCGGCGTATTGGCGCCCAAAGGATGTACGCTGTGGATCGCTTGGGCGACGTGAACGGGGATGAGCACAACGAGACAAACGCCGAGGCCTAAGCCGATCAACGCTAACGGCGAACGATCGCCAAACGATAGGCCGGCTTCGCGCCGCGTCGGCCCGCGCCGCCACGCGCAAATCAGCCACGCCGCCAGCAAAGTGAGCCCAAAGCGCAAGCCGAGCCATTGCGCTTCCGCTTCCGCCGCCGCGAACCATTGCGGAATGGGCGTGTCGAACAAGAGCGCGTTGCGGTCTGAGCGTGTCGGCACGCCGATCAGCGGCGCCAATTGCCCTGCGATCAGCGAGAATCCCGCCAGCAGGAACAATGTCTCGGCGATGCCGAACATGCGCGATGAAATGCGCGTGTCGCGCGCCGTCGTGAGCTGTTGCGCCAACCGAGCCTCCCGTGTGGGATGGTTCGCATGGGCGTCGGGCAACGTCAACTATAAATATAGTAGAAGCTAGCTGGAGGCGATGGTGACGCGGGTTTCGCCAGCGGTTCCGGCGCGCGGCGTGAGCAGGGCGGACGTCGTGAGGAGCAGAGCGAGCGCCACCATGAACGGCGCGACCGTGTGAAAGTGATGCGCGGCGAGGCGAAGCACGCGCCGCTCCAAGCGAGCGCCACTCATTTGCGCGCCGACCAGTGCGGGCGGGCAGCGGCGGCGGGCTTCCTTGAGCAGGGTTTGAATGTAGGCGTCGCCGTCCTCTGCGGCGTAAGCGTCGCAAACCATTTCACGTTGTTCGGTGAGGAGCTTGCCCAGCGCGTGCATCGCGGGGCTCCACCAGAAAAGGTCAAGGATGAGGCGCTGCACCAACGCGTTGCGCACATCGTGGCGGCCAACGTGTGCGCATTCGTGGCGCAGGATCGGCGCCAGTTCGGTGAGAGGCAAGTTGAGCATCGCGCGCGGCAACAGAATGGTCGGCTGCATCAGGCTGGCCAAAAGCGGACCATAAACATCGTCCGACACGGCTATCCGCACGCTTGGTGGCAAACCGAAGCGCGCCGGCGCCAGATCTTCCGCGCGGGAGACCAAGCGTTCGTTCTGCAGCAGCCGCCCATATGTGAGGGCGGCGCGAAGCAGCGCCACGCTGGCGATTGCGCCAAGTATCGCTGCGCCGAAGGGGAGTGCGACGCTCAGAGATGGGGCGGCCCAAGTGAACAAAGCTGCCTCACTCGCGCCGAGCGAGACGACAAGTTGGCGCGGCAGCAGCGCCGCCAGCGGCAGCAACGCCGCGCCATAGAATGTCCAGGTCGCGAGCGTCAGGCGATCCTGCGTTGAGCCGGTTTCGACGCTTCGCAACGCCAGGTGAGCAAGCGCCCAAAGCACCGCCGCGGCGAGCGCCTGCGCCGTTATCAAGGTGAGCGCGAGGTCAATCACGTTTGGGGCCTCGGCGCGATGCTGCGGTTTCCATACGGCGCAGTGCGTCGACGTCGATCACGTCCTCCTCGATCAGGTGCTGCGCCAGCGCGTCGTGCGAGCCGCCGAAGAACGAGGCGACCATAAGCGAAACCGCGCGCGCGCGAGCTTCTTCGCGGCTCAAGAGCGGTTTGAACACATGAGCGCGTGCGTCTGCGTCAGCGGCGACGAACCCTTTCTCGGTCAGGACGCGCAGCACCGTCAGCACAGTGGTGTAGGCAAGCTTATGCTTGCGGGCGAGCGCGTCGGTCACATCGCGCACCGTCGCTTCGCCCTTGTCCCAGAGCACCCCCATGACGCGCAGTTCTGCGTCCGTCAGGTTCGGGCTTTGCTTGCGCGCCATCGAATACTAATTTCATAGTAGGCGATAGCGTGTCAAGCGCGCGCTAGCCTTGGACGTATCGCCAATACCAATACGCCACGATCGCGCCGACCCAGAGTACATGGAAAATCCAAACGTTGCCGCCAGCGGCCTTGTCCGCTTCGGCGGTGCCGAGGAAGTTGCCCTTTTTGTCCGTCGTGTCTGTGATGGCGATGTCGGTTTTCTCGAGTTCGACGATCAAAGCGCGATACTTGTCCGCTTCCGATGGCGGCAAGGTGATCGCCTTAAACTCAAGGGTTTCTTCCAGTACAGCGCTGAGCGACGTGAGCTTCTTGAACTCCACCTTGTAGCTCAAGGCTGACGCTTCGACGCTCCGCGACCACCCTTTTAGCGCAAGGTTGTTCGCCGCATTGATCTCAACGCGGCGCGACACTTTGCCGAGTTGGCCGAGATAGATCGGGTATTTCGGCGTGCCCGCGTCGAGCCGGCCCAATTGCGATTTCATCGTGAGGTCGAGCGTGGCGAACTGGTAGGCGCGCTTCTCGATATGCGTCCAGGCTTGGCCGATGTCATACGCTTCGACCAAAGTGATGGCGTTGTTGTCGACGTCGTCGTGCTCGACGTCCTGCTTCAGCACTTGCGCGTGCGGAAACGCGCGCTCTACGTCGGCGGCGTAGAGCTTGAACATACCCACCGCGCCTTCGCGAGCCAGCAATTCACGCACCCATTCGGCGCGCCCGCGGCGGGACGTAGAGCGCCATTCGTAACGAACATGGTGGTCGGGCGAGGGGCCAAGATCAATTTTCTCAACCGTCTCCATCGTGTGCGCAGGCGTTGGGTCAGCCATCCGCTCCAGCGTGGCGCCGCGTGAAAGCGGCAACGCCCAACCAAGGTGGCATTGGTGCAGCGTGCTGAGCGGGCTCTTTTGCTCGCTCTTGGTGCCGTCGATCCAATATACTGCGCCATCGACCACCACTCGCACGATGCAATGGTCAAACACCTGGGCGCTCGGCAAATGCTCGTTGAGCGCGTAGCCGTTGCGGGTATCGACCAAAGCGGGCGCGGCTTCTAGGCGGAGCTTGCGCGCCATGGCGACGAAGAGCTTGGCTTTGTCCTTGCAGTCCCCGTAGCGGGTCTCGCAGATCACCGCGAGCGAGCGCGGCGTGTAGCCGCCTTCGCCCATCGAGATCGCGAGATAACGGATCGCGCTTTGGGTAAAGCGCAGGATCGCCGCGGCGCGGCCCGCGGGCGTCGGTTCGGTGGCGTCAATGCGGGCGATTTCTTGTTCGATCTCGTCGGGCAACGGCCCTTGCTCTTCGTAGAGCGGCGCGAACACGTCGATCACTTCGGCCCAGTCGCGCCATTCCGAGAATTGAATCGACGCGTTCTGGATGATCCAGGGCGGGGCGAGGCTTTCGACTTTGATCGGTTTGCGTTCGAGTGCGCGCCAGCGTTTGTCTATGATCCCGTCGCGCTCGATGATTTTTGGCTCGGGCGGATGGTTCATGCGCAATTCGGCGATCGTGCGGCTTGCGGGCGCGCGCTGACGCACCCGCAGATCGATCACGCCCGCACCCCACTCGAAATTCATCCACGCCGTATGGCGGCCGCCGAGGGAGCGGCGCATGCCGTAGATCGACACCATGGTCTCGACGATGTCGCCGGGGCGCACGTCAGGGATTGTGAAATGGATGGTAAGGCGTCCATCGAAGATCAGCCGCTCCAGATTCTGTTCGCGGCGCAAAACCTGGAAGCCATCGGAGAACGTGTGGTCGATCTCGCGCTCGCCGCGCAGCACGCGGACGCTGTGGATCTCCAGGCGCTCAAACGCGGGGTCGAGGCTGGCGCTAAACTGCGCGACGCGCTCGGCGCCGCCATGCGCAGTCACCATCTCCGCGCGGCGGTGAAACCAGCCACGTTCGGACCCGCAAAGATCGACCTGAACCTCGTCCAGCAACACCGCCGAGCCTTGGGCGATGAAATGTGGATTGGGCGACGCCGGGCGCGCGTACGCCTCCAACTCCACCCAGCCGGGGATGGGTGCGCGCGTAACGCCAGGCGCGAGGCCCGCGCCGTCTTGAGGTGCCGTGTCGTCCAATTGTTCCCCGTGCGGAGGATGGCCTAGCCCAACCAAGGCGCCCGCTCAACGCGGCGCAGCTGTCAGGATTCCCCAAGCCTATTGCTTGGCTTGCGTGTATGCCTTCGGCGCCACGGAGGATTTGCCCATGCCCGCACGCCCCAGCGACGCCGCGACATTCACGGCGCTGCATACCGACTTTCTACTTCTGCCGAACGCATGGGACGCTGCCAGCGCCGCAATCATCGAGCGCGCCGGCGCGAAAGCCATCGCTACGTCAAGCGCGGCCGTGGCGTGGGCGCATGGTTTCGCCGACGGCCACGACGTGCCGATCGCCAAGCTCGCGGTTGCGGTCGAGGAGATCGCGCGCGTCGTTGGCGTGCCGATTAGCTGCGACGCCGAGGGTGGGTATTCCGATGAGCCGTCGGGCGTTGCGGAGAACGTGCGCGTGCTCATCGGTGCAGGCGCCGTCGGCATCAATCTTGAGGACGGCAAGCAGCCGCACGATCTGCATCTGCGTAAGATCGAAGCCGCGCGCAAAGCCGCGGAGAGCGCCGGCGTTGCGCTTTATATCAACGCTCGCACGGACGTGTTCTTGAAACGCTTGGTCCCACCCGAGCAAGCGCTGGAAGAAACGATCCGACGCGGCCACGCAATGAAGGCGGCGGGCGCGAGCGGCTTGTTCGCGCCGTTGGTAATGAAGCCCGATGACATCAAAGCGCTGGCTGAAGCCGTCGCCATGCCGCTGAACCTGATGGCGTGGAGCGGACTGCCGGATTTGGCGACGCTCAAATCCCTGGGAGCCAAGCGCCTCAGCGCCGCGACCGGCATTTTTCACGCCGCCGCGCTCGCGGTGAAGCAAAGCGCGACAGCGTTCCTAGCGACCGGCGACGCCGCCGCCCTCATCGCCGCCGGCGGCGAACGGGACGACTACAATGCGTGGTTCAAACGTTGAGCTGTCGATCGTCGGCGTCTAGATTGCCAAAGTGACGGACTTTGCAGAAGCAATCGCGCACGACGCGCGTCAAGACGTATTGGCGCGGCTTGAGCGGATCGAGCGCGATACGCACGTGCGCATCTTGCTCGCCGTGGAAAGCGGCAGTCGGGCGTGGGGCTTTCACTCACCAGATAGCGACTACGACGCGCGTTTCATCTATGTCCGACGCGAGGATGATTATCTGTCGCTTTGGCCGGGACGCGACGTAATCGAATCGCCGATCGATGGCCTGTTCGACGTGAACGGATGGGACCTTGGCAAGGCGCTCAAACTCATGGCGCGCGGCAACAGCGTTGTCCACGAGTGGATTGCTTCGCCGCTGGTGTATCGCGCCGACCCTACGTTCATGGCGGCGTTCGCGCCGCTGGCACAAGAATGGCGCAGCGCGTTTGCGGATGTTCACCATTATCACGGCCTGTTGGCCACACAACGCGGCCGATTCATCGAGGGCCGCGAATTGGTGAAGCTCAAAAAATACTTCTACGTGATCCGGCCCGCGATGGCGCTTCACTGGCTGCGCGAGAAGGGCGGCGCGCCGCCCATGGATTTGCCGGGTTTGCTGGCGGGCGTGGTGCTGCCGCGCGAAACTGCGGATGCGCTTGAAGCGCTACGCTTGTCGAAGCGTGAAAGCGCGGAAATGGGTGAAGGCGCACGGATTCCAGCGATCGACGCATACGTTGAGGCGCAGGCTGCCTGGGCGCTGGCGTCAAAGCCGCGCGCACCGACGCCGAGTGCTGCGCTCATCGACAGAACCAATTCTTTCTTTCGCGCCGCTGTGCGCGGGACGCTAGGGTAGCCTTGTGACCGATTCCAAATCCCGCCTCTTTTTGATCGATGGCTCCGGCTACATTTTCCGGGCGTATCACGCACTCCCGCCTCTGACGCGGGCGTCGGATGGGCTTCCCGTTGGCGCGGTCGCGGGATTTTGCAACATGCTGTGGAAGTTCCTGGAGGAGATGAAGGCGTCTGATGCGCCGACGCATCTGGCGGTGATCTTCGACAAATCCGAGATCACGTTCCGCAATGAGCTTTATCCGGAATACAAGGCGCATCGTCCGCCGACGCCAGAGGATTTGGCGCCGCAGTTTCCGCTGATCCGCGACGCCGTGCGCGCGTTCAACGTCGCCTGCATCGAGATGGGCGGCTTTGAGGCCGACGACCTGATCGCGACCTACGCGCGTCAAGCTGCGGCGACCGGGGCGACAGTGAAGATCGTCTCGTCCGACAAAGATCTGATGCAGCTGATCGAGGACGACAAGATCGAGCTCTACGATCCGATGAAGCAAAAGCCGCTAGGCTCCGAAGCGGTGATGGAAAAGTTTGGCGTCACGCCGGACAAGGTGATCGACGTGCAGGCGCTGATCGGCGACAGCACTGACAATGTGCCGGGCGCGCCGGGCATTGGGCCCAAGACAGCGGCGGAATTGATTGCGACGTTCGGAACGCTCGAAGCGATCCTTGAGCGCGCCAACGAGATTAAGCAGCCGAAGCGCCGCGAAACGTTGATCAATCACGCCGAACAAATCCGCTTGTCGAAGGTGTTGGTCACGTTGCGCGACGATGTGCCGGTGAACGAGAAGTGGCCCGAGTTCGCTGTGAGCGAGCCCGTGGCGACGACGTTGCTGCAATTCCTCGACGCCATGGAGTTTCGCACGTTGGCGCGGCGGGTGCGCGAGCATTTCGCGCGCGAGAAGGGGGCGGAGATCGTGGCGTCCTACGCGGCGGGCGCTGCCGCCGCGTCTGCTACACCGAGCACGGGCGGAGCGGCGGAGGAAGAAAACCGGCCATTCTTGCGCGAGAAATACGAGGTCGTGCGCGATATCGACACGCTGGAGAAAGTCTGGATCGCCGGCGCAAAGGCGCTCGGCGCTGTCGGCATTGACGTTGAAGCCGATGGTTTGGACGCAGCGCGGGCCAATCTCGTCGGTGTATCGCTGGCGCTGGGGCCCAACGTCGCCTGCTATGTACCGCTCGCGCATCGCGCCGCAGATCCGCGCGCCGGCGAGTTGTTCGCGAGTGAACGCGATGCGACTGCCGCCGTGGCCGACACGGGCAAGCAAATTCCCATGATGCAAGCGATCGGCGCGCTCAAATCGCTGTTCGAAGATCAAAGCGTTCTCAAGGTCGGCCTCAACGTCAAGTTTGACGTCGCCATGTTCGCGCGCCTCGGCGTATCGCTCTCGCCGATCGACGATCCGATGCTGATTTCCTACGCGCTCTATGGCGGCTTGAACGACCATAGCAAAGCCGAACTGGTGAACCAGCATCTGGCGCACGCGCTGACGCCGCTGAGTGATGTCGCCGGCAAAGGAAAGTCGGCGCAAACGCTTGACCTTGTGAGCGTCGATCGCCTCGCGTTGTATTCGTCCGAACATGCGGACGCGGCCTTGCGTCTCCATCGGAAGCTGAAGCCGCGTTTGGCGCAGGATCGATTGGTCAACGTCTACGAGACGCTGGAGCGGCCTTTGCCGGCGGTGCTGGCCGCGATGGAGCGCGCGGGGATCAAGGTCGACACGCAGATGCTGTCGCGCCTCTCCGGCGATTTCGCGCAACGCATGTTGCAATACGAGGAAGAGGCCTACGGCCTAGCCGGCAAAGAGTTCAACATCGGTTCGCCCAAGCAATTGGGCGAGATCTTGTTCGATGAGTTGAAACTACCCGGCGGCTCCAAGACCAAGACCGGCGCGTGGTCCACGGATGCGACCATCCTCGAAACCTTGGCGGAGCAACACGCGCTGCCCAACAAGGTGCTTGAATGGCGGCAGCTTTCGAAGCTGCGCTCCACCTACACCGAAGCGCTTGGACAGGCGGTGAATCCCGAGACAAAGCGCGTGCACACGACATATGCGCTCGCGGCGAGCACGACGGGCCGGCTCGCGTCCAACGATCCGAACTTGCAGAATATTCCGATCCGCACAGAGGAAGGCCGGCGCATCCGTGAGGCCTTCATCGCCGAAAAGGGCAATGTGCTCGTGTCAGCGGATTACTCGCAAATCGAACTCAGGCTGCTCGCGCACGTCGCCAACATCCCGCAACTGAAGCAGGCGTTCGCGGATGGGATCGACATCCACGCGCGCACGGCGTCGGAAATGTTCGGCGTTCCCGTCGAAGGCATGCCGAAGGAAATTCGCGCCAACGCCAAGGCGATCAATTTCGGTATCATCTACGGCATTTCCGCCTTCGGCCTCGCCCGCAATTTGGGCATCGAGCGAGAGGAAGCCAGCGCCTACATCAAACGCTATTTCGAACGCTTCCCTGGCATCCGCGACTACATGGAAGAAACCAAAGCCTACGCGCGCGCCAATGGCTACGTGAAAACGCTTTTCGGCCGCCGCATCTGGATTGCCGGCATCAAGTCGAAAAATGTGCAGGAGCGCAATTTCGGCGAACGCCAAGCCATCAACGCGCCGCTGCAAGGCGCGGCCGCCGACATCATCCGCCGCGCCATGATCCGCCTGCCGGATGCGCTGGCGGACTCAGGGCTGCGAGCGCGGATGCTGTTGCAGGTCCATGACGAATTGGTGTTCGAAGCGCCCGAGGCCGAAGCCGACGCACTCTGCGCGCTCGCCAAGCGCGTGATGGAAGCGGCGCCGCATCCCGTGGTGCAGCTGAGCGTGCCGCTGACGGTCGAAGCCAAGGCCGGCGCCACTTGGGGTGCTGCGCACTAACGCGGCGGCGCGGCCTCAAGCCTGCCCGTACCCGTAAACACAAACGCTCCTGCGCCGACCACGCGTGGCTTTGCTGTGGAGGTCGTCGTCCCGGGCGTCACGCGCAGGCGCGAGAAATCGGGCGGTGCGCGTGTCCCTGGAACGCGCCGCGCTTCGATCGACGGCACGCCCGTGTTTGTCGGGACGCAGCTTTGCGTGCCTTGTGTGCTCAAGCCGCCGCAGCCGCATGGGCAATCGCCGGGCGCCAGCAACAGTGCCGCGTCCTCCGGCGCCAGGTTTCCAACCACGCGCAAGGCCGGCGTCGAGCCAGCCGCCGCGGGCATCACCATCTCGGCCGCGCCGGGGCCGGAATTGCTGCGCCAGCGTGTGGCCGCCGAAGGATGCTCGCTCCAAAACGCCACGCCGCGCCCATCCGCCAAGCGCCCGCTGAGCGCTAGGCGGCACCAATAGGCGGTTGGCGGCCGCGCCGCATCGGTGGAGGGCGTGCGCACGATCATCTGCAGCGTCGTCTCGACGCGCCCGCCTACAATTGTATGCGTTGCGTCGCCGCCGCCGAGCGTACGGCCGCTATCGTCGGTGATGTAGCAATTGACCGCGAGCAGCGTGAGCTGCGGCGGCAAGTCCCGCAAAAACAGCGCGACATGGAAGGGCTCGCCACCGGCAAGCGCCGGGCGTGGCGAAAGTGCGAGTGCAAACACTATTGCAGCGGCCAACGTGCGCCAAGACATGGTCTGTCTCCCTATCCTCGCGGCGCGCACGTTAGCACAAATCTTTCGCGGTGGTCATGCTGGCGCCGCGATCATCTGTGAGCGTGCTTGGTCGCGACGGATAGGCGATGGGGATGTGGATGCGGGTCTTGTTTGTGGCTTTGGGACTGATGCTGGCGCCGGTGGCGGCGTGGGCGCTGGCGCCGGCCGACGTGGTGGGCGCGTGGGTCACCGAAACCGCAAACCAGGGTGGCGAGGCCGCATCCGGCGCAACGCCCATGCAGATCAGCCTGGATTCACCTGATGCGCTGGACGGCGTGTCGCCCTCGCCGGGGCCGGACGCGACGATCTACGGCGAAGCCGTGCGCCAGGCCGATGGCACGCTTTTGTGGTCGGGGACGTGGGCGAACGTCTGGCCCGAAGGCGTTACGCGCGGGACCTTCCGGTTCGTGTTTGCCGACGCCAACAGCTTCACTGGCACTTGGTCGTCCGACGATGGCGAGATCAAGAACGCTCCATGGAACGGGCGCCGCGTGCGCTGACAACACGGCGCCGACGATCCATAACCGCGCGATGATCATGCTCTTCCTTCACGGCCCGCCGGCGTGCGGCAAGCTGACGATCGCGCGCGAGATCGGCGTGCAGCTGGATTGGCCGGTGTTTCACAATCACCTTGTCGTCGATGCTGTCGGCGCCCTGTTTCCGTTCGGTTCGCCGAACTTTGTCCGATTGCGCGAGGAATTCTGGATGCAGGCCTTCGACGCCGCAGCGATGGATGGGCGCAGCTTCATCTTCACGTTCGCACCCGAGAAAACGGTTCGTCCAAACTTTGCCATGCGCGTCAACGAGACGGTGGGGGCGCGAGGCGGCTCGGTGCGGTTCGTGGCGCTGACCGCGTCGCCTGAAGTGATCGCCACGCGGGTGGAGGATGAAAGCCGCGCCGCCCACGGCAAGCTCCGCTCCCGCGATCAGTTGAGGGAACTCATCACGGCCGGCGCATTTGACGTTCCTCCGCTGCCGGCGGAATTCGCGCTGGATTCAGGCGCCGTTTCGCCAATCCAGGCGGCGGCGCGCATTATTTCAGCGCTGGACTTGCTGCCGGGGCGCTAAGCCTTCCCTCACGCCCGCTGCCGGGTTATGAGGAGGGCGACCGAGTTCATTACATCCAAGTCAGGAAACCCCGTCGATACCATGTCCACCATCGCCCTTGTCGACGACGACGAGAACATCCTCGCTTCCCTCAAGATCTTCTTTGAGGCCGAGGGCTACACAGTTCGCACCTATACGGACGGCGCTGCCGCGCTGACAGCGCTTTCGGAAACGCCGCCGGATATCGCTATTCTGGACATCAAGATGCCGCGCATGGATGGCGTCGAGGTGCTGCGACGCCTACGCCAGAATTCAAACCTGCCGGTCATCTTCCTCACGTCCAAAGACGATGAGATGGACGAAGTTGTGGGCTTCAATGTCGGCGCCGACGATTACATCAAAAAGCCATTCTCCCAACGCCTGCTCAATGAGCGGGTGAAGGCGCTGCTGCGCCGTACGCGAGCGGGGACGCCGGGGAATGAGGCCGGCGACAAGAAGCCGATCGTGCGCGGTGAGCTGACGCTCGATCCCAACCGTCACGCCTGCAACTGGAAGGGCGAACCGGTTCGCCTTACAGTCACTGAGTTCCTGATCCTTCAGGCGCTCGCCCAACGCCCCGGCTACGTAAAGAGCCGCGACCAATTGATGGACGCGGCCTATGATGATCAGGTCTATGTCGACGATCGAACCATCGACAGTCACATCAAGCGGCTCCGCAAAAAGTTCCGCGACATCGACGACACGTTCGACGCGATCGAAACGCTCTATGGCGTCGGATATCGATACAACGAGGCCTGAGGAACGGCCTCAAGGTGAGTTTCGCGCGTTCCTTCGCTCGCGCATCACCCGCATCATTTTCATGTCGAACCTGCTCGGGCTGGCGGTGCTGCTGCTCGGGGTGCTGCTGCTTACGGAATTGCGCGCGGGGCTGACGGAAGCACAGGTGCGCAATCTGCGCACCCAGGGCGAGCTGATCGCCAATTTGCTGATCGAAACCGGAACCGTGCAGGGCGATCCTTGGCCGGGACTGAACGAGCCCGCGGTGCGCGAAGTGTTGCGCCGGGTGCTGCCGCCAGTGGCGGAAGGCGAGCGGTTTGGTTCGTCGGGAACGCGCGTGCGGGTGTTCGCGCCAGACGGCACGCCCGTCGCCGATACCGATGTGATCTACGATCGCCTCGACGAAACCCCGTTGCCGCAAGTTGGCGAGAACGAAAACTTCACGGACCGCATCGAGCGCGCGGCCGCGCGGGTGGAATATATTCGCCTGACGCCCTGGCGGCCTTCGATTACGTTGCAGGAAGAGCGCCAACGCGCGCTCCTGGGCGAGATTACCAAGGGCCAGCGGCTGAACGAACTGGGCGAGCGCGTGGTGACGGTGTCGATCCCAATCCGGCGCGTGCAATCCGTGCTCGGCGTCCTCACGCTCGAAAGCGCCGACGTTGAGCGCATTTTGGTCGCCGAACGCGCGGCGATGATCCCGTTTACGCTTGGCGCCGCTTTGGTGACGTTGCTGTCTTCGGCGTTGCTCGCACTGTTCATCGGCCGGCCGCTGAAGCGCTTGGCGGGCGCCGCGGACAGGCTGCGGATCACCGGTGCGACGCGCCTCTCGCTGCCGGATGTGTCAAAACGCAAGGATGAGATCGGCGATCTCGGTCGCTCGGTCGAACTAATGACAGAGGCGCTCGCCGATCGCATCGACGCCAATGAGAATTTCGCGGCCGATGTGAGCCACGAAATCAAGAACCCGCTGGCGTCCATCCGCTCCGCGGTGGACGCCGCGCGCGCCGTCAGTGATCCGGAACGCCAAGCGCAATTGCTCGAAATCGTGGCTCAGGATGTGAAGCGCCTCGACCGGCTGATCACGGATATCGCCCGCGCCAGCCGCATCGAAGCGGAAACCGCGCGCGGCGATCCTGGAAAGGTCGATCTGGCGAAACTGCTGGAAGATATGGTGGGCGCGTATGCGCCGGCGCCAGGGGAAACGTCCGATGTCACCGTCCTGTTCGAGCGCCCGGCGCCGAAGGATGCGGTTGTGTTTGGCCAAGAAGGGCCGATTGGGCAGGTGTTCCGCAATCTGATCGACAACGCGCGTTCCTTCAGCCCCGAAGGCGGCGCTGTGCGCGTGGCTGTGCGCGTGGTGCATGAAGGCAAGGGAGGCGATTTCGCCCGCGCCGTGGTTGAAGACGAGGGCCCCGGAATTCCCGAGGAAAACCTCGAAACGATTTTCCAGCGCTTTTACACGCAGCGTCCGAAGGGCACGGCGTTTGGAGGCAATTCGGGCCTGGGGTTGTCGATCGTGAAGCAGATCGTCGCCGCCCACCACGGACGGGTCTATGCGCAAAACATCGCCGGTGGCGCTGGCACCGTGGGCGCACGATTGGTGGTCGAACTCCCCCTCGCGCCGCAGCCCAAACCGCAGCCACGGCCTCCGTCGCGGTCCTGATCGGGCCATTTGTCGCTCCACTGGAGAAAAGCGACGTATGCCTGCGGGTTAGGCTTTTCTCGCAAGCGCGAAAGGATATGGTGGCCGGCCTTTGACTGGCGGCGCTGGGGCGGTCGCGGGTGCGGGAGTTGGAAGCATGATCGGCGTCGTGGTGGTGTCCCACGGCCGCTTGGCTGACGAGTTCGTCGCCGCGGCAGAGCACGTGCTCGGACCCCAAGAACAGATGCGCGCCGTGGCCATCGGGCCCAACGACGACATGGAAGAACGCCGCGGCGACATTCTCGACGCCGTGCGCGCTTGCGAGAAGGGCGATGGGGTCGTGATCCTCACCGACATGTTCGGCGGCACACCGTCGAATCTTGCGATTTCGGTGATCCATCAGGTGCGGGTGGAAGTGATCGCCGGCGTGAATTTGCCGATGCTGATCAAATTGGGCGAAGTGCGCGGACGCGCCAGCCTGACTGAAGCGGCTCTGATGGCGCAGGACGCCGGACGCCGCTACATTCGAGTCGCCTCGGTGGAGCTGGCCAGCGGGGCAAAGTAACCGGCCCAACCAGAAGGCCGCGCAGTAAAGAATGGGGCATGGGGCTCAAACGCACGCTCACCATCGTCAATGTTCGCGGGCTCCACGCCCGCGCATCGCGCAAGCTCGCGGAATTGGCGTTGAGCTTTGAGGACACCGATATCGTCGTCCGCCGCGAGGATGAAGAGGCCGACGCTCGCTCGCTGATGGATCTGATGATGCTCGGCGCCGGCATCGGTTCGGATATCGAAGTCGAGGCCAACGGCCCGCAAGAGGCCGTCGCCATGGACGCCGTCGCGGCTCTGGTGGCGGCTAAATTTCACGAAGAGGAATAGAATGCGGGTTGTCGCCGCCGCTCTGGCGCTCTTCTGCGCCGGCTTCGCCGCGCCGGATCGCGTGGAATACACTTTGCGCCCGGAGATGCTCGACGGCGCAATGCGAGCACTCGGCGTTTCGTTGACGTTCACTGGCGATGCGGACGGCGAAACTGTGCTGGAGCTGCCAAGTTCGTGGGGCGGCGAAGAGGAATTGTGGCGCGGCGTTGATGATCTGCGCGCCGGCGATGGCGCCAGCTTGGGCGCTGGCGCGGGTCCGCAGTTCCGGGTGTTGCGCTACGCGCCTGGCGCGCGCGTGTCGGTCAGCTACCGCATCATCCAAGACGGAGAGGGGCCGCCAGTCTCGCAGGGGCGTGGGCGCTATCGGCCCGTCATTCAGCCCCGCTACTTCCATCTCATCGGCGAAACCGCGCTCGTTGTGCCGGATGTGGATGAGGGCAGGCCGGCGCGCGTGCGTGTGTCTGGTTTGCCGCGCGGTTGGCGTTACGCCTCGGATTTGCAGCATGGCGGGCTGGCTGTCGCCAACCTTCGGGCCAGCGTCATGGTCGGTGGTGACTTCCGCGTGCTCAATGCGCCGAACGGGCACGCCCGCGTCGCCATTCGCGGGGCGTGGAGTTTCACCGATCGTGATTTCGCGCGTGAAGCAGGAGAGATCATCGGCGCGCAGCGCGCGTTTTGGGGCGACGAACGCCAGCCATTCCTCGTGACTGTCCTGCAACAAGAAGCGGCGCCAGGAAATCGCAGTGTCGGCGGAACAGGGCTGTCGGATGCGTTTGCATTCTTCGCCACGCCCAACGCCGACGCGGGCATGATCACGCGTACGCTTGCGCACGAAGGCAACCACACCTGGATACCGGGCCAGATCGGTGGCTTTCCGCGCGATGAGACGCTGGAGCGCGGTTCTTACTGGCTTTCCGAGGGGTTCACCGAGTTTTTCACGGGGCGCTTGCTGGTTCGCCAAGGCGTTTGGGGGCCCGCTGAGTTCGCCGCCGACCTCAATTCGATGCTCGACGCCTACGCGCAATCAAGCGCCAACACTGCGCCCAACGCCAGGGTGATCGCAGACTTCTGGAGCGATAACGAAGTGCAACGGCTGCCATATCGGCGCGGCCGCTTGCTTGCGACCATTTGGGATGCGCGGTTGCGCGCGGAGGGGCGTTCGCTCGACGCGGTGTTGCGGGCGATGCGCGCTCGCGCCCGTGCCGGCGATCCGCGCACTGCGGGCGAAATGTTCCTACAAGTGGCGCGCGAATTCGGCGTCGACACCGCCGCCGATCTCACCACCTATGAGGAGCAGGGCGCTTTGGTGCGCCTGTCGGAAGACGTATTCGCGCCATGCGGTCACGTGCTGACCGAGGATGCGCCGCGCTTCCATCGCGGTTTCGACATCGACGCCACCAGCGCCAACAACAACGTCATAGCCGGCGTCGACCCGACACTGAACGCTTACGCGGCAGGCGTTCGCGACGGCATGGTGTTGCTGCGCCGCGACGCGGGTGAGATCGGCAACGCCAATGTTGAACTGGTTTACGTGATGCGCGACGGCGACGCCGAGCGCACATTCCGCTACCTGCCGCGCGGCCATGGTGCGTTTACACGCCAACGGTTTGAGATCGCGCCTGTGCTCGAAGGCGAGGCGCTGTCGCAGTGCCGCGCCGTGCTCGCCGGAAACTGATTGATCGCGTTGAATTGGCTCGCCATAAAGGCGGCTTGAAGACCGAGGGGATCACATGCGTCGCAACTTGTTTCTCGCCAGCGCGCTTCTGCTTGTCGCGGCCTGCACGCCGCCCGCACAGGAAGCGGCGACGCCGGAAATTCAGCTTTACGCGCTTGATTGCGGGCGCGCGAATTTCAGCGATATCGGCGTGTTTGCGGACGACGGTTCGATGAATGGGCAAGCGCGCGAACTCATCGTGCCGTGCTATCTGATCCGCCATCCCAACGGCGATTTGCTGTGGGACACCGGCCTGCCGGAAGCGCTTGCCGATATGCCCAATGGCTTTACCCCGGAGGGCTTCCCAGCGACGTTGACCGTGCCCGTTCGCCTCAGCGCGCAATTGGCGCAGCTGAACTTGACGCCTGCTGACATTGAGTACGTCTCGGTCTCGCACTATCACTCGGATCATTCCGGCAATTTGAACATGTTCGCGTCGTCGAATTGGATCGTCGATGCGGAGGAGCGCTCGCGCATGTTCGGTGATGAAGGCCGTGCCGGACAGGAATTCCCAAACTACAATCAACTCGAGAACGCCAACACCACGCGGCTCGAAGGCGACGCTGATTTCGACGTCTTCGGTGATGGCAGCGTTACGGTGATCCAGGCGCCGGGCCACACGCCGGGCCACACAATCCTGCGAGTGAACTTGGCCAATGCCGGCCCCCTGCTGATCACCGGCGACATGTACCACCTGGCGGAATCACGCGAGCGCCGCTTGGTGCCCAGCTTCAATTTCGATCGCCCGCAGACGCTCGCGTCGATGGACAAGATCGACGCGCTCGAAGCCGCCGGCGTGCGCGTTATCCGCGAGCACGTGCCGGAGGATTTCGCGGCGCTGCCGCGTTTCCCGGAAGCGTTGAATTAAGCACAAGCAACAAAGCGCCTACGCACGCGCGCACAAAGCGAATTTGTGCGCTGCAACGTAGGCGCGCGCACGCCTGATGCGTGCAAGCCCTTCTTTATGTGTAGGCTTGGCCTTTCACTCAGGCGTTAGAACCTGAGCTTAGGGTGGGAGCGCCTCTATGCGTATTGACTATAACCAGTTGGGGATTTGGGCGCGCGACATTGGTCTCGCGCTGCTGATCCTGATCGCCGCGCACTTCGCGGCCAAGGCGGTGAAGTGGGCGATAGCCAAAGGCGTTGACCGCATCCCGTTTCTCTCGCGGCGCGACAGCGCCGGCAACGCAGGCGCCAAGCCCGCCGTTGATGTCGGCGAGCGTGTGGGCGAAGTTGGCTATTGGGTGGTGTGGCTGATCGGCCTGATCGCCGCCCTGAACCAACTCGGCCAGAACGCATTCCCCGGCCTGCGCGGGGTCACCGATCCGCTCAACACGATGTTGAACGGCTTCGTCAGCTACGTGCCGCAAATCGTTGGTGCGGCCTTGATCTTCTTCATCGGCTTTGTGTTGGCGACCATCGCCCGTCGCATGGTTGAAGCCGCCGCGGAAGCCGCTGAGATCGATCGCCGTCTGCACGACGCCGGCCTCACGCATATGCCGCGCGGCCCAGGCCTCGCGCGCATGATCGGCGCGGTGGTGTTTGCCCTGATCATTATCCCGGTGTCGATCCAGGCGTTGTCCACGCTCAACATCAACGCAATTTCACAACCAGCGACGTTGATGCTGGAAGGCATCGGCGCGGCGATCCCGAACGTGATCGGCGCGATGCTGATTATCGTTGTGGCCTACGTCATCGGTCGTTGGGTCGCGGCTTTGGTGGAGAACGGCCTTCGCTCGATCGGGTTTGACGACATTATCCGCTCAATTGCGCGAGCGGATTCGGTCCGCAGCGCGATCGACAAGATGGACCCGACGCCTGGCGTGGACACGGTGGACCTCTCCGCTTTCCCACCGTCACGCATGATCGGCCTCACCGTACTGATCGCGATCGTCCTGTTCGCCAGCGTCGAAGCGGCCAATGCGCTGCAATTTACGGCGATGGCGGCGATGCTGTCTCAGGTCGTGTCGATGGGCACCCAAGTGCTGTTCGGCGCCGTCATCATCGCGCTGGGCGTGCTGCTGGCGAACATCCTCTCCGCCGCGACATCAAAGAGCGGTACGCCGTCCAGCGAACTGCTCTCAGTGTTTGTGCGCTGGGGCGTGATCGTGCTGGCGGTGGCCATGGGGCTTCGCTTCATGGGCCTCGCCAACGAGATCATCGTGCTGGCGTTCGGGCTGATCCTCGGAGCGGTGGCCGTCGCGGTGGCGATCGCCTTCGGTATCGGCGGGCGCGATGCAGCGAAGCGTCTGATGGATCGCTGGACCGCCTAAGCTTCGGTTTTCGCGAAACAAACAAGGCCGTCAGGGCAACCTGACGGCCTTTGCTTGTGGGCTCGCCGCATTTGCCAAGCCGGCGCGGCTTCTGCTATGAGCGCCGCGCCCGCCAAGGAGCGTTGCGACGGCCCTCGCTTTGGCCGCCAGGCTTGGTGGGCTTTCCAGTTGGAAAACGACGCTCGCGAGCTCGAAGGAGGGCGCGCGATGAGCGCTAAAGATTATGTCGTGAAAGACCTTGGCTTGGCTGAATGGGGCCGCAAGGAAATCGAAATCGCCGAAACCGAAATGCCGGGCCTGATGGCTCTGCGCGCGGAATACGGCAAGCAGCAGCCGCTGAAGGGCGCCAAGATCGCCGGCTCGCTGCACATGACGATCCAGACCGCCGTGTTGATCGAAACGCTGCAAGCGCTTGGCGCCGATGTGCGCTGGGCCTCGTGCAACATCTTCTCGACCCAAGATCACGCCGCAGCCGCGATCGCCGCGAAGGGCACGCCGGTGTTCGCCACGAAAGGCGAGACGCTAGAAGAATATTGGGACTACGCGCACCGTATCTTCGAATGGCAAGGCGGCGGCTACCCCAACATGATCCTCGATGACGGCGGCGACGCGACGTTGCTCACCGTGCTCGGCCCGAAGGCGGAGAAGGACGCAAGCGTCATCTCCAAGCCGGCCAACGAGGAAGAAGAAGCGCTCTTCGCCGTGATGAAGCGCTACCTCAAGGAAAAGCCGGGCTTCTATTCGGCCATCCGGGACAGCGTGAAGGGCGTTTCCGAGGAAACTACCACAGGTGTCCATCGCCTCTACGAAATGGCCAAAAAGGGCGAGCTGCCGTTCCCGGCTATCAACGTGAACGACAGCGTCACAAAGTCGAAGTTCGATAACCTCTATGGCTGCCGTGAATCTCTGGTCGACGCCATTCGTCGCGGCACCGACGTCATGCTCTCAGGCAAAGTCGCGGTCGTTGCTGGTTACGGCGACGTCGGCAAAGGCTCGGCGGCGTCGCTGCGCCAAGGCGGCGCGCGCGTGATGGTCACCGAGGTCGATCCGATTTGCGCGCTGCAAGCGGCGATGGAGGGTTATCAAGTTGTCACGATGGAAGACGCCGCGCCACACGCGGACATCTTCATCACCGCCACCGGCAACAAGGACGTGCTCACCGTCGACCACATGCGGGCGATGAAGAACAACGCCATCGTTGCGAACATCGGCCACTTCGACAGCGAGATCCAAATCTCTGGCTTGCGCAACTTCAAGTGGGACGAGATCAAGCCGCAGGTCCACCACGTGGAATTCCCGGACGGCAAGAAGATCATCGTGCTCAGCGAAGGTCGCCTCGTGAACCTCGGCAACGCGACGGGTCACCCGAGCTTCGTGATGTCGGCGTCGTTCACCAACCAGACGCTTGCGCAAATCGAACTCTGGAAGAACGGCAAGGCTTACAAGAACCAGGTCTATACGCTTCCGAAGCACCTCGATGAGAAGGTTGCCGCGCTCCACCTCGACAAGCTCGGCGTGAAGCTCTCGAAGCTTTCCAGCGAGCAGGCCGCCTATATCGGCGTTCCGCCGGCGGGCCCGTTCAAGCCGGACCATTATCGCTACTAGGCGTGAAACGACTTGTGGCATCAGCGCCGCGTCTCTTCGGAGGCGTGGCGTTTTTGTTTCTAGCGCCGGCGCTTCGGCTTAGCCGGCGCGGCTTCCGCCAACAGCCAGTCGCGGAAGCGCGCGATCTTCGGCAGCTCCGCGGAAGGTTTGGGGCAGACGATCCAGTACGCGAAGGGCGCGGGGCGTTCTTCCGCGAGCGGGCGCGCAAGGCGGCCTTCGCGCAAGTCCCGGTCGGCGAGTGCGCTGCGTGCGAGCGCGATGCCTTGGCCAGCGATCGCCGCGTCGATGACAAGGCTCATTTCGCTGAAGCTTGGCCCTCTCAACGCGCGCGCCGGCGCATTTACGCCAAACGCCGCCAGCCAGGCGCGCCACGCATCGGCGTTGCGATGATGGATCAGGTTGAGCCCCGGCAAATCCGCCGGCGTGCGTGGCCGCTTGCCCTTCAGCAGCGCAGGGCTACACACCGGAAACATCGTCTCCTCACACAAGCGCGTGCAGGAAAGCTGCGGCCAGTCGCCATCGCCGTGGCGCACGGCGACATCGATTTCGCTGTCGGAGAAGTCGATATGCTGTGGCGCGGCGCTGATACGCAGATCGAGATCGGGGTTCGCATCGGAAAAAGAACCAAGCCGTGGCGCGAGCCATTTCGCCGCGAAGCTTGGCGATACGCTCACCGTCAGCACGCGCGCGCGCCGTGTGGGATCGAGCAAGGCCTGATCGCCAGCGCGCAATCGCGCAATCGCATCGCTGACGTACGGGAGATAGAGCTTGCCGGCCTGGGTCAGCTCTAGCGCGCGGCCCTCGCGATGAAACAGCGCCACGCCCAAACGCGCTTCAAGTTCGCGGATCGCGTGGCTGACCGCGCTTTGGGTGATGTTTAGTTCGCCCGCGGCGCGCGTAAAGCTCCCATGCCGCGCCGACGCTTCGAACGCGCGCACCGAAGAAATCGAAGGAGCGATCCAATTTGCCATGAGGATTACTCATCTGTAGCTGAGAAAGGGTCGCTTGTCGCGTACGTTTTATCGGTTAGGACATGAGCAAATCTCGCAAGGAGGCGTTCATGTGCCCGAGCAAGAAAGAGGAGGCGCTGCAGGAATTCTTCGGCGCACGACGTCCAACCTGCTGGGTGACGCGCGAACGCCCCAAGATCGATCGCATTGCTTGCCCCTGGGCGATCCGACGCTTCATCGACGCAAACGCCGAGATCATCTACGTGCCGACGCAAGAAGTATTCGACACCGCCGCGCGCGAAAAAGCGGTTGCGTTCGACATTCCAGGCGCGCCGATCTCGCACGAGGACGAGCTGTGCAGCTTCGACACTCTTCTTGCCCGGTTCGGTCTCAATGACGACCAAGCGCTGGCGAAAGTCGCCCGCATCGTCCGCGGCGCCGACACCGATCATCACGAGATCGCCCCGGAGGCCGCGGGTCTGCACGCCATATCGCTCGGTCTGTCGCAAAACTTTGATGACGACCACGCTTTGCTCGCGCAAGGCATGGTGGTTTATGACGCGCTCTATGCGTGGGCCAAGAACGGCAAAGTGGAGCGGCACACGTGGACGCCGCCCGCATGAGCGAGGTGCTTGTGCTCTCTGGTGCTGAAATCCGGCGTCTGATGCGCCCATCGGATTATCTGCGCGCGATGGACGAGGCGTTCCGCGCTGGCGATCGAGTGAAGTCGGCCCCGCCAATGCACATTGAGGCCATTGGCGGCGCCTTTCACGCCAAAGGCGCGGCGATGCTTGGCGATCGGCCGCTGGTGGCGCTCAAATTCAACGGCAATTTTCCCGACAATTCGGCGCGTGGACTGCCGACGATACAGGGTGCGCTCCTGTTATGCGACGCGGTGAACGGCGCCGTTCTGGCGATCATGGATTCGATCGAGATCACCCTGAAGCGCACGGCCGCGACCACGGCGCTGGCGGCGCGGCATCTTGCGCGCCCGGAGTCGTTGACGTTGGCGATCTGCGGCTGTGGTGAACAAGCACGCGCACACGTCGAGGCGCTCGCGGCGTTGTTCCGCTTTGAGCGCGGCTACGCCTGGGACAAATTCCCCGAGCGCGCGGCGGCGTTGGCGGCCGAGATGCGAAGCAGGCATGGCTTTGCGTTCGACGCTGCGGCATCCCTCGGCGCAGCCACGCGCGGTGCGGATATCATCGTTACGTGCACAACGACGGACGCGCCGTTTCTAGCTAGCGAACACGTGTCGCCGGGGGCCTTTGTCGCTGCGATCGGCGCGGATAATCCGCACAAAAGTGAAATCACACCGGCATTGATGGCGCGCTCGAAAGTTGTCGTCGACGTGTTGGATCAATGCTTGGTCATGGGTGATTTGCATCACGCCGTGGCGGCAGACGCGATGACCGCCGCGCAGGTACACGCGGACATGGCGGAGCTGACGACCGGCGCCAAGTCAGGCAGAGCCAGCGCCGGTGAAATCATCGTGTTCGATTCCACCGGAACCGCTCTTCAAGATGTCGCCAGCGCGGCCATTGTGTACGAGCGGGCGCGTCAGAGTGGGCGCGGGGTTGAATTGTCGCTTGCGTAAGAACGTCCCGGAGATCCGCATGCGCTACGAGATTGCGCCCTTGTTCTGCCGCCCCTGGACGCTTAACGGCATCACGCCGCGGCTGATCGAGAGTCACTACGAGAACAATTATGGCGCCGCGGTGAAGCGCTTGAATGCGATCTGGACCGAGCTTGATGGGCCCGCGCTCAACGTTGCTTCCGTTCAAATGATCCATCGGCTCAAGCAAGAAGAAGCTTCGGCGCTGAATTCGGCGCTGCTGCACGAACTGTACTTCGCAAGCCTAGGCGGCGATGGGCGCGTCCTTCCAACGCTGCTAGCAGAAGCGCTTTCGCGTGATTTTGGTTCGGTGGATCTTTGGCGAAATCAGTTTGTCGCCTTGGCGGAGGCGCTGGCCGGCGGTTCGGGCTGGGTTTTGCTGGCGTGGCTTCCTCGCCTTGGCCGGCTCATCAACCAAAGCGTCACTGACACGAGCCCGCCGATTGCGGGCGCCATCCCGATCCTCGCGCTCGATATGTTTGAACACGCCTTTCATATCGATTTCGGTCCCAACGCCTCCGCCTATGTCGCGGCGTTCATGCGCAACATAGAATGGAACGCGGTGCGTGAACGGTACGAGGACGCACTTTCCACCAGACCGCCGAGGCCGCTCGAACAGAAGGAATTCGCCGACCTGCCGTCAGTCAGCGCGGATGACGTAAACGCTATGTTGCGATCTGGAGCACCGGTGCAGATCATCGACGTGCGCCCGCGGCACTATAGCAGCAGGGCGAGCGACATCATGGACGGCGCCGTTTGGCGCGATCCCGAACGCGTTGACGAATGGATGGGTGAGTTCTCCAAAGATACGCCAATCATCACCTACTGCGTCTATGGATTTCACATCGGATGCCAGACGGCGGAAAAGCTGCGCAAGGCGGGGTATGAAGCGCAATACATGGCGGGTGGTCACTCCGCCTGGAAGGCGATCGAGGGACCTGTGAAGCTTTTTCCAACCGCCGTGCGCCCCGACGCCGCACATGAGTGAAGCGACCCCAAGCTTCGGCGAACTCGCGCGCGCCAGCCTCAAGGTCGGCTGCCTCGGCTTCGGCGGGCCGGCGGGGCAGATCGCCTTGATGCACCGCATCTTCGTCGACGAGAAAAAATGGATCGATGAAGCGCGATATCTGCACGCGCTGAACTATTGCATGTTGCTGCCGGGCCCTGAGGCGCAGCAGCTCGCGACTTATGTCGGCTGGCTCCTGCACGGCGTGCGCGGCGGCGTTGTCGCCGGCGCCTTGTTCGTGTTGCCCGGCGCGTTGACCGTGCTCGGCTTGTCGTGGCTCTACGTCACACAGGGCCAGACGCCGATTGTCGCCGCTTTGTTCTACGGCGTGAAAGCAGCGGTAGTGGCGTTCATCGTCGATGCTTTGTGGCGCATCGGCAAACGCGCGCTGAAGGCACGCGCCGACGCGATCGTCGCGGCTTTGGCGTTCGTGGCGCTTTACGTGTTTGGCGTGCCGTTTACGTTGGTCATACTCGCCGCCGGATTGTTCGGCGCGATTGTGTCGAAGCCCTTGCCGGCCACTGGCGAACCGGGTGCGTCGCCGTCCGCCGCGCGGGCGTTGCAGGCTGCGTTGGTGTGGGGCGCGGCGTGGTTGGCGCCGGTGGCGATTGTTATCGCGTATTTGGGGCCGGACCATGTTTTGAGTGCAGTGAGCGTGTTGTTCAGCCAACTCGCGCTTGTCACGTTCGGCGGCGCCTACGCGGTGTTGGCCTATCTTCAACAACAGGCTGTCGACGTGCACGCCTGGCTCACGCCTGGCCAGATGATCGACGGCCTCGGGCTCGCGGAAACAACGCCCGGGCCGCTGATCCTCGTGAATCAATTCGTCGGCTTCATCGCCGGTTGGCAAGCGCAGGGCGGGGGGCTTGGGCTTGCGCTCGCCGCCGCCGCGCTCGCAAGCTGGTGCACGTTCGCGCCTTCGTTCGTATGGATTTTTGCCGGCGCGCCCTATGCGGAGCATCTGCGCCGTAATCGCTTCGCGGCGGGCGCGTTGCGTGCTGTCACCGCCGCTGTGCTTGGCGTCATCGCCAGCCTCGCGCTCTGGTTTGCGCAACACGTGTTGTTCACGCAAACGACCAATTTCGACACGCCGTGGGGGCGCGCGCTGCACCTGCCGGCGCTGGCCTCGTTCGATGTCGCCGCAACCGCGATCGCGTTCGTGGCGGCGGTCGCTCTGATCCGGTTCAAGGCAAACGCGGCGTTGGTGGTCCTCATGTGCGCAGCTGCGGGTTGGGCGCTGACCGCGCTTTAATCCACAGCTTGCTGTGCATTGCCGGCCCCGGCGCTGGACGCTAGAAACGCGCTCCTCTCCGGGGACCTTGATGCTCGTTTCCGCCACACGCACCGTGTCGACCTTCACGTTGCGGGCACTGTTTTACGCGGCCTTGTTCGGCGTCGTGGCGATCGTTCATGTCGCCATCACCACGGCGTTGCGCACTGCCGGCTGGCAGGGCGGCGTTTCCCTTTTTGTTTCCGGCGCTGTCGTGCTGATTGTCGTGCTGGTGGGCGTGAATTTCGCGGATTTCCTGCGCGAACGCCGCGCGGCGTGGCGCGAGGTGCAACGCATGAAGCAAGGCCTGCCGTCGGGCCCGTGTTGCGTGGTGTGGCGCGTTAGCGAAAGCGAGAGTGAAGCTGACATGCCGTGGGACGTCGTCGGGCACCTGCACGCGCGGTATCCGAAGCTCGCGCGGCGGTTGGGCGTCGAGGGCTACGCGGTGGTGGATTTCGAGATTAACGCGGAGGGGCAGGCCAAGAACGTGCATTGCGTGGACGCCTGGCCCTCCGACGTCTTCTACGAAGCCGCGCGCGAAGCCATGAGCCACGCCAAATTCGTGCCCAAACCTGACGTACACCCGCGCTTCGGCGCGAGCTTCCGGATGCCGTTCGTGTTCCGCATCGCCGGCGCCGCGCGCCTCAAGGATCGTGGTCGAAAGGCCAAGACGTTGCGCCCGGCGCTCAAGGCGGCCGGCGACGCTGTGGAGAAGTTGCGCAAGAGCGCCTGAATGCCGAGCCCGCCGCTGCGGTTAACACATTGAAAATTGCTAACTTAACCGCGCGTAAATCTATTTAAGCCGTTGTTAAGCCTTTGCGGCAGTTGCGCGCGTTTTAATCAGCGTGCGGCTGCGTGAAGATAGCCCTCGGGGCAGTGGCGATTCGTTTCGCCGTCGGATGAATAGGGGTCGGAGTTGGAGAGCGGATTCGCAGCCTTAGTTGTTGCGGGCGGCTCGGCCGCGTTGGGCTTGGCTTCGCTTCTCTGGGCGTTGCGCGTCACCGATGGTGCGCGCGGCGGCGTTGAGGCGTGGAAGAAGCGCAATCGCGAGCTCGAGGACACGATCTCGCGCGCCGACGCGATCTTCGGCTCGCATCCCGGCGTCGTGCTGATTTGGGAAGATGGCGGCGACGCTGGCGAATGGGGCGCGCCGAAAATCTACGGCTCACCGCTGGCGCTTGCGAGCTTGCTGCGCTTTTCCGATTCAGCCGTGGCGGCGGAGCCCGCCGTGCGCATCCTGCAGGGTCTCTCGCTGTTTGAAGCGCGTGACGCCACCGGCGGCGCCGCGCGCTTGTCGCCGGCTCTGAAGCGTCTGCGCCAAGAAGGCGCGCCGTTTTCGCACACGATCTCGACGCCGGACGGCGTGTTCGTCGAAGTCGATGGCCGCACAGCCGGCGCGCGCGCTGTGGTGTGGATCCTGGACGCCAGCGTGCGCGGCGTCGAAGAGGGCGGCGCGCGCGGCCGCATCGAGGAAGCGCGCCAGGTGATCGCCCGCGATCCGGCGGCGTTCTTGGAAATTCTGAACGAAGCGCCGTTCATGGCTTGGCGCGTGTCGGGTGCGCTCAAGCTTGAATGGGCCAACCCGGAATACCTGCGCGCGCTCGAAGCCAAGGCGCTCGATCAAGCCTTGCAGCGCAACTTGCAACTCGACCAAGCCGCGATCGAAATGGCTGCGAAAGCCATTGAAACCGGTGAGGTCATCAGCGAAACGCGTTCTGCCGTCGTCGGCGGGCAATTGCGCACACTGAAGGTTCAAATGAGCCCGGTGGCGGGCGGCGCTGCTGGGGTGGCGATCGATGTCACCGACGCCGAACAGGCGCGCGAGCAAATCGCCAAGCAACAACGCGCGCATGATGAGACGCTGAATTGTCTCGCAGAAGGCGTGGCTGTGTTTGACGCGCAAAAGCGCTTGGTGTTCTTCAATCGCGCGTTCGAGGAAACCTGGGGTCTTGACGCGGGCTTCTTACAGGATCGCCCGTCGCATGCCGCGTGGCTCGACTATTTGAAAGAGAAGCGCAAGCTTCCCGCGCACGCAAACTACGCCGAATGGCGCGCCGGCGAATTGGCGCTCTACCAGGAAGTGGCGGAGCTGCCGGAAGCGCTTTGGGTGGTGCCCGACGGGCGCACGTTGCGTATCGCCCGCCAGCGTCATCCTGGCGGCGGCTTACTCTTGGTGTTCTCCGACATCACCAACGAATTGACGCTGAAGAGCCAGTACAACGCGCTGCTGCAAACCCAAAAGGCCGCGCTCGACAAATTGCACGAGGCGGTTGTCGTGTTCGGTCTCGACGGGCGCTTGAAGCTGTCGAACGCCGCGTACGCGACGATGTGGAAGCTCGACGCGGCGCTGCTCGAGAACGAGATGCCGTTCGACCGCGTGGTGGAGCTGTGCCAGCCGCTCTTCCACGATCGCGCCGAATGGGCGCGCGTGCGTGCGCGCATCACCGATCCTTCGCCCGAGGCGCGTACCGAATATCGCGGCGAAATGCGGCGCTCTGACGAAACGGTCCTGAAGCTCTTGACGCGGCCGCTGCCGGATGGCGCAACGCTCGTCGCGTTCCAGGACATCACCGCCGATCGCCGCGTCGAGGAGGCTCTGCGCGAACGCGCTGAAGCGTTCGAAACCGCCGATCGCCTGAAAACGCAATTCGTCGAGAACGTGAGCTATCAGCTGCGCAATCCGCTACAGGCGATTCATGGCAATGCAGAGATGCTGCATCATCGTCTGTTCGGCCCGCTGAACGATCGTCAGGTCGAGCAAACCGGTGCGATCATCGAAGCGTCAAGCAACCTCACGAAGCTGATCGACAACATTCTCGACGTCGCGATGGTTGAGGCGGGGAATGTCACGCTCGATCTGGCGCCCGTCGATCTTTATGAAACGCTCACGGAGAGCGTGCAGATGGCGGCGTCAAAGGCCCGCGACACTGAAGTGCCGATCAAGATCAAGTGCGATCCGAAGATTGGTGAGATCGAGGCCGATCATAACCGCCTCACGCAAGTGATCGTGAACCTGCTGTCAAACGCTCTCCGGCACACCGAACGCGGCGACACCATCGTCGTCGGCGCCGAACGGCTCGATGGCGTCGTGCGGCTGTGGGTGGAGGATACCGGGAAGGGAATGCCGTTCGATGCGCAAGCGCGTGCGTTCGACGCCTTTCAGTCCGGCGATCGACGCGGTGCGGGCTTAGGCCTCGCGCTTGTGCGCTCGTTCATCGAGATGCATGGCGGCTGGGTCGCGCTCGCGAGCGAGCCGGGGCGCGGCGTCACGGTGACGTGCCATCTGCCGATCCAAGCGCCGCAGGCTGGCCCGCCGCCAGTTCCGCCGAACCGCAAGGCCGCTTAAGAGCACCGCTCGACGACCGCGCGTTCCTCGATCTGGCATGCGCGCTGAAATCCAACGAATAGACGTAGCCCCCGCGCGAGCTCGTGCGGCAATCGTATTGGCCCGGTGTGATGTCCGCGCCGGCGAGCCGTTCAAACTCGCCGCGTGGCGCGCAGAGGGTGCTCGTTGCATCCGCTTGCGCGCGCGTGAGTGCGTCGGCGCTTCAATTCCTTGTTTTGCCGTGCTTTTCGTACGCCGAACTTGCGGACGCTCCGTCGGAAGAGAGCTTAGCGCGCATAGTCGCGGACGATCGCCTCAAGGAAATCGCGGCCTTCGTACAATGATTGGACACGAATTTTTTCGTTGAGTCCGTGAGCGTTGGTCTCGCCCGGTGTGGAAAACATACCGCTGACGCCGTAGGTGGGAATTCCCGCAGTGTTGAGGAAACGCCCATCCGTGGCGCCTACGGTCATTGTCGGCACGATCGGTGTGCCAGGCCACATGCGCTCAACGTGGCGCTCGATCGGGCCCATGATCTCTCGCGTCAGTTGCGGCGCCTGCGAACCTTCGCGGCGGCGCACGATCTGCACGTCAATCTGCGGATCGGCCATAACTTGGCGGAGCGCCTCTTGGACTTGTTCCGGCGTCGTGCCTTGCATGACGCGGCAGGAGAGTGTGGCGCGCGCGCGTTGCGGCAGCGCGTTGGGAGCGTGGCCGGCTTCAAGTTGCGTGGCGACGCACGTGGTGCGCAACATCGCATTGTAGCTCGGATCACGCGAAAGCGTAGCGGCCGCAGCGGCGTCGTTTGGGTTCCGCGCCAGCGCCGCCATGGCGAGGCTCTGCTCCCCGCCAACCATCGGCGCCATGCGTTCAAAGAAGGTGCGCGTTACTGGCGTGACTTCCGTTGGGAAGGCGTGCTGCGAGAGGCGCTCCAGGCCTTGGCTCAAACGATAGATCGCATTGTCCGGCACTGGGCGTGAGGAATGGCCGCCGGGGTTCGTCACTTCCAGTGTGTAGACTTGATGGATTTTCTCACCCGCTTGCACGTTGAACACAACCGGCGTGCCGTTCTCGCTCAAAGTGCCGCCAGCGCCTTCATTGATGGCGAAGTCGGCGGCGATCAATTCGCGGCGATTTTGTAGAATGTAGTCGACGCCATTGATCCGGTTCGAGGTCTCTTCGCCGCACGTCAGCGCCATGCGGATGGTGCGCCGCGGGCGCGCGTTCTCGCGCCGCATACGCACCATGAGATCGACCCACACCGCCGCCATCGCTTTGTCATCCGCCGTACCGCGGCCGTAAAAGAAGCCATTCTCCTCAACCAGCGTGAACGGGTCGCGCTCCCAATCCTCGCGTCGTGCGTCGACAACGTCGATGTGCGCCAGCAACAAAATCGCCCGCTGCCGTGACGTGCCGCGCAATGTCGCGACAAGATTGCCGTCATCAGGCCGGCCTTCTGGCACGATCACGTGAACATCGTTCTCGGCAAAGCCTGCATTGCGCAGATGCACCGCCATCGCCTCGGCGGCGCGCGTGCAATTGCCGTTGGTCGGCGAAGTGTCGATCTCGACCAGCTCTTCGTAGATGGCGCGAAACGCGGTGCGGTCCGGTGTCAGGTCCTGCGCGTGCGCCTGCGCAAACATGCATGCGAACGCCGCAACGCCCGCAAAAGCCCATCTCATGCCGATCTCCTCGTTGCTGAGGAGTGTTACGAAGTGAAACTTCGGGCGCAAGCCAAAAGGGACGGGCCGCCGTTCAGATTGCTAGTGCTGGCTCTTCGGCAGACGCACCACCAGGCCGTCAAGCGCGTCGCTCACCTTGATCTGACACGAAAGCCGCGAATTGGTTTCCACGTCATTGGCGAAGTCCAGCATGGATTGCTCCATACTGCCGGGTTCGCCAGTCTTGCCGAGCCAATCCGGATCGACATACACGTGGCATGTGGCGCACGCGCAGGCGCCGCCGCAATCTGCGTCGATGCCCGGCACGGCGTGCTTCACCGCCGCTTCCATCACCGTTTGGCCGTTCGGCGCGTCGATGACGTGCTCTTTGCCGCTCGCTTCGATGTACGTGATCTTCGCCATGGCCCCTCAGGTCTTCTGCGATGCGGTTTTTTGTGCTTCGGCGACGAGTTCCTTCATCGGACGTGACGCATCGGCCAAGATATCCGGTGCGATCGAGAGGCCCTTTGCGATGAGCATCTTCGTCCCCAAAAACTCGGCGGGCTTGTTGATCGCATCGACTGCGATCAGCCGCTCGCCCTTGTAATAGAACATCGCGAATGCGCGATCGGCCATGCTCCCGCGCAAGACGGTGTGATCATAGCCGCCGAACAATCCGGCGATCTGAAGCTTCAAATCATACTGATCGGACCAGAACCAGGGGGTTTCCTCCGCGGGAGGCGCCTGGCCGAGGATGGTTGCCGCAGCGATCTTCGCGCCTTCGATGGCGTTGTGCACGCTTTCAAGCCGCTCGACCCGATTGTCGTAATGCACCATCGGCCGGCTTGCGCAGTCGCCGATGGCGAAGATCGCGGGATCGGAGGTGCGGCATTGGCGATCTGTGACGATGCCGTTGCCAATGGTCAGCCCCGAGTGCTGGGCAAGCGCCACATCCGGCGTTACGCCGATGCCGGCGATCACGATATCGGCGGCGACCTCCTGCCCATCGTCAAGGCCAACGCCGCGTACGCGGTCGACGCCTTTGATCAGGGCGCATTGTCCTCCGAGCACGAAACGCACGCCCTTGGAGGTATGCTCGTCGAGGAAGAAGCCCGCCATTTCCGGGCTAGTGACGCGCGCCAAGGGCCGCACGGCGCTTTCGACAACGGTGACGTCGAGCCCGAGCTTGCGGGCCACAGCCGTGACTTCAAGGCCGATATAGCCGGCGCCGACAACCACGAGCTTGGCGCCCGGAACGAACGCGGCGCGCATGGCGTCGACGTCGCCGGCCGTGCGCAGCACGTGCACGCCCGCGAGATCGGCGCCTGCAAGCGGTAGCTTGCGCGGGCGCGCGCCAGTCGCCAGCACGAGCGCGTCGTATGACAGCTCGCGCCCGCCCTCGAGGCGCACACGACGGTTGGTCCGGTCGATCCAAACCGCGCGTGTTGATTTCAGCCAGGCTATGTTTTCGTGGGTGTAAACTTCAGGCGGGCGCAGCAGCACGCGCTCCATCGGCAGTTCGCCGGAAAGGTATTGCTTCGACAGCGGCGGACGCTGATAGGGCGCGTGCGGCTCTTCGCCGATCAACGTGATCTCGCCCGTAAATCCGCCTTGGCGCAGGCGCTGCGCCGTCTCGCCGCCGGCTTGGCCGGCGCCGATAATGATGACGCGTCGGATTTCGTCCATAATCACAGCGGTTTGTGTTTGGCGTCAGTTTCGCCGCCGCGCAAGCTAGCGCGTGTGCTGGGGCGGCCTTGAAGCATGCGTTCGCCTGTCGCAGCATCCGGCCCCGTGAGCGGTACTGTCATCCTTGATTCGCACGAGATTTTGCTGGTCGACGCGGCGGCGACCGAAGCCTTGGGCGCGCGCCTCGGCGCGCACCTGTCGGTGGGGGATGTCGTTTGCCTTTCGGGCGGCCTCGGCGCGGGCAAAACCACTTTGGCGCGCGGCGCCATCTCCGCCTGGACGGGACGGGACGAGGAGGCGCCCAGCCCTACCTATACCTTGGTCCAAACCTATGAAGGCCCGCGGGGCGAACTTTGGCATGTCGATCTGTACCGGCTCAAAACCGCGGAAGAGGCTTGGGAATTGGGTCTGGAAGACGCATTTGCTGGGGCGGCGTGCTTGATCGAATGGCCCGAACGTTTGGACGGCTATTTGCCGCCGAGCCGGCTGGACATCGCACTCGAACCGCGCGACGGCGGGCGCGTCGCCCGGCTCGCGGGTCACGGCCTATGGAGAACGAAACTTGACGCGATCTGAGGCGCTCTCGCGGCTCCTGGCCGAGACCGGCTTCGCCGACGCGGAACGCAAGCCGCTGGCGGGCGACGCCTCTACGCGCCGTTACGAGCGCCTAACGCTCGGCGGGCGCAAAGCGGTGCTGATGGACGCACCGCCGTCCGCCGAAGCGCCGCCGTGCCCGGCTGGCGCGACGGTGGCGGAGCGGCGCTCGCTCGGGTGGAACGCTACAGCGCGGCTCGCAGCTTCGCGGGTGGAAGCGTTCGCGGCGGTTGCTGGCCACCTGAAATCCATCGGGCTCAACACGCCGGAGATTTACGGCGTCGACCTCGATGCGGGCTACGCGATCCTGGAGGATCTGGGCGATGGCCTCTACGCACGCGTGATCGCCGATGGCGAGGCCGAGGAGGTGTCGCTGTACCAGGAAGCCGCCCGCGTTCTTGCGCACGCGCACGCGGCGCCAATACCGGTGCGGCTCGAAGGCCCGGGCGGCGCGAGTTGGCCGCTGCTCGATTACGACGCACTGGCGCTCGAAGTGAACGCCGACCTGTTCGTGGATTGGCTGCCGATGGCCGAGCCAGATATCCGCATTGATGACGCCCAGCGGGCGCGCTGGGAAAAGCTGCGCGATTCCTTGATCGTGAAGGCATTGGGTTTCCCGCGCGCATTCACGATCCGGGATTATCACGCCGAAAATTTGTTGTGGCTGCCGCAGCGCGAAGGCTTATCGCGTGTGGGTCTGCTCGACTTTCAAGATGCGATCAGGGGTTGGCGCGCCTGGGATTTCGCCATGTTGCTCGACGATGCGCGGCGCGACGTTTCGCCAGCCGCGCGCGAAGCCGCGATCCGCGCATATCTCGACGCGTCCGGCGCGGAGGAGGCGCCCTTCCGCCGTGAACTGGCAGTTCTGGGCGCGCTCAATACGATGCGCATCCTCGGTCGCTTCGCCCAGCTGAGCTCGGACGGAAAAACCAAATACGCTGCGTTCATGCCGCGCGAATGGGGCCATCTCGCGCGCGCGCTTCGGCACCCTTCACTGGAGGAAGCGCGGGCCTTCGTTGAGGATGTCGCGCGTCCGCACCTGGAGCGTGCGGCATGAAGCCCGATACCGCGATGATCCTAGCCGCGGGCCTCGGCACCCGCATGCGGCCGCTCACGAACGACCGGCCGAAAGCTCTGGTTGAGGTGGGCGGCAAGGTGCTGATCGATCATGTGCTTGACCGCATTGTCGCCGCTGGCGTCAAGCGCGCGATCGTCAACGTGCACGCCTTTGCGGACATGCTGGAGGCGCATGTGAAGCGCCGTCGCGATCTGGAGGTGATCATCTCCGATGAGCGCCCGCTGCTGATGGAAACCGGCGGCGGCGTGAAGCAGGCGCGCGCGTTCTTGGGCGATGCGCCGGTGTTTGTTTGCAACATCGACAGCGTGTGGGAGGAACCGCTCGGCTCCGCGCTCAGCCGGCTCGCGCACGATTTCGATCCTGGCAGCATGGGCGCGCGGCTGATGCTCGCCGCGACCGATCAGCAACTCGGCTTCGACGGTTCGGGCGACTTTTTTATGAATGACGCCGGAAAGCTCACATTCCGCGATGGCGCGCCGCATACGCCGTGGGCCTATATGGGCGCGCAGATCATCGATCCGGAAATCATCGACCTCGAACCGCTGGAGCCGTTCTCGTTTACGCGGGTGTGGAGGCGCTTGGCGATGCAGGGGCGCTTATTCGGTGCGCCGCTTGGCGGCTTCTGGATGCATGTGGGCGATCCCGTGTCGCGTGAAGCGGCCGAGGCGCGGCTGAGGGCGGCCGCTCCCGCCACGTGACGGACCTCTTCACCGGCGGCGCGCCACGCCTGCGCGCCGCGCCCGCCTCGGCGGCGTTTCTCGACATGCTCGCGAACGCGATGGCGGACGCACTCTATCGCGCCGATGATCCGTTCGCACTCTCTGATGCGTTGGTGCTGCTGCCGAACCGTCGCGCGGCGCGCGGGCTGATCGATGCGTTCGCCAAGCGCCTTGGCGGCGCGGCGTTGTTGCCAGCGATCCGCCCGCTCGGCGATCCCGATCTCGACGACGATTCAGAAGTGTGGGGCGCCGATGCGCTCACGCTCGATCTGCCGCCGACAATCGAGCCCACGCGGGAACGCATGGAACTCGCCTCGCTCGTCCGCGCCCGCGACAAAGCGCAAGGCGGCGTCGATGATCCCGTCCGCGCGCTCGCGCTCGCGGACGAATTGCGCCGGCTGATTTCCTCCGCCGCGACCGTGGATCACGTGGCGTGGGATAAATTGCCGACGCTCGTGCGGGAGATCGATCTCGCCAAGCACTGGGCGCAATCGGCGCAATTTCTCAGCATTGTCGCGGACTATTGGCCAAAGCGCCTTGAAGCCGATGGCCTCGCCGGCCGCGACCAACGCCGCACGCTCGTACTGACGCGTTTGGCCGAAGCCTGGGAAGCCAATCCGCCGGATCGCCCGATCATCATCGCCGGTTCAACCGGTTCGTTCGCCGTCACGCGCAAGCTGATGAACGCGGTGGCGCACCTGCCGCGGGGCGTTGTCGTGCTGCCTGGGCTCGATGTCGATCTCGACGACGGCGCCTGGAACGCGATCGACGATCAGCATCCGCAATTCGCACTGAAGCAAACGCTGGCCGCGCTCGACGTCGAGCGCCGCGACGTGCCGATGCTGGCGCAGGAAACGCCACACGGCCGCGCCCGCCGCGTGCTGATCCGCGAAGCTTTGGCGCCCGCCGAAAAAACCGCCGACTGGCTCACGCGCATCGCCGAAGCGGGCGGGGCGGAATTCGTCGCGCAGGGCGCCGATGGCCTGCGCTTGGTCGAAGCCGCAACCGAGGATGAAGAGGCGACAGCTATCGCGCTGATGCTGCGGCAAGCGCTCGAAACACCGGATCGCACCGCCGCACTGGTAACACCAGACGCAAACCTCGCGCGGCGCGTCGAAGCCAAGCTTGCGCGCTGGGGCGCGTCGGCTTTGATGACGCACGCGCGCCCCTTGCGCGAAACCCCGCCCGGCGCGCTCATCTCGCTGCTCTGCGAACTCGCGGACGATCCGGGCGAACCCGTCGCGCTCGCCGCGTTGCTCAAGCACCCGCTCACCCGCCTCGGCGGCGACGCGGCGACGCTCGCCATTCTCGAACACCGCGCTTTGCGCGGCCCACGTCGCTACCAAACGCTCGGCGATCTCGCCGCGCTCGATAAGCTCGAAAAATTCGAACGCGCCCGCGCCCTGGTGTCGAGCACGACAGCCGCGCTCTCGACCCTGGTCGAAGTGATGCACGAGAAGCGCATCACGCTTGCGCAATTCGCCACGGCGCTGACCATCGCCGCCGAAAACGTCGCCGGCGAAACGCTTTTTCTCGGCTATGACGGCGAAACGCTATGGAAGCTGCTGCAGGAAGCCATCGCTCACGGTCATGAACTCGGCGAGATGGCGCCGCACGCCGCGCCGCGCCTGTTCCTCAAATTGGTCGAAGGCAAGGAAGCTTTGCACCCGTCCGGCGGTGAAGCGCGCATCGCCATCCTCGGCCTGCTTGAAGCGCGCTTGCAGCGGCGCGACCTGATGATCCTCGGCGGCTTGAACGAAGGCGTGTGGCCGCAACCGCCGCCGGAAGATCCGTTCCTGTCGCGGCCGATGCGCGCGAAACTCGGCTTGCCGTCGCTCGATCAACGCATCGGCCTCGCCGCGCACGATTTCGCCCAGCTCGCCAACGCACCTGATGTCGTGCTCACGCGCGCGCTGCGTCGTGATGGCTCGCCCACGCTCGCGTCGCGCTGGCTCTGGCGTCTGCAAACGCTCGCCAAAGGCGCCGGCCGCACGCTCGTGCCCGACCACGCGCCGATCGCCTGGGCCCAAGCGCTCGACGCGCCAACAGCCCCGCGTAATCCCACCATCCCGCAACCACGCCCGCCCGCACATGCGCGCATCAAGCGCATCAGCGTCACCCAGGTCGAAACCCTGATCCGCGATCCGTACGCGATCTACGCGCGCCGCATTCTCGGCCTCGAAGTGCTTGATCCGATCGGCGTGCAGCCCAGCCATCGCGAACGCGGCACCGCTGTGCACGCCGCCATCGAACGCTTCGAGGATGGCGCCGATTCCGAGCTGCTGCTGTCGCTGTTGCTCGAAGAATTGGAGAAGGGCGGCTTCCCGCACGAACGCCTCGCCGCCGAACGCGCGCGCCTCGGCGCTTCCGTGCGCGCTTTGGTGAACTGGTTCAGCGAACGCGGCGCCGCGAATGTGTTCCGCGAAATGAAAGGCGAGCTGCCGCTGCGCTCCGGCGCGACGCTCAGCGCCCAAGCGGACCGCATTGAGATTTGGCCCGATCAATCCGGCGCCATTCTCGATTTCAAAACCGGCGCGCCGCCCAGCACCAACCAAGTGTCCTCCGGCATCGCGCCGCAGCTTACGCTGCAAGCGGCGATGCTCGCGCGTGGCGCGTTCAAGGATGTTCCGCGCGCCATCGTGCGCGAACTTGTCTATTGGCGTGTCGGCGGCCGCGATCCCGCGCCACGCGCATTGGAGTTCAAGGATACAAATCCGGCAGCTCTCGCGGAAGAGGCGCTCGCCAAGCTCGAAAGCATGATGGCGGCCTACGCGCGCGAGACGCAGCCGTTCCTTTCCTCGCCGCGCGTGCAATTCGCCGCCAAATATCGCGACTACGATCAACTCGCCCGCCGCAAGGAATGGGCCGACGCGGAGGGCGACGAATGAACGCCCGCGCCATCCGCCAAGCCGATCAGAACCAGAAAGCCGCCGCCGATCCGTTCGCCTCGGTGTTCGTCACCGCCAATGCCGGCTCCGGCAAAACCAAAGTGTTGGTCGATCGTATCGCGAGGCTGTTGCTCGGCGGCTCGAAGCCGTCCGCGTTTCTCTGCATCACTTACACGAAGGCCGCCGCCGCCGAGATGCAGCGCCGCCTGTTCGATCGCCTCGGCGAATGGTGCATCGCCGATGACGCGACGTTGCGCGCCGAACTCACAAAGCTCGATGCGGGCCAAGTCGATCTCGGCCGCGCCCGCGAACTCTTCGCCAAAGCGCTCGAAACGCCGGGCGGTTTGAAGATCCAAACCATCCACGCCTTCTGCGAACGCTTGCTCGCGCGCTTCCCGCTCGAAGCCGGCGTCGCGCCGGGCTTCGACATCGCCGACGAAGCCCGCGCCGCGCTCTTCCTCGCGCGCGCCCGCGCCGAAGCCGTGCTCGCCACCGATGCGCCGACTGACGCGTTCGCCCGCTTCGCCGGACAATTGCACGCCGAAGCACTCGACGGCCTGATGAACCGGCTCGCGCTCAAGCGCGCCGACTTCCGCCGTTACGCCGCCAGACATCGCGGCGAAGTGTTCGCCGACGCGGAAATCCGCAACCGTCACGGCGTGCGCGAGGGCGCGGAAAGTTTCATGTCGCGCATGCTCGGGCGCGTCGAATGGGATGGCCTGCGCCAAGCGGCGTCCTTGCTCAATGCTTCCAGCGCCAACGATCAGAAAGCCGCCAAACGCATCGCCGCCGCCCTCGCGCTGCACGACACGAACGCGCCGCCGAGCGAAACTCTGCCGGCCGTGCTCGCTATCGCGCTGAAGAAAGACGGCGAACCCTACGAGTCCATCGCCACAGCAACGTTCATCAAGCGCGAAGCCTGGATCGGGCCGCTGCTCGATCGCGTCTCGATGCTCGCGAGCGAAGCAAACACCAAACTCCGCGCTATTCAGCGCGCCGATGATGCTGCTGCCGCGCTGGCGCTCGCGCTGCGCCTCGATGTCGCTTACGAGCGCGCCAAGGCGCGCGCCGGCGCGCTTGATTTCGACGATCTCATCGCCCACGCGCAAAACCTGCTGTCGCGGTCGGACGCGGCGCCGTGGGTACTCTACAAGCTCGATGGCGGCCTCGATCACATCCTGATCGATGAAGGGCAGGACACCTCGCCCGCGCAATGGGATCTCATCGCGCCGCTGCAGGATGAGTTCTTTTCCGGTCTCGGCGCGCGCGAGCGCCCGCGCACGGTGTTCGCTGTCGGCGATCCGAAGCAGAGCATCTACGCCTTCCAAGGCGCCGATCCCGGCCGCTTCCTCAGTGAATCGCAAAAGCTCTCCAAGCGCGCGCATCGCTCGAAGCAAACCTTCAAATCGCCGGTGCTCGCGACCTCGTTCCGCACCTCGCCTGAAGTGCTGCGCGTGGTTGACGCCGCCATCGCCGACAAGCCGCTCGTCCAAGGCGCGCCCGGCAAGCACGACATCGTCGAGCATCTCGCCGCGCGCGATGGCCAGCCTGGCATGGTCGAGCTCTGGCCGCTAACGCAGCGCCCGTTGGCGATCCAAGGCGAGCCATGGGACGCGCCGCTCGATGTCGAAACCGGCATGAGCGTGCAAGCCCAGCTCGCGCGCGAACTCGCGAAGCGCGTGAAAGCCATGCTCGCCGCCGGCGAAGCGATCTGGGACAAGGACACGCGCAAGCTTCGCCCGCTGCGTCCCGGCGACGTGCTCGCGCTCGTGCGCACGCGCGGCGCTCTGTTCCGCGAACTGATCAAAGCGTTCAAGCGCGCGGGCCTGCCCGTCGCCGGCGCCGACCGCATGGTGCTGAAGGATGAACTCGCGGTCGAGGATTGCCTCGCTCTGCTGCGCGTCGCGCTCGATCCGGCCGACGATCTCTCGCTCGCCTGCGTGCTGAAAGGCCCGTGGCTTGGGCTTGAGAACGACGACGAAGATCTGTTTCCGCTCGCCTATGGCCGCGACAAGCAAACATTACACGCGCGCCTGATGGCGAGCGACGATCCGAAATACGCGCCGGCGCAAGCCTTCGTGTCTCAACTCATCGCGCGCGCCGGCGACAATCCGTTCGCGTTTCTCTCTTGGGCGTTGGAAACGCCGCACAATGGCGGCTCCACGGGCTGGACATTGCTGTTCCAGCGCCTGGGCCTCGAAACCCGCGATCCGCTGGAAGAATTGCTGCAACGCGCGCTGAAGCTGCCGCCGCATCGCGCCGCCGGCCTGCAGCGTTTCCTGAACGAGATCGAAACCGACGAAGGCCAAGTCAAGCGCGAACTCGAGGCCGAAGGCGGCTCGATCCGAGTGATGACGGTGCACGGCGCCAAGGGTCTCGAAGCGCCGCTTGTCATACTGCCGGATTGCACCGGCCCGGTGAGCGACAAGCCGGAAGAGGGCCTTATCTTCGACGACGAAACCGGCCCGTTCGTCTCCTTCCGCGAACGCGACGACGATCCGGCCGTCGCCGCCGCCCGCGCCGCGCACGAAGCGCGCATGCTGGGCGAGCACTGGCGATTGTATTACGTGGCGATGACGCGCGCGCGCGATCGCCTCATCGTCTGCGGCGCGCAGCATGGCAATTCCAAAGCCGGCGAAGCAAACGAAAGTTGGCGGCTCGCCACCGAACTCGCGATGCAAAGCTTGAACGCCGCGCCCTGCGAAACGCCGTTCGGCGAAGGTTTGCGCTTGGGCGCGCCTCACGTCGCCACAGCGCAAGCGCCTGAAGCAACGTTGAAGCATCCCTTGCCGACCTGGGCGCACGCTTTGGCGCCAGGCGCGAACGTCGTCGACGCCATGGCGCCCTCGCGGATGAAAACCGGCGGCTTGCTTTCGCCACGCGGCGATGGGCAAGAGCGTTTTCGGCGCGGCAAGCTTGTGCATGGTTTGCTCGAACGTTTGCCGGATATTGCCCCTGCCGCGCGAGCTGACGCCGCGCGCCTGTGGCTCAATCGTCAGGGCGCGGATGAAATCGAAGCGAATGCGCTCGCCAGCGAAGCGCTTGCGGTCATCAACGATCCGGCGTTTTCGCCGTTGTTCGGACCAGCGAGCCGCGCCGAAGCGCCGCTCGTTGGGATGGTTGAAGGCAAGCCAGTACGCGGCATTGTCGATCGGCTCGCCGTCGATGAAGCCGGCGTGATGGTGCTCGATTTCAAAACCGATCGCCCGGCGCCGCAAACGGCGGACAAAACCCCCGAATCGTACGTGCTGCAAATGGCGCTTTATCGCGAAGTGATGCGTGTCATTTTCCCAGGAAAGCCGGTTCGTTGCGCATTGCTCTGGACCGAAGCGCCGCGTTTGATGGAACTGCCGGAGGCGCGCCTTGACGCTGTTTTCGATGCGTTCCGGCGGAGTTGAAAGCCTTAACCTCTGCGCCTACATCCTAGTGACGATTCCTATCCCTTGCAGGAGAAGCGCTTTGTCTTCGGTCAAGATCACGGACGACAGTTTTGAAGCCGACGTTTTGAAATCGGGCCGCCCGGTGCTGGTGGATTTCTGGGCAGAATGGTGCGGGCCGTGTAAGCAGATTGGCCCGGCGCTTGAGGAGATCTCGACCGAGATGGGCGAGCGCGTCATCGTTGCGAAGCTCAACATTGACGACAACCCAATGACGCCCGGCCGCTACGGCGTACGCGGCATTCCCACCATGATGGTGTTCAAGGACGGCAAGGTCGCATCGACGAAAGTAGGTGCGATGCCGAAGTCCAAGATCGTCGAGTGGCTCAACGAAAGCGTTTAAGCGCTCTCGGCGCTCAACGCCTCAGCCACGAGCAGAAAAGACCCACAAATTAGCACACGCGGCGCGGGCAATTGCGCCGCGCGTTGCATGGCGGCGGCCAGTGTTGGCGCGATGCTGGCGTTCACGCCCGCGTGAGAAGCAAGCGCCGCGATCTCCTCCGGCGGCACGTGATCCTCCGCGAGGGGCACGGCGATGAGGCCCGTGACGGCGCCTGCGAGCGCCGTCACGAACGCTGCCGCGTCTTTACGCCTGCGCAGCCCGACGATGCCTATGTTGGCGCCGCCGCGGCGTGATTTCATACTGTTCAGTGTGTGCGCGAGCGCCGCCGCTGCATGTGCGTTGTGGCCGCCGTCGACCCAAACTTCACCACCGATGTCCCGCACAGGTGCGCTGAACTGTCCGCGCGTAAGCGGTTGCAAACGCGCTGGCCAAGCGGCGTTGGCAATGCCATCCGCGAAAGCGCTTGCAGGCCATTCAATGCCTGAATGAAGCAAAGCGACGCACGCCAGCCCCGCATTGTCGATCTGATGGCGGCCGGCAAGCCTTGGCAGTGGCGCCAGCCGCATACTGGTTGTGGTTTGAATGCACAGGCGTCCGTTGCTTTCGAACGCGTCCCAGTGTTCGCCCTGCCGTAGCAGATCGCCGCCAATCTCAGCCGCGCGGGCGTCGATCACAGACATTGCTTCTGGCTCCTGGCGGGCCGTCACCGTGGTGACGATGCGACGAATGATGCCCGCTTTGTGGGCGGCGATTTCCGCGAGCGTCGCGCCGAGAGCGTTCTGGTGGTCGAGGCCGATCGCGGTGATGACGGACACCGCGGGTGCGTCGATCACGTTTGTTGAATCGTCCCGTCCGCCCATGCCGGTTTCGATCAAAGCGAGGTCGGCTGACGTTTCGCTGAAAAGTAGAAATGCGACTGCGACTTGCGCATCGAATTGCGTCAGTGATGCATCAATCCGCGCAACACGCTCAGCAGCGGCCATTAAGGCTCCATCACTCGCTAGCGCGCCCGCCACGAGGAAGCGCTCGTTCAGCTTGAAGAGGTGCGGTTTTGTAAACGCATGTACGCGCAATCCCGCCGCTTCCGCGATTGCGCGCATGAAGGCGATGGTCGAGCCTTTGCCGTTGGTGCCGGCGACATGGATGGTCCGCGGCAGCTCTGTCTGCGGGGCGCCGAGTGTGTCGAGCGCCACACGAAGTTTCGCGAGATCAAACGGCTTTCCGTGCTCGAATTCGGGGCCGAACAGTTCGGTGAAGCGTTGAAGGACTGCGTCAGTCATGGAAACGCCCGCTGTTCGTCATTCCGGACACGCGAAGCGTGATCCGGAACCCAGCGGCAAACGACGCGGCACTGGCCCCTGGATTCCGGGTTCGTCGCTGCGCGCCGCCCCGGAATGCCGAGGGTTTTCACCGAGGCGACTATTCCGCCGCCTTCGCGCGCGGTTGCTTCGAGGCGCTTTGCTTCTTCTTTGCTGGCGCTGCTTCGGATGGCGCGATCGAGTCCAATTCGAACGTCTCGTCGCCTTCTGTCGGCATGTTGGCGTAGCGCTTGTGCATCAGCACCGAGAGCAATGTCGAGATCGTCGCCTTCAGTTGCCGGCGATCGACCACCAAATCCACCATGCCTTTGTCGAGCAAATACTCGGACCGCTGAAAGCCTTCCGGCAATTTTTGACGGATCGTCTGTTCGATCACACGCGGGCCAGCGAAGCCAATCAGCGCGTTCGGTTCAGCGATATGCACGTCGCCCAACATGGCGTAACTGGCCGTCACGCCGCCGGTCGTCGGATCGCTCAGCACCACGATGTAGGGCAGGCCCGCTTCGCGCAGCATTTGGATCGCCAACGTCGTGCGCGGCATCTGCATCAGCGACAGAATGCCTTCCTGCATACGCGCGCCGCCGGAGGCCGTCACCATGATCATCGCCGCTTTGCGGCGTACTGCGGCTTCGGCGGCGGTGACGAAGCCTTCGCCGGCGGCCATGCCGAGCGAGCCGCCCATGAAGTCGAAATCTTGCACCAGCACGACAGCGTGCGCGCCGCCGATGCGGCCGTAGCCGGCGGCCATGCAATCCTCGCGGCCGACCTTCGTCCGCGCGCTCTTCAAACGATCGACGTATTTCTTGTCGTCCTTGAACTTCAGCGGATCAGTCGCGACCTTCGGCAGCGGAATTTTCTGCCATGCTTGTTCATCGAACATCTGCCGGAAGCGCGGCTCCGGGCCGATGCGCATGTGGAAGCCCGACGGCGTCACCCAATCGGCGGCTTCGAGATCGGCGCGGAAGACCAGGTCGCCCGACAGCGGATCCTTGATCCAGAGATTGTCCGGCGTTTCGCGCGCCTCATCCGGTTTCTTGCCACGAAGGCCGGGCCGCGCGAAATTCGACAGCCAATTCATCGACTTGTCCCTTCCGATGCCCGCGCACCGCGCACAGCATCGCTCAAAAGCTTCACCCGTTGCAAGACGCGTTCGACCGCCTGGCCGGCCTCTCCCGAGGCTATTTCATCGACAAAAGCAGAACCAACCACGACCGCGTCCGCCGCCCGCGCGATCTCCGCCGCCGCGGCCGGTTCGCGCACGCCGAAGCCCACGGCGATCGGCAGATCGGTAGCGCGCTTCAAACGCGCAACAGCGGCGCGGACGTGTTCGCTGGTGGCCGCGTTCGCGCCGGTCACGCCCGCGACCGACACATAATAGAGGAAGCCCGAGGCGCCATCGAGCACCTTGGTTAAGCGCTGATCATCCGTCGTCGGCGTCGCGAGGCGGATGATCGAGAGATCGTGCTTGGTAAACGCCGCACGCAGTGGCGCATCTTCTTCCGGCGGCAGATCGACGATGATCACGCCATCGGCGCCGGACGCATGAATCGCGCTCGCGAACGCCTCGTAGCCCATCGTCTCGATCGGGTTCGCATAGCCCATCAGAATGAGCGGCGTGTCTGCGTTCGTCTCGCGAAAGCGCCGCGCGAGGTCGAGCGTCTTGCGAAGCGATCCGCCCGCCTTCAATGCGCGCAACGCCGCCTTCTGAATGCTCGGCCCATCCGCCATCGGATCGGTGAACGGAAAGCCAAGCTCGATCACGTCGGCGCCGGCGGCTGGCAGGCCGCGTAGCATTTCAAAACACGTCTCATGGTCCGGATCGGACGCCATGATGTACGTGACCAACGCCGCCCGATTGGCGCGCTTGAGTGCGGCGAATTTTGCGCTGAGGCGAGTGGTCATCAAATCCTCCCCCGCGTGCGGGGGAGGTCCGAGCGGAGCGAGGGGAGGGGGAATTGCGCAACCGCCCCCTTCGTCTCGCGGCTTCGCCGCGATCCACTTCCCCCGCACGCGGGGGAAGATGAGTGAGCACGCCTCACAACGTCACCCCAAGCGCATCCGCCACGGTGAACACGTCTTTATCGCCGCGCCCGCAGAGGTTCATGATGATGAGCCCGCCTTTGCCGATTTCCTTCGCCACATCGCCAACGCGCGCGAGCGCGTGGCTTGGCTCAAGCGCCGGCAGAATGCCCTCCAACCGCGCGCAGAGCTTGAACGCTTCCAGCGCTTCCACATCCGTCGCACTCAGATATTTCGCGCGGCCGATGTCGGCGAGATACGAATGCTCTGGCCCGACGCCTGGATAATCCAGGCCGGCGCTGATCGAGTGGCCCTCGAGAATTTGCCCGTCCGCGTCTTGCAGCAAATAAGTGCGGTTGCCGTGCAGCACGCCGGGGCGGCCGCCATTGATGGCGGCGCTGTGCTCGAAGCGTTCGTCGATGCCGTGGCCGGCTGCTTCGACGCCGATCAGCCGCACGTCTTCGTCGGCGATGAACGGATGGAACAAGCCGATCGCGTTCGAGCCGCCGCCGATGCACGCCATCACCGCATCGGGCAGCCGCCCTTCGCGCTCCAGAATCTGCGCACGCGCTTCGCGGCCGATCACGCTTTGAAAATCGCGCACCATTTCTGGATAGGGGTGCGGGCCGGCGGCGGTGCCGATGCAATAAAACGTGTCGCTCACGTTGGTGACCCAATCGCGCAACGCCTCGTTCATCGCGTCTTTTAGCGTCGCAGCACCCGACGTCACTGGCCGCACTTCCGCGCCCAAGAGCTTCATGCGGAACACGTTCGGCTTTTGCCGCTCGATGTCCGTCGCGCCCATGAACACGACGCACGGCAGGCCAAAGCGCGCGCACACCGTCGCCGTCGCCACGCCATGTTGGCCGGCGCCGGTTTCGGCGATGATGCGCGTCTTGCCCATGCGCATCGCGAGTAGGATTTGCCCCAGGCAATTGTTGATCTTGTGCGCGCCGGTGTGATTGAGCTCGTCGCGTTTGAAATAGATCTTCGCGCCGCCAAAGTGCTCTGTGAGACGTTCAGCGAAATACAAAGGCGAAGGCCGGCCCACATAATGGGTCCAGAAATCGGCCATCGTCGCCGCGAACGCCGGATCGGCCTGGGCGGCGCGATACGCGCGCTCCAGGTCCAGCACCAAGGGCATCAGGGTTTCGGCGACGAACCGCCCGCCATATTGGCCGAAGCGGCCCTCGGAATCGGGCAGGTCTTGCCAGTTGCGGCGGGGGGCCCTCCGGGGGGGCTAGACTTCCACTGCTGCCAGGAATTGGGCGATCAGGAGGGGGTCCTTTAGGCCGGGTGCGCTTTCCACGCCAGAGGAGACGTCCACCAGTTCCGCCCCAGAGACAGCCATCGCCTCCCGGACGTTCCCCGGATTGAGCCCTCCCGCCAGCAGCCAGGGCCGCCCGAACCGGGCCCCGGCCAGCAAGCCCCAGTCGAACGCCAGCGCGTTGCCGCCTGGTTGGGCGCCCTGCGGGGCCTGGGCGTCAAACAGGAACATGTCGACCGCCGGCTCATAGGGCGGAAGCTTGCTTAGATCGTCTTTGCGGGCGACGCCCACGCCTTTGATGATGCCCCGGCGCGCGAAGTGCCGGACCTCCCGCGCGCGGCCCGGAGGTTCGCTGCCATGGAGCTGAAGCCAGTCAGGCTGGGCCGCCGCCATGGCCGCCGCCAGATGCGCATCGTCGGCGTCGACGGTGACGAGCACGGTCTCCACCCGCCCGCGCGCCCGCGCCGCGAGGCCGGCCAACTTGTCCATGCTGAGGTGACGCGGGCTCCTGGGGAATGTCACGAACCCAACAAAGCGCGCGCCGCCTTCGATCGCCGCGTCGAGCGCTTCGACGGTTGTGATCCCGCAAATTTTAGCGTCTGGCATGGGCGGCACAGGTAGCGATGAAAAAACCTCCCGTCATCCCGGACACGCGGAGTGTGATCCGGGATCCAGGGGGCAAACACACAGTTCTTCGGCCCCTGGGTTCCGGGTTCTCGCTTCGCGAGCCCCGGAATGACGAAGCTACTTCTTCAACAGATCGCGGATCTCGGTCAGAAGCTTGATGTCGGCAGGCGTTTCCGCGATCGGCGCGGGCTTGGCCTCTTCCTTTCGCTTCATCGCGTTCATGCCCTTGATCACCATGAACAGCACCCAGGCGACGATGGTGAACTTGATCGCGGCGTTGATGAACTTGCCGTAGTTGATCGCTACCTCAGGCGTGCCCGCGACATAGCCAGCGACGCCCTCAGCGCCGACAGCCGCGACAGCTGGCTTCAAGATCAGTTTCAGCGTCGAGAAATCGATGCCCGCGAGCAGCAAGCCGATCGGCGGCATGATGATGTCGTCCACCAATGACGAGACGATGGTGCCGAACGCCGCGCCGATGATCACGCCGACGGCGAGGTCGACCACGCTGCCTTTGAGCGCGAACTCGCGAAATTCCTTGAGCATGGACATGGGCAGTCTCCGTCGAAGCTTGGCTTCGGCCATGCCATCATTTCGCGTGGAGAGCTAGGGCCCCGCTTAGCGGTTGTGTTGGAAAACGCTGATGGCCCCGCCGCCCGTTTGGGTCACGCCGATGGCCAGTTCGGCGCCGGATTGAGCGATGAAGGCCGCGTTGTCGGGCCCGATCTGGTCGAGCTGGAGCGCGTTGCCGTCGCCCGTTTGGATCAAGGCGGCGCGATTGTCGGCGCCATTTTGTGTGGCGTCGACTGAATTGCCTTCGCCTGCTTGCGAAATCCAAAGACGCGCCGCCGCGCCGATTTCGCCGCTTTGAGTCAAGGATGCTGAGTTGCCGCTGCCGGCCTGCGACACGTTTGCGCGTGACGCCCCGGACTGCACCAAGTTCACGCTGTTGGCTTGCCCGGTTTGGGTGATGCGCGCGGTGGCGCGTCGGGCTTGGCTCTGGTCGAGCGCCACGCTGAGTTCGTCGCCGTTCTGTGAGATTTCGACGGTGTGCGCGCGGAGCTCACCGCATATCGCCCCGCATTGGGCCAGGGCTGGCGCCGCGGGCCAGCCGAGCAGAAGGGCAATAAAAGCGGCGCGCCAGATCACGGGTGAACGCATGAGGGCCCGCGCCATTGCGCGAGCCCTCATGTCCTTTTGGCTTATTGGTTGACGATCGCGGTGTTGCCGACGCCGAGCTGAACGATTGAAGAGATCGAGGCCACGCCCGAGGTTTGCGTCACTTGCGCGAAGTGGCCATCGCCGTCCTGCGAGATGTAGGAGGAGAGGTCTTCGCCTTGTTGCAGCACGTCGGCAGTGTTGCCTTCGCCGGCAAGCTGCGAGATCTCCGAGGTGACGTTGACGCCGTCCTGCGAGACCGACGCCTGCATGAAGCGGCCGCCTTGGCTCACTGATGAATTGACCGGACCGTCGCCGCTTTGGCTGACGCTGGCGATGTGCCCGCGCATCACTTGCGAAACGTAGGAAACCACACCGTCCACGCCGGAAGAGACCTGCGACACCGTCGCTGAGTGCTCGCGGCCGCGCTGATCGACCGTGGAGTCCGCCTGGACGCCCGATTGATCGACCGTGGCGAATTGGGTGTTGCCGCGTTGGTCGACGAGCGAGTTCAAAACGCCGCCGCCGTCGCTGAACTGGAGCACGTTGGCGCTATGGCCGTTGCCGCGTTGCTGGAGGTCCGAGGTCGCCTCAGCGCCCGATTGCGAGACCGAAGCGGTTTGGAAGTCGCCGCGCTGGAAGACGGTCGACGTCAGCGCGCCGCCGCCGAGGCTGTCTTGCGTAACGGTGGCCACGTGGCCTTCGCCGTCCTGATCGACGCTGGAGCTGGCCTCTTCGCCCATTTGCACGACGTCAGCCGTTTGCGACGTGCCGAGTTGGGTGATGGTGGAGGTCAAGAGCGAGCTTTCGCTTGCGCCGATCTGCATCACTGTGGCGCTGTGGGAGTCGCCATCCTGATAGATGGTCGAGTCGTCGTAGCCGGGGCCGCTCTGATCAACCGAAGCTGACTGGTTCGCGCCTTCCTGTGTGATCGAGGAGTTCGAGGCGGCGCCGGATTGCAGAACGCTGGCTTGCGAGGCGAGGCCATTCTGGTCGACCGATGAAGAATTGGTTTGGTCATCGCTGTCTTGCGCGTCGCTGCCCGACTGGGTGACGTTGGCGAAATTGTCATCGCCGGTTTGGTTCACGCTTGAGCTGTTTGCGTAGGACGACCCGACCGAAGCGCCATCATCGCTTTGCGTGACCGTGGCGCTGTTGTTGGCGCCGGTTTGGCCGACGCTGGAGTCGGACCCCCAGGAGCCAGCGGACTGATCAATCGTCGCGCTGTTGCCGGTGTTTTCCTGGTTGACGCTGCTGTTGTTGCCGGGCGCTGCGAGCGCTTGACCGGCGACGAGCGCCAGCACGGATGCACTTACCAAAATCTTGCGCAACATGACCACTAACCCCGACTTCTAAGGCTGACGAAGAACCCGAGTTCAGTTTGGGGTCGTATTACGCGATGGCGCCAAGGGTTTCGCCTCGCCCGCGTTGAATCAAGTGCGTTGCTTGCGCGAAAGGGGTATCCGCATTTCGCCGTGCAGGCGAACGCGATTATTGGCTGACCAATTGAGACGAAAGTTCACCATGACGGGCGCGATCGTAAGCGTCGATGTAGGGTTGCGCGGCCGCCTGGTCTTGGAAGTTCCAATAGCCGAGTTGCGCGCCTTCAATGACGAGCGATTGCACCGCGCGCTCGACCGCCTGCTGAAGCGCAACCTGGTCAGGCTCGTTGGTGGTGATGCCGGTTTCCGCTTCCAACAATTCGCGGAAGCTGACGAACCGGAAGGCGTTGGCGTTGATGGCGATCGAGGCCACGGTCTTGCGGGCCACCACGCTGGTGAGGATCTCGCCGGTGCGCACCGAGACGGCGCGCAAATACACGGTTACGGTGTCTTGGCGATATTGCGTTGCCGCGCCAACGCCGAGGTAACGCGCACCAGCCCCGCCGGTCAGTGTATTTGTATCGTAGCCGATGACGCCGCCCTCAAGCAGCACGCCCGCGAACAGCAAAGAGGGCAGCACGTCCGGGTCGATCTCGGTTTCACCCAGGTAGCGCTGGCGCATCTCGCGGATGATCTGGCGCTCGCGCAGTAGGTTTTCGAGGCGTTCGCGCTCGACGACCTGGAACCATTGCCGGCTGCCGGCGTCCTGAAGCGCCTTCACGAGGATCGATGTGCCGCCTTGGGACACCGCGCGCGACAGGCTTTGTGTGCCGTCACTGTCCCGGAACTGGCCGGTTTGATCAGAGAAATTGTAAACGGCCACCGAGACCCGCTGCGCGGGCGGGGGCAGAGCCATGAGATTGCGTTGCGATTCCGTTGGCGCCGCGACGACGGGGTTGGTGGCGACCCAGTCGTAATTGGGAACCACGCTGGCGCAGCCGCCGGTGAGGGCGAGCGCCGCTGCAGCGATAGAGTGACGAAGCAAACTCATCTGGTTCAGTCCACCGGCGGCAGCGACGGGATGACGATTTCGGTGACAGCGCCCGTCTCGGCGTCGATCACTTCAAGGCGAATGGAATCCAGAAATGTTTCCCAGCGCACGGTCTGAGAGCCGTAAACGATCTCGCCTGAGGGCTGGGCGTCTTCGCCGAGGATGGCGTCGCTGACGCGGGTCGCCAGCGCTGACAGCAAGCGTGACTGGAGCAGGCGCACGAATTGTTCGCCCTGCAATGTCGAGTTCGAGTCGCGCGGCGCCTCGTAATCATTCTGCGCGTTGGCGATGCCCAACAGGTGGCTCGAATTGAAGGGGTTGCCGCCGAACGATGGATTGATCGGCGTGTACACCAATTCGTCGGCGTGGGCCGCCTGGCCCAGGACGAGCGCCGCCAGCATGGCTGAAGCGGTCGGAATAAAACGGTTCCCCATATCCATCACGCTGCAACTTTCATGCGCGCAGGCAATCCCGCGCGTCGGCGGGGATGTGCTCTGTTGAAACAGTTTCGCGCGCAGAGGGAGCAATCCGCCTGCGTTACCGTCGCCAGCCACTCTCAGCGCGAAATCCGCTATGAAATGTTCTCAGAAGGCGATTCGGCGTTCGCGCCGCTACAACGTTGGGGGACATGCGCGTTTCAAGTTTTGCACAAGGCGCGGCGCGCGCGTTTGCCGCCTTGCCGATGGATGCACCAGATTGGCAATTGCCGTTTGCGGACGCGGTTGGCGTTGTGCGCAAAGGCACGTGGTCACGCGTCACCTTCGCGGTGCTCGTCGCGCCGATCGCCAGCATCGTCTTGCCGGCGTTGTGGCTCTTCGCTTGGGTGGTGTTTCTTGCCGCCTGGGAATTCTTCGTTCGGCCGTTTCTGGAAGATCGTGTCGCCGCACCTATCGCCGCGAAGAATGAGCGTTCGGGATTCGCTTGGTTGGCCGCTATCAACGTGTTTGGTGCGTTCTCGTACAGCGTGTTCCCGCTCGCCGCATGGCTGACGGGCGAGTCGCTCGGAATGGTGATCGCCACGGGGTGGGTGTGCGGTTCGGCCAATCACCTTTTCGTCTATTTCTCCAACCACCGCTGGTTGCTGCTCTCGTGCCTGATCCCGCTGATGATTTGCGCGATTGCCGCGCCCTTCTTGGCCGAGGGTGAGGTCAATATCACCAGCGCTGTGGGCGCCTTGGTGCTGATCCTGATCGTTGCGGCCGGCGGCATTTTTGGGTTTGACCGTCGCTTCTTGCTCCAGGCTCTGTCGCGGCAAGCCATGGCGCGCGCGGCGGCGGAGCAAGCCAACGTGGCCAAGTCGCAGTTCCTTGCCACCATGAGCCACGAATTGCGGACGCCGCTCAATTCGGTGATCGGCTACGCGGAGCTGATCACCGAAGAGGCCGAGGGCGCGCTCGCGGAGGACGCGCGGAAAATCAGCGAATCCGCCAAGAAACTCTTGGGCATCGTTAACGTCATCCTCGACATCTCACGGCTTGAGACTGGCGATGTGAGTTTGCAGCGCGAGTCATTCGAAGCCGCCGCGATCGTTGAGCAGCTGCGCGAGGCGGCTGCCGTACTGGCGAAGGTCAACAAGAACCGGTTCGCGATCATCGAAGCGACGCCGCTCGGGGAAGCCGAGATCGACCCGGCGCGCCTCTATCAGGCGCTCATGCAGCTCGTCTCGAACGCAGCGAAATTCACCAGCAATGGCGAGATCGAAGTTACGGCCCGGCGTGAACGGCGCGACGGCCGCGAGGTGCTGACGTTCACCGTCCGCGACACCGGAATCGGGATCGCACTCGACCAACACGAGCGCATCTTCGAGCCGTTCGTGCAGGCAGAGCAGGACGCCGATCGCCGGCATGAAGGGGCGGGCCTGGGACTTTCTTTCGCCCGCCAAGTGGCGCGGCTCATGGGCGGCGACGTGAATGTAACGAGTGCGCCGGGGCAGGGCGCGACATTCACGTTGTGGGTCAACGTCAAAGCGTAGGGCGCGGCGGGGCGATCGTCTCAATCCGCTTGCCGAGATGCGCTTGAAAGCGCAGCGGTGCGCGCCATGAGCGACGCACCGTTTTTTCGATCCATGTTCGATCTCACTGACCGAGTGGTGCTGGTGACCGGCGGCGCGCGCGGGATCGGCTTTTCCATCGCCGAAGCCTGCGCCGCGTGGGGCGCTCGCGCGCTCATTGTGGACGTGAACGCGGCGGGAGCGGAGGCCGCCGCGTCGCGGCTGCGCGCGGCCGGCCTCGCGGCGCAAGCGCACGCCTGCGACATCACCGACAGCGCCGCGGTGGACGCTCTCATTGCGGCTTACCCCGTCGATGTTGTCGTCAACAACGCCGGCGTCAGCGCGCGCATCCCGGCCGAGGATTACCCTGACGCTGACCTTCGCCGAATGCTCGACCTTAACGTCAACGGCGTCTTCTTCATGATGCGCGCTGCGGCCAAGCGTTGGATCGCGGAGGGGCGGGGTGGGCGCATCATCAATCTCGCGTCGTTCGCGGGCCTGGTGGCTGATCCGATGTCAGCGCCTTACGCGGCTAGCAAGGGCGCGGTGGTGCAGCTCACGCGCACGTGCGCGGTGGAATGGGCTGATCGCGGCATCCTCGTGAACGCGATCGCCCCTGGCTACGTGCGCACGGAAATGACGGCGCACACATTGGATCAGCCCGAAGCTGGTGGGGTCATACGCGCTAAGACCGCGCTTGGCCGGGCGGCGTCCACGCGTGAAATTGCGGGCGCGGCGGTGTATCTGGCGTCGGAAGCGTCGGCCTACGTTACTGGGGCTATCCTCGCCGTGGACGGCGGTTGGACGGCGATGTGAGGCTTATGGCTCAACGCCGCCATTCACCTTGAGCCGCAGCTCCTTGCCTGGCTTGAAGAACGGCACGCGTTTGGCCGACACCTTCACCGCCGCGCCCGTGCGCGGGTTGCGGCCGGTGCGGGCCTCGCGCTCGCGCACGGAAAACGCGCCGAAGCCGCGCAGTTCAACGCGGCCGCCCTGAGCCAACGCCTGTGCAACTTCGTCGAGCACGATGTCGACGGCGTGCTCGACGTCCTGCGCGCGCAGCGGTGCGAATTCTTCTTGCAGTTTGGCGACAAGTTCGGAGCGCAGCATGGGAGGATCCCTATCCCTGAGCGCTTATTGAGGCGAGCCATAGGCCTGCCGTCAATCGGAATTGCGCCAGCGGCTTGAAAATGGACAGAAAAAGGGCCCGACGCGAAGCGCCGGGCCCTCTCTGCCGCTTATGCAGCGATGCTTATTGCTTGTTCTTCAGCGCGGCGCCGAGAATGTCGCCGAGCGAAGCGCCGGAGTCCGACGAGCCGAACTGCGCGATCGCTTCCTTCTCTTCGGCCATGTCCTTGGCCTTGATCGAGAGCGAAACGCGACGGCTGGCTTTCTCGAACGTCGTCACCATCGCGTCGATGCGGTCGCCCACGGCGAAGCGCTCGGGGCGCTGCTCCTGGCGATCGCGCGAGAGGTCCGACTTGCGGATGAACGAGCGCATCTGGTTGCCTTCGCCGAAGCCAACTTCGATGCCGCCCGAGGCCACTTCCATCACTTCGACAGTGATGATCTGGCCTTTGCGATATTCCGCGCCAGCGACTGGATCGGCGCCCGCGCCGGCGCCGCCGACCTGCTTGATGCCAAGCGAGATGCGTTCCTTCTCAACGTCAACGTCGAGCACCTTCACCTGCACTTTGTCGCCCGGCTTGAAGCGCGCGAGCGCCTCTTCGCCTTGAGCATCCCAAGCGATGTCGGACAGATGGACCATGCCGTCGATTTCCGCCGTCAGGCCGACGAACAGACCAAACTCGGTCACGTTCTTCACTTCGCCATCGACCAGCGAGCCGACCGGGTGTTGCTGCAACAGCGTTTCCCAGGGGTTTTGCTGAACTTGCTTGATGCCGAGCGAGATGCGGCGCTTTTCGCCGTCCACGTCGAGCACTTGCACATCGACTTCCTGGCTGGTGCTCAGGATCTTCGACGGGTGCAGGTTCTTCTTGGTCCAGCTCATTTCGCTGACGTGCACGAGGCCTTCAACGCCGGCCTCAAGCTCAACGAACGCGCCGTAGTCGGTGATGTTGGTGACGCGGCCGGAGAACTTGCCGCCCGCCGGGTACTTGGCTTCAACGCCGTCCCACGGATCGGTGAGCAATTGCTTCATGCCGAGCGAAATGCGCTGCGTGTCCGGATTGATCTTCACGATCTGGACCTTCACGGAATCGCCCACATTGAGCACTTGGCTCGGATGGGAGACGCGCTTCCAGCTCATGTCGGTGACGTGGAGCAGGCCGTCGATGCCGCCAAGATCCACGAACGCACCGTAATCGGTGATGTTCTTGACGATGCCTTCGCGAACTTCGCCTTCCTTGAGCTGGCCGACGATTTCAGCGCGTTCGCTGGCGCGGCTCTCTTCGAGGATGGCGCGGCGCGAAACGACGATGTTGCCGCGCTGACGGTCCATTTTCAGGATCGCGAACGGCTGCACGATGTTCATCAGCGGGCCGACATCGCGCACCGGACGGATGTCGACTTGCGAGCCCGGCAGGAACGCGTTGGCGCCGCCGAGATCGACGGTGAAGCCGCCCTTCACGCGGCCGACGAGGGCGCCGTTCACGGCTTCCTGCGCAGCGAATGATTTCTCAAGGCGCGTCCAGGCTTCCTCGCGGCGCGCTTTTTCGCGGCTGACGACAGCGTCGCCCAGCGCGTTCTCGATGCGGTCGAGATAAACCTCGACGATGTCGCCGGCCTTCGGCGCGCCAGCGCCGTCGTCGACGAGGAATTCACGGATCGGGATACGGCCTTCAGTCTTGAGGCCAATATCGACAACGACGAAATCGTGCTCGATCGCGGTAACGGTCGCGGCCATGACGCGGCCTTCAACCATGCCTTTGGACCCGAGGGTCTCGTCCAGCAAACTTGCGAAATCGTCACGTGTGGGATTGAGGCTCGAAGCAGCCATGCGCTTTACAACTCCATACTTACTGACAGGGCCAACCGGTTGGCTCCGGCGGTCTCGGCCCCACCATGGGGCCGTCCTGGGTGGTTAGCGGGGGCCGAAAACGCAAAAGCGCCTTGAGGGCAAACCCCAAGTCGCTCAAACGCCGCCAAGCTATGCTGGCAAAGCGGCCTCCAACGCCGGCTGTATAGATAGGTGAGGCCGCTGGGGCAAGGGAGGGGCGCCGGTTCCGATCGCAAAGCGGGCGGCGCATTGCGAAACGCGCCGCCTCGCTGAGAAAGATTTACTCTGCCGCGATTTTGGCTGCCGCCAAGTTTTCCTTGGTCGGCAGCGGCTTTTCGAGCTGAGCCCAGTCGATCATAACATCGCCGGCTAGGTCCTCGTAGCGGAGGGCGCCCAGCGCCTCGTATTTGGGCCGCACAGTGTCGGTGAGGAGCCCCACACGCTTGAGGTTGGGCATGATCCGTTCAAACAGCAACTCGCGGAACAAGCCGATCACTGTGGAATCCATGATGTGCTTCTTCGCCGCTTCTTCGTCGAAACCGTACTCACGGACGACGTCCATGCCGAACAGCCGGTCACGCATGACGGCGCACGCCTGGTAGGCAAATTCCGCTCGATCTTCGATCTCGGGCTGCGGCAGAACCTTAATCCAATCCTCCAGATAATTGACACCGAAGGCGACATGACGGCCCTCGTCGCGCATCACCAGTTCTAAGACCTGCTTTAACAGCGGGTCTTTGCTGGTACGAATCTGTGCGCCGAAGGCAGCAAGCGCCAAGCCTTCGATTATGAGTTGCATTCCAATAAATTTCAGATCCCAGCGCTCGTCGGAGAGTACCTTGTCGATGAGTGTCTTCAGGTTTTTGTTGATGGGATAAACCATCTTGCAGCGGCGCCGCAGATAAGAATTGAAAACCTCAACATGACGCGCTTCGTCGAAGGTTTGTGACGCCGCGTAGAGCTTGGCGTCAGCCGTCGGCGCGCACGAAACGAGTTGCGACGCGACGAGTAGCGCACCTTGCTCTCCGTGGAGGAATTGGCTCATTGTCTGCGCGTGGCCCTTCCACGAAAAGCGGACCTTCTCCTCCGGCGAGAGCGCTTCGTATTCGGGATAGCCGTTCAAGGCGCCAAGCGATGGTTCCATCGGAAAGTCGTCGAGATCGCACGGCGCATCCCAGTCGACGTCGAGCGTCGAGTTCCAATTGTGCACCTTGCCGAGTTCGTAGAGCCGACGAATTTTCGCATTGGCGCTGTCGTAGTCCCAGTTGAAAGAGCCGGTCAGCGGCGTTTGGAAGATTTCGCGGATCGTCTCCACGTCCTCCATGGTCAATTTGTCGGTTAGATCGACCTCTTCAAACGTCCGCACCGTTTGGGGCGGCTTGTCGACGATGGTGACGCGCATGGGCACTCCTCCAAAAATGACGCAATCGTCAACTTCAGAGGGCTCGTCGTTTGTGCGGACTGCATTGACCTGGATCAAACGACGAAAATCCTCATTGTCGCGACCTCGCGACCTCGCGACCTCGCCGATGCCAGGCGGGGCGGCGAAAAAAACGCTCTCCAATCGTCGCCCGTCCATAAGCTCGTTCGTCGTCCCGACGCACCGCCAACGGGGCGGGCTCAAACAGGAGATTGGCGATGCGCGTGATGGTGTTTTCGAAGGCCAATGAGGCGCAGCCCATGGAGCCCACGCCCGAGGCGTTGGCGGCGTTCGCGGCGATGGACGCGTTCATGGAAGAATTGGTTGCCGCCGGTGTGTTCGTGGCCGCCGCTGGCCTCAAGCCCACCGCCCAATCCAAACGCGTCCTGTTCGACGGCCGCGGCGGCGCAATCGTCACCGACGGCCCGTTCACCGAGACGAAGGAGGTGGTCGTCGGCTTCTCGATCTGGGAGGTCAAAGACATGGACGAAGCTTTGGCCTGGGCCAAACGCTGCCCCGCTGCATCCGCCGGCGAAATCGAAATCCGCCCCTTCATGGAAGCGGCTGATCTGGCCCAGTTCGTCACTCCCGAAGATCTCGCCACGCCGCGCACCGGCGAACGCGGCAAACTGGGCGTGGCTTGAAACCTGCGCCGCGCGCCGGGCTTCAGCGCATGCGAAGCCCGGCGACCAGCAGATAGAGGCCGCAAGCCAAACCGCCGAACGCCAGCACGAAGCCGACAAGGATCGCCCACAACGGCGCCCCAGGCGCGGGTTCGCCAAACAGCATGGCCGCCGATAACAGACCGCCCAAGCCCGTCATAAACGCGCCGGCGAGCAGGACCGCGGGCTTCGGCGCTGGTCTGTTGCTTCTTCCACCGAACATCGCGTCGTCTCACCGTTGGCGTGCGGCCGCTACAAACTCCAACCGCAATTGGCGGCGGGCAGGGACAAGCTGCTTGCCGTGCTGTTGACGCCGATTGTTCGGCGGCCCCACGAGAAGCGCTGACTGGCGCTGTTCGGCTGCGGTTCTTCAAATAAGCAGCCAAGTTGAATGTCCGTCGCGCCGATCGAGCGGGCGAACGATTGGCAATCGGCGATGGTCCAGCTCATCGCAACGATAGTGGTGCTGCGCCAATTGTTCGGCACGATCGGGCTGCAGACCTTGGCGATGAATGTCGCCCCGCGTTCGCCCGCGACCTCAAGACCCGGCCCCGCGGCATCGGCTGGCAATGCGCAAAGCGCCCAAATCAGCGCGCTCGACAGGAGCGCTTTCGTGCTCTTCATCTCGATCGTCCTCCAAACAGCGGTCGATTGCCCTCGATGCATTGCTTAGCATCGCGGGCGGCGCGCCGCGACGCCGTTCGCTCACACGCTGGCGATGCGGCCCATGAAGAGGCGGGTGCGCGTGGGTTTGTGGTGCAGCACGATGAAGAACGGGTGATCCGCTTTGAACTCGATCGGCCCGCTTTCAAGCGAGGTCGCATGCCGGTCGGGGCCAACGGCGCGCATTCCCGAGATGTTTTTCGCCGGAGCGCGAATGGTGCGAGCCGTGCCTAGGCTGGAGGGCGGGCTGTTGCCGCGTTCACAATGCGGCAGGCGGCTTCCACTGAAGCCTCAATCGAAAGGTCGGTGGTATCCAGCTGGTGCGCGTCTGGGGATGGCCGCAGGGGGCTGTCGGCCCGATTCATGTCGCGCTCGTCTCGGTCGGCGAGGTCGCGCTTAATTCTGCTGATATTGACCCTCTCGCCGTTGGCGCGAAGCTCTTTTGAGCGGCGTTCGGCGCGGGCCTCGAGGCTCGCACTCACAAACAACTTTACATCCGCGTCGGGGCAAACGACCGTCCCGATATCGCGGCCGTCGAGGATTGCGCCACCGGGTTGGTGGGCAAAGTCACGCTGGAACTGAAGCAACGCGCGGCGAACGCCGGCGAACTTGGCGACTTCGGGTGTGTACTTCGCGACCGCGACCGAGCGCAGCTCCTGGCCGTTCAACAGACTGAGATCAGGGTGCTCGGCCAGTTTGACGAGGGCCGCTTCGTCGAACAGCAGGACGCCGTCGCGAAGCGCCTGGTAAGCCACCATTCGATACAATGCGCCCGTATCAAGGACGGGCAGACCCAGCCGCTGCCCCAAGTTGCGAGCCAGCGTTCCCTTTCCAGATCCCGCTGGGCCGTCGATCGCGATAATCGGGCCGGTTTTCGTTGTGCTAGCCATGTTCGAGCGCACACGGCCTAGGCGAATTCCGTCTCAAATCTCAAGCGCTTTCTAGTCGGCCGGCTGCGATTGTTCGGCGCGGAGAACTGCCAGCTGCAGCTGCAAAGCCTCAACATCTTCGCGGAGTTGGGCATTCGTTTGCGCGTTGGCGTGGCTGTCGTCGCGCATAAGCTGCACGCCGATCGGCAAAAAAATCGCCAGAACCGCAAGCACGGCGGCGGCTATGGTGGCCTGGATGACTGCCGTTTGCACGATCCGTTCGCCGACCACCTTCTGCATCTCTTGTGCGTGGCCGTCGAAGTTCAGGAATGTGCGCGCGAACTGACGCGCCTCGCGCTCACGTTTGGCGGAGAAGTCGTCGATCACCGTCTTCAAGCCTGTCTCGTCCAGTTCAGCGGGATCGTCCACCGACAATTCATGGGCATGGAAGATCACCTTGAGAAACTCGGTGCCGATCTCGAGATCCTGCGGACGATCCGAGAAATTGACTAGGATCACTGAGATTGGCCCGCGAAAGGCCGGATCAATCATGCCTGTGTTGATCGCCATGATTCCTTTCGAGGCGAGTTGCCGTTTGCCGGCGATGTGGCCGGTTACATCGCCCGGCATCCAGATGACTTCGCGCGACAACACGCACACCATCTCTTGGGGGTTGAGACGGAGATGATTCCCTGTCGCGCGGTCGGCGGGCAAGAACGCGCCAATCGTCAAATTGACGGCCGTGGGTTCATAGCGTGCGTCGTTCGCCGGCGTGTGAGCTTGGTCGCGGATCAGGCGCCGCTTCTGAATCATGTCCTTGGTGAGAACCCCGAGCGCGTTTTGCATATTACGTTCCCCCAAATGACGGCCGCTGTTGACCACCCCGGAATTAATGTACATGCGTTGACTGGGCGCAACCGGAACGAGACAAAGTGATAATGCCGAAGCACACCCTCGCGATTTGTGGGAATGTCGCTGTCGGCAAATCTTCGGTTTGTAAGAACCTTAAGCGCCGGGGTTGGGCGCTCGTTGAAGAGAACGTCGACGGCAACGAATTCCTCGACAAATTCTACGCTGACATGGCGGCGCACGCCTTCCACTCGCAGCTTTCCTTCCTGACCGCCAAGTTCCTGGATTTTCACGACACTTATGCGAACTCGTCGCGCGTCGTCATAGATCGCTATTTTTCCGAAGACGCTTTCATTTTTGAACGCTCGCTGCACGACCTCGGCCTGATTAGCGAAGCGGATCACAGAACCTACGTCGCAATTTATGGCGCGATAGCGGAAGCGCTGCCGGAAATTGATTGCTATGTCGTACTCGAAGCGGCAACGGAGACGATCCTCAAACGCATCCAGGTGCGTGGTCGTCCCTTCGAACTGGGGATTGAGCGCGCCTACATCGACCGACTGCAGATTCGCTACGGAGAGTGGTTGGCAGCACTTCCCGCGGAGCGCACGCTGCGCATCAACACCGACGAGTTTAAGATCGGCGACCCGACCTGGTCCAATGTCGTCGTCATGAGAATCTTGGCGTTCCTGGAGCAGCGCGCCGTAACGTCAGGCTAGCGCGTCGGCGCGACGCTTGACATCAAGGGGCGGGCGGGTCCGAGTTGAGGCCATGACGACTGAATCCCTAGACGTCCTTATCGTTGGCGCCGGCCTCTCCGGCGTCGGCGCGGCGTTTCATTTGATGAAGCGTTCGCCGGGCAAGAAGTTCGCGATCCTCGAAGCGCGGGCGGCCGTCGGCGGCACTTGGGATCTCTTCCGCTACCCTGGCATTCGCTCCGACAGCGACATGTTCACCTTGGGCTACAGTTTCAAACCGTGGACAGAGGCCAAGGCCATCGCCGACGGCCCGTCGATCCGCAGATATGTCGCCCAAACGTCCGCTGCTTACGGCATCGATCGCCATATCCGCTTCAAGCACAAGGTTAAGCGCGCCAGCTGGGATTCAGCCACCGCGCGCTGGACTGTAGAGGCCGAGCACGAGGGCGAGATCAAGCACTACGTCGCCAAGTTTCTGCTGATGTGCGCCGGCTATTACAATTACGACGAAGGCTACACACCTGAGTTTAGCGGTCGCGAGCGCTTCAAAGGTCGGATCGTCCATCCTCAGCATTGGCCGGCCGATCTCGACTACGCCGGTAAGCGGGTGATCGTAATCGGCTCCGGCGCCACTGCGGTGACGTTGGTGCCAGCTATGACCGACCGCGCCGCGCACGTGACGATGCTGCAGCGCTCGCCCAGCTACTTGGTGTCGATGCCGGCGGAAGATAAGCTTGCCAACTGGATGCGGAAGGTGCTGCCGGCTGGGTTCGCTTACGATCTCACGCGCTTACGCAAAGTCGTGTTTCAGCAATTCTTTTTTCGTTTGGCGCGCGCTCGTCCGCAAAAAACCAAGGAACGCTTGCTTGCGCTCATTCGCGCCCAGCTAGGCCCCGACTACGACATGCAGACGCATTTCACCCCCAGCTATAATCCGTGGGAGCAGCGCCTCTGTCTGGTGCCGGACAACGACATGTTCGAAGCCATCCGCGATGGCCACGCTTCGGTCGTCACCGATCACATCGATACGTTCACCGAGGCCGGCATCAAGCTCAAATCCGGGCGCGAGCTTGAAGCGGACATCATCGTCACTGCGACGGGGCTCAATCTGCAGATGTTCGGCGCTGCCGAGCTTCTGGTGGACGGCAGGCCGGTCGAGACGGGCAAGCTTTTCGCCTATCGCGGTGCAATGTTCTCCGATGTGCCAAACTTCGCGTCCGTGTTCGGCTACACCAACGCGTCATGGACGCTCCGGGCCGATCTCATCAGCGAGTATGTCGCGCGCCTGATCAATTTCATGGACGAGAACAATTTCGTCCAGGCGACGCCGCGGATGAATCTCGCGCACCCCGACGAGCGCCCGTTCGTGGATTTTTCCTCGGGCTATTTTACGCGCGTGGCTGACAAGCTGCCGAAACAGACCTCACAAGCGCCGTGGAAGCAGAACCAAAGCTACGCCCACGACCTTATGGAGCTGCGCTACGGAAAGCTCGATGACGGCGCGCTGGAATTTAGGCGTTCGGCGATGCCGACGGTGAGCGCTTCTGCGCAAGCGCCGGTCGCCGCCGTATAGCAAAGCGTCGCTTTATCGTCTCACGCTGGCGCCGCCGCGTGCGCTGGGCTACCAGGACCGATCTTGGATTGGGGACAGCGCCGCCGTGAAAACTTCGCTCAGCTTGATCGTCCTGGCTTCGCTGGCGCTCGGCCTTGTCGCGGGCGCGTTGATCCGCGCGGATGGCGCCGCTGAATGGAGGCAGGCGGCCGAGATCGTCGAGGCGCTCGGCGGCCTCTGGCTCAATGCGCTGCGCATGACGGTGGTGCCGCTGGTGTTTTCGCTGCTCGTCGTCGGCATCGCGTCGGTGCAGGACGCCGCCGCCACGGGCAAGCTCGCCGCGCGCGCGGTGCTGTTGTTTACGGTGCTGCTATTGTTTGCGGGCGCGTTCGGCATCTACGCCACCGAGGGCGTTCTGGCGCTTTGGCCGATCCCGCGCGAGGCGGCGGATGCTTTCATCTCGGGCGCCGGCGGGGCGAGTGCGCAGATCGCTGAGCCGCCGACGCTGATCGCCTGGATCCAGGGACTCGCGCCCGCCAACCCCGTCGCTGCCGCCGCCGAAAGCGCGATCCTGCCGCTGGTGGTGTTCGCGGTGTTCTTTGGCTTCGCCGCGACCCGGCTTGAGGCGACGTTGCGCGATCAGATCGTCAATCTCTTCCGCGCCGTCTCGGAAGCGATGGTGATCATCGTGCGTTGGGTGCTGTTGGCGGGTCCGTTCGGCGTGTTCGCTTTGGCGCTTGGCGTCGGCCTCCGCGCTGGCTTTGGCGCGGCCGGCACGTTGGTCCAATACGCCGCCATCGTCTCGATCGTCACACTCGCCGTCACCATCGTCGCCTGGTTCATCGCCATCACTTGGGGCCGCCAACCCATCGGCAAATTCACCACCGCCGCCGCGCCGGTGTGGGCGATCGCCATTTCGACGCAATCCTCACTCGCGTCGCTGCCGGCGATGATCCAAGCCGCGCGCAATCTTGGCATCCCGGATCGTGTGATCGACCTCATCCTGCCGCTCGCCGTCGCCGTGTTCCGCTTCACAAGCCCCGTCGCGAACCTCGCTGTCTGCATGGTCGTGGCGCACCTTTACGGCATCGAGCCGAGTTTCCTGCAAATCCTCGGCGCCATTGTCGTCGCCTACGGCGTCAGCATCGGCAGCGTAGGCTTGCCGGGGCAGATTTCCTTCATCGCCTCGGTCGCTCCGATTTCCATCGCGCTCGGCGTGCCGACCGAATTGCTCGGTATCCTCATCGCCATCGAAGTGATCCCGGACATCTTCCGAACCTTGGGCAACGTGACGGGAGACTTGGCCGCGACGTCGATCCTGAACGCGGGTGAAAAGGAGCGAGAAGCCAATGCCTGATGGAATCGACACGGTTCTTTGGGTTGCCGGCATCGCCTTCGTGATCTGCACGTTTATGCGGTCTTGGTGGGTTGCAGGCCTAGTCAGCGCGGCAGCCATTGCAATGGGTTGGCAGCTGCCGCTGCAAACGCTTTTGATTGGCGCGTTGGCGATTGGCCTACCAGCGTTTGGCGGTACCACTTTTGGCAAATTCCTCAAGCATCGCAGCGCCGATCCGTTCGATCCAACGGATGCAAGAGGGCCCGAGGCTTAGAAGGAGCGGAAGAAGCGTTCTCGCAGCGGCCTCGGCGCCGCGCCGGCGCATGCGTTCAGGAAATGTCTGCGCCCAAGGCGCGCATGAAGCCGGCGAAACCCGGGAACGACGTGTTGATCATGTCCGCCTCATCAACACTCACCGGCTCGCGCGAGGCCAAACCCAGCACGAGGAACGACATGGCGATGCGGTGATCGCCATGGGTCACGATTTCGGCGCCGCCGCGCACGCCGTTCGGACCGCCGCCGCGTACGATCAGCCCGTCTGGCAGCTCTTCAGCGTCAACGCCGCAGGCGCGAAGGCCCGCAACCATCAACGCGATGCGATCGCTTTCTTTCACGCGCAATTCTTCAGCGCCGATGAGCCGCGTCTCGCCATCGGCGAACGCGGCGAGGGCGGCGAGGATCGGGTATTCATCGATCATCGACGGCACGCGCGCCGCCGGGGGCGCCGCCGCCTTTAAGGCGCTGCGGCGCACGACGATGTCAGCAATCGCCTCGCCGCTCTGCTCGCGGCGATTTTCAAACGCGATGTCGGCGCCCATCTCAACCAGCGTGTCGAAAAGCCCGACGCGCAACGCGTTCATCATCACGCCGTCGAGCCGCACCTCGCCGCCGGCGATCAACGCCGCGGCGAGCGGAAACGCAGCGGAGGAGGGATCAGCCGGAACCGAAACCGGCGAGGCCTGCAAGCGCGAACGCCGCACGCGCGGCGCGCCGTCGACGCTGTCGATGTCCGCGCCGAACGCCTTCAGCATCCGCTCGGTGTGGTCACGCGATGCGGCTGGTTCGACGACAACCGTCTCGCCATCAGCGTTTAGGCCGGCCAGCAGCACGGCAGATTTGATCTGCGCTGAAGCGACCGGCGAATGATGAACGATGCCGGTGAGGGACCCGCCTCTCAGCGTCAGCGGCAAACGTTCGCCATCGAATGCGGCGCCCATCAACCGCAGCGGCTCGGCGATCCGCCCCATCGGCCGCCTGCGCAGCGAGGCATCGCCATCGAAATGGGCCGTCAGTGGATAACCCGCAGCCGCGCCCATCAGCAGCCGCACACCGGTGCCGGAGTTTCCGCAATCGAGCACCTCCGCTGGCGAGTTGAAGCCGGCCGCGCCGGTCACACGCCAGCGCCCGCCGCCCAGTTGGCCCACGTCCGCGCCAAGCGCCCGCACGGCCGCGGCGGTTCGCAGCACGTCGTCGCCCTCCAAAAGGCCCTCAATCGCGGTTTCGCCCTCGGCCAAGCCACCCAGAATCAGCGCCCGATGGGAGATTGATTTGTCGCCAGGCGGGCGGCCGCGGCCATGGATTTGGCCGCTTCCCCGCGCTCCGGCGCGCGCCGTGAGACGCATCGGATTTCGGCCCTTCCGCAAGCTGCTGAATAAGACGCGACAAAGCTTTTGACAGGGCCCCCGGTTGGTGGCAAGCGAGCGCCCCGCCGGGCTTTTTCAAGGGGTCGCGGCGAAAAGGAGCACGTCTTGGCCAAGACGGATTTGGGCGAGAAGCAAATCTGCCCCAATTGCGGCGCGAAATTCTACGACCTTCGTCGTCGCCCGGCTGTGTGCCCGAAGTGCACCACCAGCTTCGATCCGGTTGAAGAAGGCGTACGTGCGAAGCGCGGCCGCGGCCGTGTCGCCGCACACGATCCGGCCTACGAGGACGATGACGAAGAAGCCGCCGCGAAGGCCAAGAAAAAGGGCGAGGGTGACGACGACGACGAAGAAGCGGAAGAAGAAACCGCTGAGGTCGATGTCGAAGCCGATGCCGAAGTTCTGGTCAGCGATGACGAAGACGACGACACCGTCGCCAAGGACGACGACGAAATTCCGGAAGGCTTCTCCGAAGGCGAGGCTGACCTTGAGGACGACGCCGCTGATGACGACAGCGTGCCGTTGCTCGAAGACGAAGAGGAATTCCCCGAGGATGAAATCGGTGAAATCCCTGCCAGCGATGACGACGAGCGCTAGAGCGCGCACGTGAACTGACGGACTTGAACGAAATGGGGGCGGAGCGTAGGTTCCGCCCTCCCAAAGAAGGGGCCTTAGCTCAGCTGGGAGAGCGCCTGCATGGCATGCAGGAGGTCAGCGGTTCGATCCCGCTAGGCTCCACCATCCCCATTTCGCATCAAGCTGAAATTATACGCGAATTGCTCGCGGCGCTCGCGTGCTCTCGCCTCATACCCACCCTTCTACCCGCGGCGTCGTGAGCGTCTAAGGGCAAAGTCTTGCGTTGTCGGCGGCACGAATCGACGAAAATGAATTCAGTCGTTCAGAGCAACACCATGAAGACTCATCCCGAACCCGAATGTCTTTTGGCGGCTCGGAGCTTGGCGAGCACCCAACCGATCATTGACGCGATTCCGTTCGAAGCTAGTGAGCGGCGATCTTTCGGTCGCGCCTGCAAGCTGGACCACGTTCCAGACGCTGCAGAAGGACACCACCACTTACAATTTCCGTGGCCAGCCGATCCGCGTGACCGCCGAGGGGAGGGCCGTCTACACCGACAGCTGGTCGACCAGCGGCGTGGTGCAGCAGAATTATCTGGCCAACGGTCTGCCAGAATGCGCGACGCTCAGGATGAACAGCGCCGATTTCGCCGGCGCCACCGCGGCGTGCACGCAAGGCACGGGCGGCGCTGATCGCATCACCCGCACCACCTACACCAACGCCGATGAAGTCTCGACCGTTACTCAAGGCTACGGGACGGCGGCGGCGATCACCGAGCAGACGCTCACCTACACCAACAATGGTCTCGTCTCGACCATCACCGATGCAGGCTCAAACCGCACCACCAACATCTATGACGGCCATGATCGCTTGGTGGAGGTGCGCTATCCTCATCCCTCGACCGCAAACACTTCAAACTCGAGCGACAACGAGCTTTACACTTACAGCAATTCAAGCGGGTCAACATTTGGTCTGCTGACCCAACAAACCCGTCGCGACGACGCGACGATTGCGCTTACCTACGACAATCTGGGACGTCTCACTGGGGCCGATGCCTCCGGATCGACCCCGGATATCACACGCACCTACGATAATTTCGGCCGCACGCTGACGGTTGCGGCCAACAGCCAGACGCTCACCTACACGTACGACCAGCTCTCGCGCCTCCTTAGCGAAGCCCAGCCGCGCGGGACGGTCAGCTATCAATATGATGCAGCCGGTCGGCGCACACGCGTCACATGGCCCGACAGCTTTTATCTGAGCTACGATTATGACGTCTCAGGCGCTGTGACCGTGATCCGTGAAAATGGTGCGGGCTCAGGCGTCGGCGTGCTTGCGACTTACGCCTACGACAATCTCGGCCGCCGCAGCTCGCTGACGCGCGGCAATGGCACGACCGAGACCTATAGCTACGACACCGAAAGCCGGCTTTCAGCGCTCGCCAACAATCTGGCGTCCACGACCTACGATCAGACCTTGAGCTTCACCTATAATGAAGCCAGCGAGATCCTCGCCCGCGCCAACGACAATACCAATTTCCAATGGACGCCCGCATCGCCGACGACGATCAATTACGCCGACAACGGGCTCAACCAATATACGAGCGTCGGCGGGACCAATCAGAGCTATGATGCGCGCGGCAATCTCACCAACAGCGTCTATGCCTATGACATCTACAATCGTCTGATCAGCGGACCGAGCTCATCGACACTGAGCTACGATCCGGGTGGGCGCTTGTATGAATATGTCGCCAATCCCGGTGGCGGGGCGGTGACGACACGCTTCTTGTACGATGGCGCGAGCCTCATCGCTGAATACAATACGTCAAACGTGATGACGCGCCGTTATGCGCACGGGCCGGGCGTTGATGAACCGATCGTCTGGTATGAGCGCAATGGCGGCGGCACATATGATCGCAAATGTTTAGGTTTCTGAGACGTCCGCCAAGCGCGACCCGACGCGACCACTCAGAGGCGGGCGTCTTAGAAACCTAAACAATTTCAGACGCAGGCGGCGATGTGAGTTTTCTCACAAGCGGACGTTAGCGACAGTCGCGCAATACACCTCTGCATCGGGGCATCAAGAGCCGTCGGGCCAGACTTCGAAATAGGGGCTCGCGGACGTTCAAACGGCGATGTGACGTGCGAGCACCCTGGCGGGCGGAGCAGGGTCATCTCGGGGTTCGCGATCCGCCTTCAAGGTGCGAAGCGGACGGGCACGTGCTCTCGCTGGGTTGAGGCTGACTGAGGGGCTTTTAGGCCGGCCGCAAACCCCTGATACCCAATGCCCACAAGAACCTAACTACTTTGCTTGACGCGCGCCAACGAGTTGCAATTGTTCGACCGCGCTTGGCGTCAGCAAGGCGTTGGCGGCCAAGTACGTCAGTGCGCGGTTCAGGCAACGCGCCGCGCGTTCATCGGGATCGAAGCCAGTCAAGTGATCGTCGTCGGTCGCCTGCAAACTCCCTGATCGTAACGTCTCGACGAGCACCTGTAGCAATCGCGAACGGTCACTCGCACCCGTGAGGTGGGGGAGGAGAAGGCGCGCGGCGGGCGGAACGCCAACGGGGCGATGATGCAGGCCGGTGATCCAGGGTTGGCCGCTTGCTGCTTCAATGCGCGCGAGCTGCGATGCGACTGGCTTCGCGTCTTCAGCACGGCCAGTCGTCAGGGCGGTGGTGGAAATGTCAACTTGGCCGACGGCGGTCAAAAGCGCGAGCGCTTCAATAAGTTGTGCTTCGTCTTGGCGTCCGCCCTCGCCAAGCAATTGCAGAAACGTTCGCGTACACGGGTAGGTTTGCGCCAAGGTGTCCAGCGCGTGCTGAACGCTTGCGTGCTTGGCCCTGATGGCCCTGCCTTTCTCGTCCAAGAACCCGCCATTCGCAGGATCGACGCGGATGTTTGCCGAAAAATGCAAAGCGCGAAACTGGCCGTGGTTGCGCGCGCGTGTCCGCCGCGCGCCGGCTTGAACAAGAAGGGATGTGCGAAACGTTCGTCCGGTGAAGAGGTCAATGTAGCGCTCGCGTGCGTCGCTCTGGTCGCCGCCGTAGCGTTGAAGCCTGCTCTGCAATTCAGGCCGAAAGATCTCGGGAACAGCGGCGTCCAGGTCGGCCTCGCCGATGTAGTCAAGGCCGCTGCCTCGCGCGCGCGAGAGGAAATCCTCGACATGAAGCGGCGCGTTCGTGTCGGCGAGGAATTCGCCTAGAATGTAGGAGGCTGGCCGATGTGCAATACGCTTCGCCTCCTGGCGAAGGAGAAGTCCGTATGGATCGGCATCGCTGGATGAGTACGCGATATCGTCTAAGATCGCGCGCACCGACGCGGCCCGCTGTCGCGGAGATTCATCTTGGCCGGTATGGCGCAGGCAAATCGCGCGCACAGCGTTGCGCAGATGCCAACCGGGTAAGACGTTGTAGCTGATTGCCGCGACGCCGTTTTCCGAGAGAGATTCGCGGCAGATACGGAAGATCGCGTTCTGCACAGCGCCCAGAACCCAACTGAAAACGCCGTGGCAGATAATGTAGTCGAATGTGTTGGGTGCAAAGCTTAGTTCAGAGATGTCGGCGTGTTGCAGGCGAATGTTGGTGAGCCCAAGCTCGCCAATGCGCGATTGCCCGTCCTCGATGTGCCGGCGGCCGATGTCGACACCGAGGAAGCGCGACGCTGGAAACCGCGCCGCGAGCGGAATGAGATTGCCGCCGGACGCACAGCCCAACTCAAGCACGCGCGCCGTCTCCACGGCAGCCGACTGGATGGCGTAGAGCGAAGCAACTGCGGCAAGGCGAGACGGCTGGGTGATCGCGTAAGGCATCGACGGATAGGGAATGTCTTCGAAGGCCTCAACCTCCAGCGAGACCGATTTGTCGTTAACCTTCATGCGCGTAATCGCCTTCGATACTCGGTGAAGTTCTGTCGCTCCCCGTGGTCTGCGCAAGCGTAGACGCCCAATGCGATCTAGTGCGCGTGGCTGGGCGCGCTTGCCGCGTGCGCGGCTGGCTGGCTGCGCAGGTATTCGATGATCGCCTCCGCGTCGTCCCCGCCGAGACTCAAGTTTGGCATGGGCAAGTTGCGATAGCGGGCCAAAAGCGCGAGCGCAGTTGGGTCGCGTTCGGCAATCATGCGGTCCGGTTCACGTATCCAGCGCGACAGCCATGCTTGCGGACGCTGGTCGGTGACGCCGGCCAAGTCAGGGCCAAGCCGATCACCGCCGCCGATAGTGTGGCAGGTGACGCAGCGCGTGCGGAACAGGTATGAGCCGCGGGAATTGTCAATCACTTCTCCGGCGACTGCGTAGCTTTGGCTCCGGCGCGAGGTCTGCGGCGCGTAGTTGCGCATGGCGACAGTGAGCAATTCGACCAGGTTTTGGGGATTTTCGTAAGCCGAACGCCGTATCCACTGGCCGGTGACCTCGTTGCCGATAATCACGCTAGTGTTGTGACCACGTAGGTTGGTGGGGTCCGCAGGCGAAATGCCCAATCGCCGCTGCAACAGGGTGATGTCGGCCTGCGACCCGGTGAGAAACGTCCAGCCTGGGCCCACATCGTAGGTTTGCATGAAGCGGCGAAGCGCTTGGGGCGAATCGCGTTCGGGGTTGATTGAAATCGAATACATAAACACGTCACGCCCGACCCGAGCTCCTAGAAGATCCTGGACGCGCCGCAACTGCGCCGTGTCAAGCGGGCATACGTCGGTGCATGTGGTGTAAACGAAATTGATTGCGACGATCTTTCCTCGGATGAGGTCATCATAAAAGCGGACATTGCGTCCGTTCTGATCTTGCAGCGTCACGTTTGGAAAGTAATCGCCATGCCAGCGCGTTTGCTGCGCTTCTGCGACGCGAGGAGTGCTGAAACTGAGCGCGGCGAGTGCTAGTGCAAGACAAAAAATGCGTTTCATTGAATCCACCGGTGAAACGGCATCCGGCGCGCTGGAGAAGGGCGTCTCCAGCGCGCCGGTTGCTCAGCCGCCGCCTCCGACGGCGACGGGCAGTCCAACAGAAGGCTCGTAATAGACGCCCTCCCAGTCGGCGATCGGCGTTGGGATCGCGACGGCCGTGCCCGGGCGGCGATTGTCCCACCGCAACAACATCGAGTGATCTTCGTGTTGCGTGTTGTGGCAATGCTCCATGTAAGTGCCGAGGAATTCGCGGAAGCGCACCAATACACGCATCGAGCGCGAGCTGCCGGGCCCAGTGCCGACACGGTATACGTCTTTGCGAGCGCCGCTTTCCCATGCTGGCGGCGCTGCACCGTCTCGGTCAAGAATTTGTCCTTCCTCGAAGTGAACGTGGACCGGGTGATCCCACCCGCTGCCACTGGTCAATGTCCAGACTTCCCATTGGCCTTGCGTCACGGCCGCTGACACGCGGTGCGGGTCCATACCAAGGCCAAGCCCGCCATCTGTTCGGATGGTCCACGGCGCGGCGTCAGTCGCGTTTGCGGTGCCGAATTCGAATGAACGCTGGCGAGCGCCCGCGAGTTCCGCAGCCGTCGGCTGTGCGCGAGGGACCATGGTGCGCTGGCCAGCGACATATTGAGCGGGGTTCATGGAGCGATCGACGCCGGAATAGCTGACGACGCGCATTTCCATGAAACGGCCTACCGCTGGGTCGCCTTGATAGGCGCCGCTCAGCACGTCGGCGAGCGGGATTTCGCGGCTTGGACCGCGTCCGTCGCGATGTTCGAGCAGGTTCACCAGATAGATGCGGGTGCCCGGCGCGAACTGGCTGAAGTCGACGACGATGTCGTAGCGTTCGGCGATGCCTTGTACCGGAAGATCTTGCGATTGCGCGTTCGGGAAGGCGACCGCGTGCTCCATCAGATTGCCATCGTTGGCGATCATGTGGAAAGGCACGCGTTGACCCGCTGCGGTGACGACTGCGATCTTGAAGTAGCGCGACACAGCGCCATTCAGAATGCGGAAACGATAGCGCCGTGCGCGAACCTGGAAATTCGGCATCCAAGTCCAGTTCACCGTGACACGATCGCCCAGGAAGCCGTCAGTGTTGAAGATGTTGAAGTAGAGCTGACCGTTGGCGTCCCACGCCTTGTCTGCGACCATCAGGTTGACGTCATAGTCGCGGTTGCCCCAGGGCAGGGCGTTGCCGCTTGGCAAGCAGAGGTTCACGTTGTTGGCGTTGGTGTAATTGCACTCAGCGCCGGTCGTGCTCTCGTTGCCTCGGTCGACCGCGCTGTAATAATTCATCATCGCGGCGTTGCCCTTGTAAACGTTCTGGGCGGTGTAATCGAGCATATGGTCGTGGAACCAATGCGTGCTCATCGTCTCACGCCAATCGCCGCGAATGCGGGTCGTGCCGCCGGCGCCCGTTGTCGGCATTGCTGCGCGCGGATCGGTGGCGGTTGTGTTGATGGAGTCATACCCGCCCAGGATCATCGGCCAGTGATAGTCGTAGTACTGTCCAGGAAAGAAGAACGCGCCGGTGAAGCCATCGCTTTCGGCTGGATTGTGGCCGTTGTGCTCGTGTGTCGTGATCGTGTGTGCGCCGAAGCCGTTATTTGCGGCGCCGTCCACCGGCAGCGCGTTGTAGTGGCGGAAGAGGATCGGCTCGCCGTAACGCGCCATGAGCAATTTCGGCGGCATCGTGCCGTCAAAGGTCCACACAGAATTCGGTTGTTGAACGGGAAAATTTGGGTGGAATCGAACCTGGCGGCCGGCATTACGCTGGCCGTAAAGGCCCGTGCTGCGAAACTCGCCAAGCAACCATTGGTGACGCTGCATCGAGTCGCGCAGGCCGCCATTTGTGCGCGCGCCTGCCTGCGCCGTTTGAAAGTAGACGCGTGGCGCGAACTCCGCGTAACGCTGGTGCGCGAACCATTCGCCGGGTGGCCGGCCCTCGACGGCGCTTGTCGCGAGCGGCCGCACGCATGCGCCGATCAAAGACGCCCAATAGTTGGGGCGGCTTGTGTTCGCTTGAATCGTTGGCGCTGGGTAGAGGGGTTGACGCAAAAAGGTATCGAGGGCGGCGCCGCTCGGTCCCTCCGTACATGACGCAGCGGCGGGCATCGGCTGACACGTTGGGCAGCTCGATCCAGGAATGGCCTTTGTGCCGAACTCTTCAAACAACATCAGCGGTTGGGTGAAAGGCTGCGCGCCGAACAGCGGGCTCGGGGCGGCGCCTGTTGGGATGTCGAATCCCGCCGCTTGCGCGAATGCTGTCCCGGTCATCACCGCCAGCAACACGGCGGTGACCAAGGCTGCGCGCGCGCCGCCTAGTGAGATATCGATCAGCCTGTTGCCGGGCGCTACCATGATATTCTCCTGCATTCCACGTGGTCTCTTTGGCCGGCCTTTCGGCCAACCCCAATCAATTGAAGAAGTCGAAGCTGGCTGCGGTCGCCGTGCTGTTGGCGCTGAAGATGCCGATGAGCGTGAGCTCCGCCGCCGATAGCTCGCCGCCGCCTGCCTGGATCCACTGCCACACCGCAAAGCTGTTGCCGTTTGTGTCGTTGATGACGAGCAGCGCATCTTCGCCGTTCGCAGCGTTGATGTTGAATTCCGCGTTGAAGGCAGCGGCCACAAGTGCAGCATTGCCGAGATTGGCGGTGGTGACGCCTTCGCTGTTTGCGCCGGTAAGGATCAATGCTTCGATGTCTGCATTTGCTTGACCGATATTGGCATTGACGGCTCCGGCCGCGCCGTTGCCGGAGGCGAACAGGAACGCACCGTTGGTGAGGCCATCATCGTAGGCGGTTCTAAGGCCACCGCCGAATTGAACACGATCCACTTGAGTGGCCGTGCCGGTGACATCGAAATTGAGGATGCTATCGCCGAACTCCGTGGTTGTGCTGAAGCGCACGAGATCGGCCACGTTGTCATCCGCTGCACCAGTGTCGATTGTGTCCGCCGCTAAGCCGCCCGTGAGGATGTCGGCGCCGTCTCCGCCGTTGAGCGTGTCCGCACCGGCATCGCCGTTTAGAATGTCCGCGCCCGTGCCGCCGTTCAGCGTGTCGGTTCCAGCGCCGCCATTGAGCGTGTCCGCTCCGCCCGCTCCGTTTAGCGTATCCGCGCCGCCATTGCCGTTCAGCACGTTGGCGTTGTCGTCGCCTGTGATGGCGTCGCCGCCAGCATCGCCATCGACGTTTTCAATGCCTGCAATGGAGGCAAAACCCGAAGCTGTGCCGGCGCCAAGATCGACGGTGACGCCGCCGCCTGCGGTATAGACGAGCCTATCGTTTCCACCAAGCAGGTCGGCGGTGATCGATTCGACAGTGTTGGTGATCGCGCCGCCTTCGAAACCTGTGAGGCGTGTGCCGTTGAACGCGACATCGAGTATGTTTGCGCCGGCCGTGCCGAGGATCTTAAGCAGGTCAACGCCAGCTCCACCGGCCACCGTGTCGGCCCCGTCGCCGATGGTGTAGAGGAAGGTGTCGTTCCCGCCGCCGCCATTGAGGTTGTCGTTGCCGGCGCCGCCAACGAGCGTGTCGTTGCCGACGTCGCCGTTGAGTGTGTCGGCGCCGCCAAGGCCAAACAATATGTCAGTACCGCTGAACGCGGCATTGAGAACGTTGTTGTTGCCATTCCCAGTAGTTACACGCACGACCGCTGACGTGGCGGTGTTGAAGTTTCCGAGCGCATCAACGTAGTTGATCGTTAGCTGAACAAACCGCGTCGTGTTGTTTGGTTGCGTGAGCGACAAGCCGTCGGCGCTGATCTGCGCGGCTGGCGGCGCTGCGAATGTTCCGGGCGCGCCAGTGGCAGACACTTCCCAAATATACTCCGCTGCATCCGGCCCGAGATCGCCATCGGGGTCGACGAGCGTGTTGAATGCCGTGACGGTGGCCGTCGCGACACCTGCCAACGGGCGCACACTCAGTTCGCCGATCGGCGGCGTCTGCGTGCTGGTCACAGTCTCGTGGAATCCTTGGCCATCGACATAGGTGGCGCGGACGCTGAGTTGCTGACCTACGTCGTTTGCAGTGACGGTGTAGTTGGGATCATTCGTCGCCGGCCCGAGCGAGACGTTGTTGCGGAACCACTCGTAGGTGGCGAGGCCGGGGTCCCATTCACCGTCTGGATCGACGCCAATCAAGCCGGTGAGCACCTGGCCGACAGCAGCCGTGCCGGTGATGTCCAGTGGCGCCGCGCCATCGTTTGCTGGCGCGAAATTAATAATGACGGTCTGTGGGGCGCTGTTCGCCTGGCCGTCGAACACAGTGTAGCTGAAGCTGGCCTGGCCAGCGAAGTCGGCTGCGCCCACAAAGGTGAAAGCGCCGGTCGTTTGGTTGAACGCCGTCACCGCTCCGTTGAGTGCGGATCCCGCTGTGAGGCGGAACGCCGGGACAGTCCCGTCGGGATCCGTTCCGAGCGGCAAGATCCCGCTGACGCTGCCATCTTCGAGGCCGGCAAACGGCGCGGTCGGTGTCGCCACCGGCGCGCGATTGCCTTGCTGCACATTGATTACAAAGGTGTCTGTAACGCTGAGCGGCGTGCCGGGCCCAGTATCTGTTGCGGTCACGCGAACGCTGATCGGGCCAACATTGGCGATCGATCCGGTGATGAGCCCGAAGATGACGCCATTAGCGTCAAGTGCCGTACCAAACGACAAGCCAACCGACGCGAGCGAGGCGCCGTTTGAAAGCATGGCGGAGAACAGCAAGTTGTTCGTCGCGGTTTGTTGATCCGCGAACACAAGCGCGAGCGGGAGCACCAAATTGATAGGCGTGTTGGTGCGCGCCGCGGTGTCGGGCAGGCCGGGCGGGTTCTGCTGCTGATTGATGAACGGCGCCGTATTGATGCCAGCCGTTTCAGTAACGATGGCGGTGAGCGCGGATGCGGCGTGCTCGGTGAAGCCCAAGCCATCGACGAACGTTGCGCGTACGCGTAAAGGTTGGCCGAGCACGAGGCTGGTCACGGTAAACGACGCGCCGGTCGCACCGGCGATATCCACCCAGGAGATGCCGCCGCCCGGTGCGATGATCTGATACTGCCACTGGAATTGCAGCGAGCCATCAACAATGCCGTCGCCGTTGAGATCAAGCGCCGCTGAGATCGGATCGGAATCCGCTAGCGTGCTGGTGACCGTGAGAACGTCGCCAACAGCCGGCGCGTTGTTGTTGATCGTCAAGCTGCCGGTCGGGACGTGGTTCACGTTCGGATCGGCAAGATTGAGGTTGATCGTCTGATCGGCGAACTGCAGCCGCTCGATATTGCGGATGCGGTCCGTGCCTTCGTTGACTAAGCCGACGATGCCCGGCGTCACGGCGGTGTGGGTTACGGTGTAGAAGCCCTGCGCATCTGGCGCGGCGCTGATGATGTAGTTGGCCATCACGTCGTTGTAGACGGCGGTGTCTATATCGCCGTCCGTGAGGTCGTAGCGGATCTCGCGAATAATCTCGCTGCCGGCGAAGATGGCGCCTTGCGCATTGCGCGTGAGGTCAACATGCAGCCAAGCGTCGCCGTCGATGATGTCATTGCCGGCACGGCCCTCAATCATGTCGCTGCCGTCGCCGCCGAGCATGATGTTGCCGCCGGTGAAGTTTACCGGGCCTGTGGGGAAAAACTCGGACAGGCCAAAAATGAGATCGACATTGGTGAGTTCGTTGAACACGCCCGCAGCGGCGCCAACGTCAATCGTGCCACGCAAGATGTCGTTCTGCGACGAACCGGACACAGCTTCGGTTTCGACAAAGAAATCCCGCACCGCGTCGCCGGCCGGAATGGTTTGGTCCGGCACGAACTCGCGCCGTTCCATGTCGACACTGACGCCATGGGTTTCTTGTTCGAAGGACGCCCAGTCGAAGCCTAGTTTGCCGTAGAATTTGTCGAAGCCGCCGAGGCCCAACATGATGTCGTCACCGGAGAAGCCGGTCATCTTGTCGCCTTCGCCACCGCCGTCGAGGACGTCGTTACCGCCATAGAGCGGCACCTGACCGGTCGGCGCGCCGATGTCGCCGACAATGCCGTCGCCGCCAGCGCCGCCAGAAATCCAGTCGTCGCCTTCGTTACCGATCAGCGCGTCGTCGCCTTCATCGCCGAAGATGATGTCATTGCCGGCGCCGCCTTGGACCTCATCGCCGAGGATTGAGTTACCACCGTGAATGAGGTCGCTGCCATCATTGCCGAAGATGATGTCGTCGCCGGCGCCACCATCAATGTCGTCGTTGCCGGCATCGCCGTGAACGATGTCGTCGCCACTGCTGTCGCGGATGACGTCGTCGCCAGCGCCGCCATAGAGGAAGTCATTGCCGTTGCCGCCATCGACATAGTCGTTGCCGCCGTCGCCATAGACCGTGTCGTCATCGGCTTGACCGGCGATCAGGCGATCGTCTTCCTCCGTGCCGCCCAACACCATTGTGTTGCCGAAGAAGTTGTCGTCGCCGAGGAAATGCACGGTGCCGTCCGGCAACACCTCTACGAGCGGGGCTCCTGTAAGAGCGTTGTGCAGCCAGGTCAGGGGATTGGTGATGACGCGGTTGCCGGCGGCGTCGTGCACGAAGCTGCCGTCGGGATTGCGCTCGAAATAGGTCGCGGCCTCGACGACATATTCCGGCGTCAGAAAGATGCTCGCTGACAGGTGCTTGAGCCCTGTATTGAGCATGATGAGTTCGGCGAACGAATTGTTCTCGATCTGCGAGCCGAACTCGATCCCTTCAATGCGTGGCAGATAATAGAGGCGGTCGCCGTCCTGCAACGCTTCCAGTTGGGTCTCGAAGATGAAGTTGAATGTCGAGCCAAGCAGGCCGCCGAACAGGTTTTGCTTCTCGGCCAATCCCCCGATCCAAAGATCAACTTGATCAAGCCCGGTGATGGAGCCCGTGCTCCACGTGGCGTTCACCGCCAATGAATTGGTGTGCGTCGCGTCGTTCGCATACGCGCCTTGGCTGTGAAGGAAGTCGAACGCGTCCTGACTAAAGTTGGCGCTCCCGATCACCGCATTGTCGACCAGCAACTGAGCAGCAGCGCGCTTACCGGCGAGCGTGGTTTCCGAGGCGATAGAGCTGTGCGTGCCGTAGGCGGCGATGAAGTTGACCAGGGATTCGGCGTGCTTGAGAAATTGACCAAAGTCGCTCCAGCTGTCGTACGGTTTCAGGACTGTGTCCTGCGTCGCCGCGAACAATTGATTGCGCAGAAGGTTGAGCGGCGGCACACCGGTGTCTCGGCCACGGGCGATGTTCAGCGCGGCGAGATCGAGCGGCAGGCCGACGAGATTGTTGCGCAGAGCCCCGGTTACGAATTCGTCGATTTCGTTCCCGACCTGGTTGACCGAGCCGAGGATGATTTCGGCGGCGGCGTTGGCGCCGTGTGCGGCGAACTCTAGCGGATTGAGGAACGCTTGGATCAGGCCGATGTCGTTGAGGATTGGATCGCCGTTTGCGTCCATCACCGGCGTGCCGGCGAGCGGGTTCGGCGTTACGCCGTCAGCGAGGAATTGCCCGTGCACCACGTAGCGATTGACCGTTTCGTCCAGCATGGAGTGGCCGAAGCGGTAGACGGCGTGGGCGAATTCTGCGGTGATGGCGGGATCGAGGGCGATGTCGTTGTTGCCAAACAAGTGGATCGTGGGCGCGACTTTGCGTGCGAATTCCTCGAACACGATGTGTTGGTATTGAACTTCAGTGGCGAATTTGGCGGCCTGGAACAAGCGCTCCCCGTTCCATTCATTATCCTGGATGCCGTCCGCTAAGTTAGCACCGGCCAACGTCCAGCTCAGTGCGAAGGCGGTGTCGCCGTTGGCGAGCTCTTCGCGGACCTGGGTTTTTATAAGTTCGATTTGCCGGTTGTGCTCACTGTGGAAGATCTCGTGGACGGCGGTAAGGCCGATGTTCTCATTCACGCGGCCATCGCCCGCGATGTAGTGAGCGTTTAGCAGTTCGTCGTCGAATCGTCCGGCTTGCGGCGCGATGCCAGAGGCCGCGCCATTGATGGCGTTGTCGTCATCGGCGAGCATGAACAGACCCGATTGACTGTTCACGGGGTCGGCCATGTGGGCAATGTCGTTCAAGAACGCATGGCCGATCCGCAGTGCGCCCGCCGTTGTGATGGGGTGGGCGGCGTCGGTCCCGGAGATCACCACGTCGTCAGCGGTGCCATACTTGCCGTCCGCCCCGAGATTGGTGACGAGTTGCGCCATCCCGGTCACCGGATCGGGGATGAAGTTGCCGTACGCATCGACCTTCACAAGTGGGATATTCACGAGGTCGATTGTGTCGTTGAGGATGATCCCGATCTTCAGTGCATTGGCTTTGACATCCGCCCAGGTCGCCATGCTGTGACCGTCAGCGCCCGAGACCAGGCGCCCAGTTGAGTGCACGAATCCATCAACGCCGACGGCGTACTCGCGCAGGAAGACCTGGTGAGCGGGATGCGACGAGTAGGTTTGGTTCTGATCAACGAATGGGGTGGTTGTGTTTTCGGCTTCGTGGAATGTGTCATCGGCATCGCCGATCACGCCGTTGGGCCCTGGTCCGCGGAACTGCGTTGCGCGCGTCAGGATCATAAACTGGTTGGCGGGGTTGGTGATTTCGTCGCCAGTGCCGGCTACGCCGTCCGCGCCTACAAGAATCAGCGGATCGTCCGGCTGCAACGGGATGAAGACGAAGCCATTGCCGCCCTTGGTGACGAGGTCGAGGCCGTGATCGAAGAACTGGCCGAAGAACGTCATCCAAGAATTGAAGGGCGCCGAGAGACCGGCGTCCGGGGTTACGTTCGGGATGTAGAGATTGCCTGAGGCATCCACCGCCGGCGGCGCAGCGATGTTGTTTGGCAGAAATTTGAGGTTGTCCAAGCCTTCCGGCAGGAGGGGGTTAAACGCAGGGTTCGGCAGCGGGTTGGCGTGTTGGTAGAGATAACCTGTGCCCGGCGTGGCGCCCGCCTGCGCGGCAAGGGCGGCGGGATTGTGCGCGGTTTGGTCCGAGATCAAATTGCTGATCATGCGCGGATCGGAATCGAACACGAAGCCGCTCGTCTGAGTGTAGCTCGTGGCGTCGCCGATCGCCTGACCGCCTGGGCCATCAAGATCCACCGACACAACGTCGGCACTGCGCAAGACCGGGGCGCCCAAACGCGGAAACAGCCGATCCGCCGCGCCAAAGGCGGTGTTGCCTGGAACAGAGTTGTTGTTGTTGCCGCTGACCTGTCTCAGGCCGAACGCCAAGTGTGGGCTAAGCGGCGGCTGACCCGCCTCGGCCATCATGATTTGACGCAGAATGTGCTCAAGATCGATGCGATTGAATTTGGCCACGATGCATTCCCCCGGTCATATCGATCGACAGACAAGGGCACACGCGCGCACGAGTCTGACGGGATATTAACGAAGAGAGTGGGAATAAAATCGCGACGAACGCCAATGTGTTCGCGCTCCTGTATCGAAGGTTTTTCGGAGCGTGCGGCAATGCTAAGCGGTGTCGCTCAATCTGCCTCGCGCTACGCGCGAAAGCGCGCCCTACGTTGACTTCGCGGTGCGCTGTAAATTGTATGGCGCGCGCTAAAAGATGGTGCTTGCTTGCCTAGCGTCTTGACGACCGCGCTGACTTTGCGACGCGCGCTTACGTTCAATTGCAGTCGCGTGAAACGAGAACGGCGCCTGCGCCAATCGCACGTATTCGCGCATTTGAAACAACATCGATGCCAGCAACGCCAAGCGCGGCACTCTCAACACAGAATGCCGCGAATGGAGAATGAAAATCAACAACAGGGACGCGCTAAGCGAAGCGCGATATGAATGCTAAAGCGAAGCGCGATATGAATCTTGCGTCTATCCCGCTCTTAGGCGGCCGCTTGCTCGTTGGGCGAGACGCCCCACGTCAGAGCGACGGAACCGCCTTCAAGCTCTGCGATCACGCGACGCATCCTTTGGTTTTCGAGTTCAAGGCGTTGAACGTGCCGGACCTGTTCTAACGTTAGCCCGCCATACAGCTTGCGCCACCGCCGGAATGTGGCGTCGCTGATGGCGAGCTTTTCCGCGATCTGCACGGACGTAAGGCCACGCGCCGCGAAAACTTTGCCCTTGGCTAGCTTCTTGATGATCTCTTCTGCTTCGTGCCACTTCCAGCGCATGCTCTACGCCCCTAGTTCGCGCTCGGAGGTTACAACAGGCAATATAACGCATGCATTGCCGCAGACTGACGAAATCTTCAGTTTCAAGCTCTGCCTCCCGCGAATGCTTCGCGTGAGCGGTGAAGCGTATGGGCGTTCGCGGCCGATAGGCGTATTCAATCGGCGTCCGTCGATGCGGATCGTCGTTAACCTTGCCGCGGACAGCGCTCGATGAAATTGCTCGTCGTAGAAGATGATCAGCGGACCGCTCAGCTGCTTCATCGCGGCCTCACGCAGGCGGGCTTCGTCGTCGACGTCTGCGCTAATGGCGTTGACGGAGTAGAGCACGCCATCACCGGGCATTATGGACTCGTGATCCTAGACGTCATGCTCCCCGATCTCGACGGTTGGGGCGTGCTCAAGGCGATGCGGACGAATGGTGTGAACTCGGCGGTGTTGATGCTCACGGCGCGGGAGGCGGTGGAAGATCGCGTAATGGGCCTCGAGAGCGGGGCCGACGATTATCTCTGCAAGCCGTTTGCGTTCACCGAATTGCTCGCGCGCATTCGCACGCTGCTACGACGTGCTTCGCGCGAGCCGCAGCGTGAAATAGAGTTCGAGGGCGTCCGCTTGGATGCCAAGCGTCACCGCGTTACGCGCAACGAGGTTCCGGTGGATCTGACGGCCAAGGAATTCCAGCTGCTTGACCTGCTGCTGCAGCATCGCGGCGAGGTGCTGTCGAAAGTCTTCATCTCGGAGCATCTGTGGGACATGAACTTTGATAGCGACAGCAATGTGCTTGAGGTTCACATGGGACGCCTCCGTGCGAAGGTCGATGGACCCTATGACCGCAAGATCCTTCACACCGTCCGGGGGCGCGGATATGTCGTCCGCTAACGCAGATTACGCTGACGCGCGCGCCGTATTCACCCCGCCTTGGCGTTCGTTGGCTGGTCAACTCGTTCTGTGGTTCGTCGGCGCGTCGTTTCTTTTGATCATGGCCGTCAGTACGACGCTCTATTTTGGCGTTGAGGCGCAGACCAATTGGCTCGACGATCAGCTGCTTGAAAAGCGCTTCGATACGATGCGCTCGATCGTCTCGTCGAACGCGGAGGGCCAGAGCTGGATAGGACACGAAGTCAGCGAAGACATGGAGGGTCCGCGCCGGGTTTTTGTGCGCTTGGTGTCCGCTGACGGCCGCGCGCACGACGAAACCCCCAACATGAGCTCCCTTATCGGCATCGACGACTTTCCTTCGGCGCATGGTTTGGCGCCAAACATTATGCGCCGCGGCAGCGCGTTGGCCGCGGACGGTCGGCACTACCGGGTTTTAAGCGCACGCGCCGCCGCGGCGGGCCCGCTGGCGCCGTTTGTAACGGTTCAAATCGCCATGGATACGACGCTGGATGAGGTCGTGCGTCGGCGCTACCGTTACAGCCTGCTCTGGATCATCGTCGCCAGTTTAGGGTTGTGCGCCGTTATTGGTCACTTTGTGGTGTCGCGTGCGATCGGGCCTTTGACGCGCATCACCGCGGCGACATCCAGCGTTACGACGATGACGCTGGATCAACGACTCGATCTAACGGGCCTGCCGCGCGAACTGCATGAACTCGGTGCGCAGTTCAACACGATGCTAGATCGCCTGCAGACGGCGTATGCCGGACTGCGCCATTACGCCGATGATGTCGCGCACGAGCTGCGAACGCCCTTGAACAAAATGCTGCTGGGTGCGGAGGTTGCCCTCCTGGGCGCGAACTCGACGGAAGCGTATCGCGACGCGCTCGAGCAGAACATGGATCAATGCGAAAAGCTGGCGCAGCTCGTCCAGCGTCTCCTATTCATCGCGCGCGCCGACAATAAGCAGACGGCGCTGGTCGTAGAGCCGATCAATCTTCACGACAAGCTGGAGTCCGTCCGCGCTTACTTTGAGGAAAGCGCGGTCGACCTTGGTATCGATCTGCGCGTTGCAGCGCCGCACGATGTGACCTTCGAAGCGGATCGAGGTCTTGTGCAGCGCGCGATCGCCAACCTCGTCGCCAACGCCCTTTCGCATTCATCGCGTGGGGGAGAAGTCGTTTTGTCTGGCGAAGCTGTTGAGGGTGATGTTCGCATCGTGGTCACTGACAAGGGCTGTGGCATTGGACCGGAACACGTAGCGCACGTTTTCAACCGTTTCTATCGCGCTGATCCCGATCGTACCGCTGGTGGTGACCGCGACGGCATGGGCCTCGGGCTCGCAATCACAAAGGGGATTGTTGCACTCCATGGCGGCACAATCTCGTTACAGAGCGCTCCCGGGAAAGGCACGTGCGTTGTGATTGTTCTTCCGCGAGAGAGTTCGACTGTCTCTGCGCGGTCATAGTCTTCTGAACGGCGTCAGCTCCGAGTTGAGGCGCGTCATGGCTTTGCTTCCGACTTGGAGGCCTGACGCGATACCCGCCATCAATCCGCGCGGCCAGTGCGGCGCGCACTCGCCCCCAGTGGCCTCAACTCTCATCGGCACGCCGGCAAAGGCGCCAGCTTGCGGAGGCCGAGACGACCGGGGGAACACTCTCTGTTCGCCATTGCTGCGATGACTACTCATTGAAGGCGAACATGGCGTTTGTGATCCGAAAGCCTGTTGTCGGATGTTCGGAAGGTCGCTTTTTGGAGATTCGTGAGCCGAATTGGCGAGCAGGGCGCCAGCGGCTGGACTTGAGCGAGCGCGCCATTCACTTCGGCGACTCAAAAAAGCGCGGGACGCGCCAGCATTGTCCAGAAGATCCCAAGCACGCTGAAAAAGGCTGGAAAGCCGCAAAGAAACCATCCCTAACAGAGTTGGTGGTAGCGTGCCGGCAGTTCTGCGTTTTTTGCGACAACGTCGCGAGCAAGGTCGCGCATAGGGCGCCCGCTTTCAGGCAGGTGGCGCTGACTGTCCGTTGTTGAGATCGAACGGCGACGACGACTACGTCCACCACAAATGCGCAGTCGCGAGCATCTCCAGCGAGCAATCGACACCACAGGATTTCGGCGCCAGTCTATCATGGCACGGGAGCTTCTGGGATGGGGCGAGGAATCTCACGATGGACACTTTGGCTCTTCGCCGCGCCTGCCGCGGCTGTGCTTCTATCGCGGATCAACGATGAAATTGGCCTATCGACCTTCCTCAGTGAGAAGGTCAGGACGTGGAAGGACTGGACCCAGGACCTGTGGGGCCGGCTGTTCAGTTGGCTCGATGTATGGTTTGGACTGCCAAGCCCAACCCCTGGACAACGGGACCTGCTGACACTGTCTGTACTCCTACTCGGTAGCTCCCTGGGCGCGTTGCTCGCCGCATATGTCGACGTGAAACTGCAACGACCACCGCGGGACCCACAAGAGAACCGGATTGATCGCTTCTACTATGCAGGCAGCTATCTCCTGCTGGTCGCGCTCTTCGTCATAGGCCCCACCATGCGTGGGCTGGAAGCGGAGCTTCCAAATGTCGGCCCTCCGGAGTTGGCGCTCGTCTTTCTCGTAGTTCTGCTACTCACGACAGCGGAAAGCTATGGGTCTGAAATGTTGACCCAACCGCGGCCGATCTTCGCAAGGATCGCCGCCGCGCTGATGGTCTATTGCTTTGCGGTCTTTATCGCGGTTTTCGTCAACTCCGATTCCGCGGGCTCATTCCGCCGGCTCACCGTGACATCGACGACGTTTGTAGTGGCGTTTGTCTTCGCAGTGGCGTCCGTCGTCGTCTCGCGTGTTGCGCCGATGGCGTTATCGCGTGTGGTTCTCTTTGCCTTGGCAGTGTTCGCTGTGGATTGGCTATTTCGGCTTTGGCACGCCTAATTCCGAACGCAGCGGCTTCGATTTCGGAAACGCTCACTTGGCCAGCGAGCATGGTCAGTCTCTCTTGACCGATGTCCGCTTTGGGCCGCCTCGGCGACGCAATGCGCCACCTCATTGTACGCAGTCGCTCTCGGCTTGATTCCTCGGTTCGCAAAATACCGCGTGGTCCGCGAGAAGTATCGCGAGGTCATTGCTATGCCCTCTCAGGATGTTTCGTAGGTCGTGAGCCGACGGTTCGCCCGCGTGATTGACGCCGACTAATATGAGTCGTCGCTGTGAGGCATCCGCCGTCACAACGAGGTTTTGCCCCAAGGCGATGGCGCGGATCTCCGGTCTTGCGTCGCCCGGACATGCCATCGCTTGTCGAGAGAGCACCGTCGCGGCACTTCTCGCGCGTTCTTCTGAGAGCGCCGCGTTGCGTCCAGCTTCACCGTCGCTCGATGCCTGGCCCAAGACGATAACGAGACTGAACGTGCAGAGGCCATCGACCGCAAGCGTGTCGATACCGATAGAACCGGTGGTTGATGCGAGAAGAGAAGCCGACCCAACACGCCACGTCAGAGGCGCCAAAGCGCCGCGTGCTTGTGGATCAAGCTCTCGCGTAACCGGATCGAGAGGCGCCATCGTGGGTAGCTCTGGCGTTGCCTGCGTTGACACTGCGTCTAGTGACTCGCCGATATCGCGCGCGATCTGCTCAAAGTCAGCCCAAGCGCTCGCCGCGTTCGCCTCAATGACTCCTGGAAACTCCGTCACGTCCTGCCAAAAGCGCTGCATCCGTTGCCGGCTTTCTGGACTCCATCCCGCGCTAATTTGCAGTGTAGTCATTCCGCCGTCGTTGGTTTGACCCGCTATGGATGCCTTTACTTCGAAGCCTGTGGCGGCGAGCCCAACGATGCTCAACCAAGAGAGACCAACCAGAGATCCGCTTACAAGCGACATGTCGATGAAAGAGAACTTGAAAACGGACCACTCATTTTTGAACTCCAGCTGCGCTGATCCCGTTTGGCGAACTGCTCCTGCCTCGCGCACCGGGGCGTCGCCAGCCACACCAATGGAGTCGTTCTGCCGCGGTCGTCTGCGTCCAATGCGTCGAAGGCGACGAAGTAGTGCTCCGCCTACACGGGCGTATGCTTGAAGTATTCGGCGCAACGCCGCCGCAAAGAGGGAGATGAGCAAAACGGCCGAAGCGCCAAGCATGGGCTTCGTTCGTTTCCATGTCCAAGCCAACGCAATGAACCCGAGTGCGAACATCGCGTAGACGATGAGCGCTTTCCAGGTGACATCGGCCACGAAGGGGTCGCTTGAACTCAGCAATGGGAAAAGCACGAAGCCCATCTCGGCCGCGCCAACCGCCATCAATGTTGCCCAAGCCAGCTGTTTCCGACGCTCCTCCGGAACGTCGTGGCCGTAGAGGCCCCATTGGGCGATGGCATTTTTCGCGCGAGACAAGGCGAATAGCGCTGCAGCAAGCGCGAGTATTGCTAGGGCACTAGTTGTTAGTTCGGGTGTAAACGCGAGCGCCAGGATAAGGAGCGTGGCCGCGGTCGCGCCCAGTACACGAAGGGCTATTGGAAGCGTGACTCGTGCTACATTTCCCGCGGCGATCCAGATCGAGCGCATCGCGCGGGCCGACACGACGCCGCCCTTCTGTAGAGCCTTGCCAGCGTCGTCGAGCGGAGATCGTATGATAGCTGGCGTGGCTGTGACTAGGTCCTCCCACGTTTGACGGATTGCGGCCCACGCGAGTTGAAGAAGGCCGAGGATGAGGTCAGCGAGCCCTCGCAAGAATACCCGGGGGGCGAACCAAAGCAGCCTCGAAGCGCCGCGCCCCAGACGCTCACGCGCTCCCCGCATTGGTGGCCTGTCCCAATAGCTCGTCTTGACGCGGCGAGCGGCGTCGCGTCGCGTAAGGGGACGTCGATTGTGGGTCACAGTCGCCCGCGTGGTGGCGCGCCGCCACGTGAAGGTGCCTCCTTCCAGCGCGGGGTCTGTAGGCCCGAGTGTTGGTAAAACAACATGCCAGACTTGCCCCGCCTGCGACGTCGTAGCTCGACCGCGCTTCGTCGGCAACGAACGCGGTCGTGTCAGGACGGGCGGAAAGTGCGAGGGTTGGGCGCCAAGCGCGCACCGGGGCTATTTGCATTCTCCTCGGGACTGGATCCAAGGATCTTGCGAAATGTCCGTTGTTCGGCGTCGAGCCGTAGATGACCGCTCCTGGGATCAATCGCGCCTTCGATCCATTCTTCACCACGCCAGTCCGGCGGACAAGTGCGCATCTATTCCGAGGTCGGGGCCGGCACCACAATGTGCCTCTACTTGCCGCGCTATTTCGGCGACGTCGATGAACATCCCGACGATGCTCCGCGCGAAACGATGGAAGCGGGCGATGGCGAAACCGTGCTTGTTGTCGATGACGAGGCCATTCTGCGCATGCTCATGCTCGACATTCTTCAGGACAATGGTTATCGGGCGCTCGAAGCGTCAGATGGCCCGAGTGCGCTGAAAATTCTTGAGTCGGACGCGCGCGTCGATTTGCTGATAACAGACGTTGGTCTGCCAGGCGGTATGAACGGGCGTCAAGTCGCGGACGCGGCGCGGCGCAAGCGACCGGATCTGAAAGTGCTGTTCATCACCGGCTATGCTGAGAACGCGGTTGTCGGCAACGGCCATTTGGCGCCGGGCATGGAGATCGTCGCCAAGCCCTTCGAGATCGCGACGTTCGGTCAGAAGGTTCGGGATATCATCGAACGTTGACGCGACCGAAGGGCTTTGCGCAAGATCATCGCAGGATGAGACACGCCGCGAGGGTGATCGCAACGGGTCTTCGCTGAAAAGCAGGGGCCGCAATGTCGGGTTTTGTGGAGCGTTCTGGGCTCAGAGTTGCGCGCGTTCTCGCGGATTTCATCGAAACGAGGGCTCTACCTGGCGTGGGCATCGAACCCCGTGCGTTCTGGGATGGCGTTGCGCAAGTTTTTGAGCGTTTCACGCCCGAAAATGCAGCCCTGTTGGCGCGCCGTGATGAGCTGCAATCACGGATCGATGATTGGTGGCGCGCCCACGCCGAGTACGACGCGGCGGAGTATGTACGCTTCCTCGGTGAGGTCGGATATTTTGACCCCGAGCCGGCGCCGTTTGCGATAAATCCCACCAACGTGGATGCTGAAATCGCGCTCATGGCCGGGCCGCAATTGGTGGCGCCGGCGCGAAACGCACGTTTCGTTCTGAACGCCGTGAACGCGAGATGGGGATCGCTCTACGACGCGCTCTACGGAACAGACGTCATTCCAGGCCCGGTGACGCCTGGGTATGATGCGATGCGCGGCGCCGCCGTCGTCGCGCGTGCGCGCGCGTTTTTGGACGACGCGGTTCCGTTGGCGCGTGGCTCGCATGCGGAGGTGAATGCCTACACTGTGCAAGGCGGCGCGCTTTCTCCGGCGCTCGCGGATGTCACCGCCTTTGTCGGATACAACGGCGCACCCGAAAGCCCGAGCGCGATCCTGCTCCGACACAATGGTTTGCACATCGAAATACGCATCGACAAGCATCACCCCGTCGGCGCGAGCGACCGCGCCGGTGTGGTCGATGTTATGCTTGAAGCGGCGCTGACGACCATTGTCGATCTCGAAGATTCAATCGCCGCCGTCGATGCGGAGGACAAGGTCGAGGCCTACGCGAACTGGCTCGGACTGATGGCCGGGGATTTATCCGCGACCTTTGACAAAGGCGGCCGCGCGATCACGCGCGTGATAGCTGATGATCGCGCATTCATGGCGCCGGATGGCGGACCTCTCAGTTTGCCGGGCCGTAGTGTGCTGTTCGTCCGCAATGTCGGGCACCTCATGCGAACACCGGCGCTGCAATTGCCAAGCGGAGAAGACGCGCCTGAGGGCATTCTCGACGCGATCGTCACATCCTTGATCGGCATGCACGACGTGCTTGGGCTGGGCCGGCTCAAAAACAGCCGCACTGGGTCGATCTATATCGTGAAGCCGAAAATGCATGGCGCCGAGGAGGCAGCATTCTCTGATCGGTTGTTCGATGCGGTCGAGGATTTGCTAGGGCTCGCGCGCCACACGATCAAGATCGGCCTGATGGATGAGGAGCGCCGAACCTCCGCGAATCTCCCGGCCTGCATCCACGCCGTGAAGGATCGCATCGTGTTCATCAACACCGGGTTCCTCGACCGCACGGGTGATGAAATTCATACGTCGATGCACGCCGGCGCGATGGTTCGTAAAGCCGACATGAAGAGTGCGGACTGGATCGCAGCCTATGAGAGCCGCAATGTCGGCATCGGCTTGGCCTACGGGTTTTCCGGTCGCGCGCAGATCGGCAAGGGCATGTGGGCGGCGCCAGATCGCATGGCCGATATGGTCACGCAGAAGATTGCGCATCCTAACGCGGGCGCGACGACGGCGTGGGTGCCGAGCCCGACTGCCGCGACGCTGCATGCCATGCATTATCATATGGTCGATGTGGCGGTGCGGCAGCGCGAGATCGCAGCGCAACCTGTCCCAAGCGTTGAGCGCCTGTTGACGATCCCGCTCGCGGGCCCACCGGCTTGGACGCGCGCGGAGATCGAGGCGGAGCTGAGCAACAACGCGCAAGGCATCCTCGGTTACGTGGTGCGCTGGATTGATCAGGGCGTAGGTTGCTCCAAGGTGCCGGACATTCACGATGTCGGCCTCATGGAGGACCGTGCGACCTTGCGCATTTCCTCGCAGCACATCGCGAACTGGCTACTCCATGGGATTTGCTCCGAGGCGGATGTCGATGCGGCGCTGCTTAGAATGGCCGCGGTCGTTGACGCGCAAAACAGCGCGGATCCGCTCTATCGCCCCATGGCGTCCGCTCCCGGCGCTAGCTTGGCGTTCCTGGCGGCGCGCGCGCTGATCCTTGAGGGCGTATCGCAACCCAACGGCTACACCGAACCTCTTCTGCATGCGTTCCGGCGGCGCGCGAAAGCGCGTTGACATTGTTTGCCTGGCCGCGCCGCTTGGCGTAGATGCGAGCGACGCTTGATCTGGGCTCGGCGGGGAGGGTCGCATGCTATGGCTGCGCGCGTTGAGGCAGGATCATCTCGATCTGTCGATGAATTCGTCCGCGGACATTCGCACGCGCGTGGTGGACCGGCCCGGTTCGTGGATGAGTGCGGACGAGCTGGCGGCGCTGGTGCGCGATGTGCGCACGGTGGCGCGCGCGACGCTGCCGGACGGCGATCTTAGCTACGGGGTTCTTGGCGGCGATGCGGAGCGTTTGAAGGCCTCCGTCATCACAATCCTGTACGATCGCGCGAGCGGTGCGCCGGTTGCATTCAACGCGCTTGCGTGGTTGCCGGTGTCGTTGCGCGGTCGCGCAACGGATGTGCTGCACCTGGGCCTTGTGATGGTGGATCCTGCGGCGCGCAATCGCGGCATGTCGTGGCTGCTCTATGGTTTTACCTGCTTCATTCTGTTTCTACGGGGCAGCGCCAGGCCGATCTGGGTGTCGAACGTCACCCAGGTGCCGGCCGTTTTTGGGATGGTGACGGAAAGCTTCGCGCACGTATATCCCACGCCGGAACCCAGCCGCCCGAGCTTCGAACATGTGTTGCTCGCCCGCCAGATCATGGCGTCGCATCGCCACGCGTTCGGCGTGGGCGCCGACGCCGGATTTGACGAAGCGCGTTTCGTGATCACCGACGCCTACACCGGCGGTTCCGACGATTTGAAGAAATCCTTCGACGAGGCGCCGAAGCACCGTAAGGAAAAGTTCAACAGCGCCGCTGCGCGAGAACTGAATTATGCGCGCGGCGATGATTTCTTGCAGCTCGGGCAAGTAAACATGAGCGCCGCGCAAGCCTATGTGTGGGATGTGGTGCCGCGAGAAAGCCTGCCCGGCGTGCTGCTCAGCGGGGCCTTCCTTATGGTGCAGTCATTGGTGTTGCCGATCTTGCACTGGTTCGATGCAAAGACGCCATGGGGCTCGCTCCGTGTTGCGAGGGCGGCGACATGACGGATTTCACTTACGCCGAGATGACGACGCGAAATCTCGGATTCGTTACACCGGAAGAGCAAGAAAAGCTGTGCGCTGCGCGCGTGTTCATTCCAGGCGTCGGCGGCATGGGCGGCGCTGCCTTGCTGAGCCTGGTGCGCGCTGGCGTTGGCCATTTTACGATCGCCGACGTCGATACGTTCGAAATCTCGAATCTCAATCGCCAGGTGTTCGCGTTTACGGACACCGCTGGAACCTTGAAAGCCGAGGCGGCGGCGGCGGCGATGGCGCGCATCAATCCGCAAGCGACCGTGAGGGTGCTTGGCGCCGAATGGCTGGATCAGATCGAAGGCTTGGCAACTGCCCATTCAGTGATCGTCAACGGCACGGACGATGCGCAAGCAGGCGTGCGCATGTATCGCGTCGCACGCGAGAGACGAGCCACGGTGATTGATGCGTATGCCGCCACGTTGCCATCTGTGTATGTCGTGCGCCCGGATGATCCCCGGCCAGAAGAGCGCATGGGCTATCCGACGGTCGGTAAGGATTGGCGCGAGATTAGCGACGAAGATCGCCAAGCGTGCCTTATGAAGGAGCTCGAATGGGCGCTGACGCATTCAAGCACGCACAAATACGTCGATCTCGGTATCGCAGCCGAACTGGCGGCCGGAAAGCGCAAGCGCTTCTCGTTTGCGCCGATGGTGATCACGACCGGCAATCTGATGGCCTATGAGGCGATCCGATTGATCCTGGGCAAACCGGGCGGAGCTGACCACCGGGGCTATTTCTTCAACCCACACGGGCCGTGTGTGGAAAAGCCGTTGCCGTGGCCGATCTCCGCACTGAAAGGCGCGCTGGTACGGCGATTCATGGCGCAAATGATGGGCCCCGCATGAATGCCGACGTCAGCGTCGCGTTGAACGTCTTGGCGCTGATCGGCGCGGCGGCTTACGTGTTGGCGCAAACGCGCGGCGCATCGCCCGTCGATCAGCGACTAGCCACTTTGTTCGCGTTGCTCATGGTGTTGGTCGGCGTGCGGGCGATGCGTTGGGGTTTCGACTTGGAAGTGCTGCGACGTGTCGAAGAGGCGCTCGCCGCATTGGTGCCGCTGTTCGCTTTGATCCTGGCGGAGGGGCTGATGCGCCGCCACGCGCCCGGCCTGATGAAGCGCGTCTTGGTTGCTGGCGCGTTGGTGTTTGCGATGGCTGGCCTGTTGCGGCCCGTGTCCGCCGCGCCGGCCTTTGCCTGGATGCTGGGAGGCTTCGTTGCGCTCAGTTTGGCTGCGATCGCTTGGCTGTTGGCGTCGCGTGAACGAGCGAGCTTATCCCGCGCGGAGAATGCTGCGATCGGTGCGTTATTTGTCGGCCTTGTGATCGCATTGCCTCTGGCGGCGACGGACTTTCTGGCCGCAGCTGGCGTTTCCCCGGTGCGCGCGGGCGGGCTTGGGCTGTTGGTGTTCATCTTCGCCGTCGCGCGTGTGACTGCGCATGGCGGCGGCGGCCTCGCGATCCTGTTTGAGCTGCTCTGGAGCGTCGCGGCGGCGGTATTGGCGTTCGCTGTGTTTGCGTTCGTGTTTGATATGCCGAGCACGCTCGTCGCGTTGCGGGCCTTTGCGATCATGTTGTCGCTGGTGCTGCTGTTCCGGATTGTTCAAGCAGTGCGCGAGCAGCGCCTTGCGAGGCGGCGCGTCTCGTTTTGGCGCGCGCTCGCGGAGGCGCCCAGTGGCGATTTGGACGAATTCCTGGATCGCGTGCTGGATGCGCCGGAACTTGAGCGCGCGCGCGTACTCGATGGCCCCGCACTGGCTGGATATGATCAAAGCGCGTTGTTGGGTGTGTTCGCCGGCGCGCCAGTCTTGAATGTCGCGGAAACCAGAGGGGTGCAAGGCGGCGCGTTGGAGCAATTGGGCGTGCTGTTTGACGAGCAAGAAGCGACGCACGCCGTGTTGGTGACGCAGTCGCCGATGCGCCTGTTGTTCGTGAACATGCCACGTGTGGGCGGCGGTCCGGACGTCGATCTGCAATTGCGCTTGCTCGCGAAATTGGCAGGGCAGGCCGTCGATGATTGAGATTCGCACAGGCGACAAGCGCGCCTTCTTCCGCGCGGCATTCGAGGCGTATGGCGCAAACTCGCTCTACGTGTCACCGATGTGGACGGACGTTGAGCGCTATTTTGATGCGGCCAAGAACCCGCTCTTCAAGGCCGGTAATCCTTTCGAGATCTTCACGGCGCATCGCGATGGACGCCCCGTCGGACGCATCTGTGCGCATGTCCACGGTGCGTCGAACGCGCTCCACAAACTGGCGCGGGGCTATTTTGGGTTTTTTGACGTGGCCGACGATGCCGATGCCGCGAATGCATTGCTCGGCGCCGCGGAGCGGTTTGTGCGTGCGCGGGGTTGCGCGGAATTGGCCGGCAATTTCAACCTCACCGCCATGCAACAAATCGGCGTGCTGACCGAAGGGTTCGAGAACCAACCCTACACGGACATGGTCTATTCGCCGCCGCATATCGCCAAGCACCTGCAGCGCGCCGGCTTTGAACAGTTTTTTCCGGTGAGCACCTGGGAGATCGATCTGCGCCGCGCCGAGCCGGAGGCGATCGTCACCGACAAGGCGCGCGCGGCGTTGTCAGACCCATCCTACACATGGATGCCGATTGATCGGCGCGGCTTTGCGGAGCGGCTCGAAGATGCGCGTGCGGCGCTCAATGACGGTTTCCACAAGAACCCAATGTTTGTGCCGTTGACGCGCGAGGAATATGAGTTCCACGCCAAGGAGATGATGTGGATTCTCGATCCGCGCATTTCGTCTTGCGTGCGCGCCAATGGGCGGGCGGCGGGCGTGGTGGTGTGCATTCCCGACCTCAATCCCTTCATGCAGGCCATTAACGGCGAATATGGTTGGCGCGCGCCGATTGAATTTCTGAAGCATCGGTTGAGCCGAAAGCGCGCCGTGATCATCTATTACTCCACCGCCGCGGCTCACCAAGGTCGGGGGCTGAACACGGCGATGCTCTATCGGGTGCTCACCAATCTTCGCGCCGCTGGCTACGAAAAGCTGGGTGTCACCTGGATCGCCGATGAGAACGCCGCGAGCCTCAGGCAGGTGGAGAAGCTTGGCGCACGCCGGCTGCACCGTCTGCATCTGTTCCGTAAGTCGCTCGCATGAACGAGCGCGAGCGCCTTGATCTTGTGGCGGCGGCGAACCGAGCGCCATCGGTTCACAATATCCAGCCGGCGCGCTTCAAGTTCGTGGATGAACGCACGATCGAGATCTGTGAGGACCCAGCGCGTCGGCTTTTGGTGGGTGACCCTGCGGGCAACGACAACCTGAAAAGCCTCGGCGCCGCGATCGAAGGGCTGGCGCTGGCCTTGTCGGAACGCGGCCTTGGCGCTGAGATCGTAGAGCGACGCGCGTGTATCATCAGTGGCGGCGCTCCGGATCGCTTGGCGCCGCTTGCGGCGACGCGCGCGAGCTACCGCGGCGCATTCGCCACACCAAATGAGCATGACCGCGCTGCGCTGGAGGAGCTTCAGACGGCTTGTGACGATCTGCACGTGCTTGCATCCGTGGATGCGCGCGCGGAAATTGCGCGCTTGTTCGACGACGTGAGCATGGAGGTTTTGCGCGACCGCGCCTATCGGGCCGAACTTTTGTCTTGGATGCGACTGTCACCACGCCACGCAAACTTTTCTCGTGATGGGTTGAACGCGCCGCATATGGCGCTGTCGGCGTTTGAAGCGGCCGGCGCGGGTGTTGTGCTCGGTTGCGCGTTCCCTCTGCTCGACGCGATCGGTTTGGCCAAGCCGCTTATCGCGGAAAGCGGAAAAGTTAGAAGCGCGGCCGCGACCGCCTTGTTTCACCGCCCAGCCGATGAGGATGAACTCGAGACCGGACGACGCTTCTACCGCGTTTGGTTGGAAGTTGAGCGTGTCGGTCTCGCGTTGTGTCCGATGTCGGTGCTCGCGGATGTGCCGCGCGCTGCATCGCGCCTGCTGAATGAGGCAAACCTCAAACAACGCAAGCTCGTCACCGTTTTCCGTATCGGCCGACGACCCGCGAATTTCGTGCAATCGCCGCGCGTGCGTCTTCCCGCGCGCGAGCTGATCCTCAGCTAGAGCAGCTTGAGATATTCGATCAGGTCACGCTTCTGATTGGCGCTCATATTCGCAAACTGTGCGCCGTGTCCGCGGTTGGACAAGCCCGTCGCGCGCGTATCGATCGTGACGACGCGCGACCAAGGCCGATAATTCGTTGGATAGATGTAGTCGCCCGCCGGCGTGGCTTCGCCATCGATGCCGAGGCGTGTGTAATTGAGGCGATGGCCGCCCACCATGAACCGCGCGGGGCGCGTCTCAGGGTTCATCAGATGCCAAATCGTCGGAACCGACCCGTTGTGCAGATACGGCGCAGTGAGCCACAAACCGGTTAGCAGCGGCGCCGCATATTGGCCGGTTGCGCGCGCGTCGAGCATCGCGCCATACGCCGACGCGGCGACCGCGTCGGCCGTGCGTGAGTCGAACGCTGCCGCGCGCGCGGGATCGGTGTCGAATGGACCAATCCAGTTTGGAAAGGAGACCAGCGCCGGTTCAGTAGCGCTTTCGTCATATGCGCCGTGGCAACTCGCACAGCGCTCCGCGTAGAGCGCGCGCCCCCGCGTGGCGCGCCGTTGATCGATCCGGCCAGGAAAACGTGGCGCGCGATAATCGCCAAGATAGGAGAAGACGGCGCGGGCTTCGCCGAGGTGCACCGCTGCGCGGTCTGGATGGACGCCCATGCTCGGCACCGTGAAAAAGGCGGTCACGGCGGCGAGGTCGTCGAGGTGCGCCTGCGTAACGTCAGACGCGCCCATCACACGCGCGCGCGCACCGGTGCGCGGCGCGTAAGCGGCGTCATAGAGCAGCGCCGTGCGAAAGCCGCGCGCGCCGAGGTCAGGGATCGAGGTGAAGCCGCGCGCGGTGTCGAAAGAGTCCTCGTCCAACAATCCGAATTGCATGCGCAATGCCGCGACGCCGTTGGTGAGCCCCGGCGCACCGTTGACGAACGGTAGCGGTCGGTCGCCAGAAGCTTCGAGCGCATCCATGCGCGCCTGCAAGCGGGGCAGGACGAAATCATTGATCGTCCGCATTTCCGTGACGGTCGTTTCCGGAAACAGCGTGCGCACCGCCTGCAGAAGGCGAACCTCGTCCCGACGCGCGGCTTTGAACGCGGTGTAGATTTCACGCACGTAGGCTTCGAGGTCGAGAGAGGTGTTTGGCACGCCGAGATAAGCGACATCCGGTTGCGGCATGCCGGTTGCGTCATAAGCGTGTCCGGCGTGGCAACTGGCGCAAGCGAGGTTGGCGGCCGTTAGGCGGATCGCGGGCACGTCGCGCTCCACCAGGCCGATCGACAACCCCATCGGCGCTTCAAGTTCGCGCACCGGCTGTGTGAGACCTGTTGGCCAATTGGCGATGCGCTCCGGATAGAGGAACCCAAACCGGGTCATGATCGGTCGGATGCGCGCCAGTTCGACATTGCCGCCATTCTCGTCGGCGTCGCGAAGCGCAAGCGCCGCAACCGCGAGCCGCCAAGGCACCGCGTGTGTCTCAAGCGTATCGGTGTTGAGCGCGCCGAAATCGCTGAGCGTAAAAGCAATGGCGCCTTGCTGCGCGGGAGTGAGCGCGCGGTCGGCATATTGGCTGAGCGCGCTCGCGCGGCCCTCGGCGTAGCCGCGGGTGAAATCACGCAAGCCAGCTGCGCACGCGGCGAGCGCGAAGGATAAGCCGATGACGGAAAAAACAGCGGTGCGGTGCTTCATGCGTCCTTCGCCTCACGCGGTCGCGCTGATTGTTTCAGGCGGCGTTACCTTGAACAACAGCGCCAATCCAGCAAGCAAAAGCAGCGCAATCGCGGCAAAGCCAGCCTGCTGGCTCTGATACGTTCGTGTGAAATATTCCACCAACAACGGCGCCAGCCAAGCCGTTGCGGCGTTCGAGAGGGCGTAAAGCCCGAACAACTCGCCCTCCATGCCACGCGGGGCGAGGCGCGCCATCATTGTGCGGCTCGACGCGAAGGCGGCCGTGATCGAGACAGCGATGAGCATGGCGGCGGCAAGGTACCCAAGTTCGGGCGCCGTGCGGAAGATGGGGCCGTTCCATGCGGTGGCGTTTGGATCGACGGCAACGAAGAAGAAGATGTGCTCCGCCGACATCGACACCATGGTGATGAGGCAGACAAGCGTGACGCCGATCTCTACCAGGACGGCGCGTTTCGGTCCAAACCGCTCGTCGAGCCAGCCTCCGGCAAAGCCGCCAAATACGGCGCACACCGAAAGGATCACGCCGAACGCGAGCAGCTCGATCAAATCCCATCCAAGCACGCCGGCGGCGTAGACGCCGCCAAAAATCAGAATTGCGATCTTGCCGTCTGCATAAAACATGCGCGCCAAAAGGAAGAGCGCGATGTTTTGGTAGTCGCGCAACTTGCGCAATGTCCGCATCACATTGCCAACGCTGCCAGCGATTGCGGCGCCTAAGCTTTGACCGGTGGTGACGAGATCGGGCGTGTAGAGAAACAGCGGTACGGCGAATGCAACGAGCCAGATTGCGGCGATTGGCGCGACGATGCGGCTTGGCTCGTGCTCCGCCGCGTTTAAGCCGAAAAGGGGCGCCTGTGGAAGAAACGGCCAATCGACTTGGCCAGGAAGCGCGAACGCAAACAGCACAAAAATCAGCAAAAGCACCGACGCTGCATTGCCCAGAGCCAGGCCGAGACCGGAGAGGCGCGAGACAAGAGCTGGCTTTGTCGCGTTGGGCAGCATGGAATTGTGCAGCACTTCGCTCCACGCAAAGCACACGTTGGACGTCACCAGCACCGCACCCAACAGCCACAGCGGCAGGCCCTCGCCGTCAGGGCGCGCGAAATACTGCAACAGGATCGCTGGCGCCATGATGGCGAGAATCGCGAGCAGCAGCGGCTTGCGGCGCCCCATGCGATCCGCCGCCGCACCGAGAAACGGCGCCGTGAGGGCGACGATGATCCCGGCCATTTTGTGCCAGCCCGAGATGATCTCTTGCCCTCGGATCGGATCGCCGATCACGACGGTCGCGATAAACGGGCCCAGCACGTAGATCGTGCACAACAACACGAACGGATTGCGGCCCCACTCGAAGAACGCCCAGCTCCAGGCGCCGCGGTCGATGCGGATCGCGGCGTCAGCGTTGTGCATGGATTATCCTCCGCTGCGATCTTGGGCGTCGCGCGGCGCTGCGTCGAGACTATCGCGGCGTGAGGTGCGCGCCTTGCGAACAAAGCCGAAACATGGTCGCTTCAGGCGATGGGCCGAATCAACGCAGAAGCGGCGGCGTTCGCGGATTTGAACGACGCGCAATTGCGCGCGGTAGAGCACGGCGATGGGCCGTTGCTGGTGATTGCGGGCGCGGGCTCCGGCAAAACCAAGACGTTGGCCTCGCGCGTGGCGCGGTTGTTGCGCGACGGCGTCGACCCTTCGCGGATTCTCATGCTCACGTTCTCGCGCCGCGCCGCCAACGAAATGGCGAAACGTGTCGCGGCGACTGCGCAGCGCGAGCTTGGACTGGCTGGTGACGTGGCGTTGCCATGGGCGGGGACATTTCACGCGATTGGCGCGCGTTTACTGCGGGAACTGGCGCCCGTCATCGGCCTGAGCGCGGACTTTACCATCCACGACCGCGCGGATTCCGCTGATTTGATGGGGCTCGTGCGTCACGAGCTTGGCTTCACGCAGAGCGTCAAACGCTTTCCGATGAAGAGCACGTGCCTTTCCATCTATTCGCGGACGATCAACGCCGATGAAAAGATCGACGCGGTGCTGGCGGAGACATTTCCTTGGTGCCGGCAATGGCCCGAAGAGCTGACGAAACTGTTCGAGGCGTATGTCGCCACTAAGCAGGAGCAGGGCGTTCTCGATTACGACGATCTCTTGTTCTATTGGGCCGGCATGATGGAAGAGCCGGCAATCGCGGCGGAGATTGGTGCGCGTTTCGATCATGTTCTGGTGGACGAATATCAGGACACCAACCGTTTGCAGGCGCGAATATTGTCAGCGCTGAAGCCGGACGGGCGCGGCCTTACGGTTGTCGGTGACGATGCGCAATCGATCTATTCCTTCCGCGCCGCGACGGTGCGCAATATTCTGGACTTTCCGAGGGCATTCACACCGCCTGCCGATATTGTGACATTGGAAGAGAATTATCGATCCACCGCGCCGATCCTCGCGGCGTCGAATGCAGTGATTGATCTCGCCGATGAGCGATTTTCCAAGAATTTGCGCACGTCGCGTATAGGCGGTGGCAAACCGAAACTGGTTAGTGTGCGCGACGAAGCGGATCAGGCACGCTACGTGGCCGATTGCGTGCTGGAGGCGCGCGAAGAGGGGCTCGAGCTGAAGCAACAAGCGGTGCTTTTCCGCGCCGCCGATGCAAGCGCGCAATTGGAGTTGGAGCTCAATCGCCGCGACATTCCATTTCTAAAGTTCGGTGGTTTGAAGTTCCTCGAAGCAGCGCACGTGAAGGACCTCGTGGCGCTGATTCGCTGGCTGCAAAATCCGAATGATCGGCTTGCTGGGTTTCGAACGCTCCAGCTGGTGCCGGGCGTCGGTCCGGCAAAGGCTGGCAAGGTGCTGGACGCCGCCAATGATGGCGGGGCCGCACGGGCGATCGCCGGCATCGCCGGGCCGGCGCAAGCGCGCGAAGCGTGGGACGGGCTGGCGGAACTCGTTTCAAAGGCCGCCGCCGATAAGCTGTGGCCGGGCGAACTCGATGCGGCTGTTGCTTGGTACTTGCCATTGCTGGAAGAACGCTACGACGACGCGCGCGCGCGTAAAGGCGACATCGAACAATTGCTCACCATCGGGGGAGCGCGCGCTTCGCGCGATGATTTCCTCACCGATCTTACGCTCGATCCGCCCCAGTCAACGAGCGACGAAAGCGGCGTGCCGCACCGCGACGACGACTTCCTGATCCTCTCGACGATCCATTCGGCAAAGGGGCAAGAATGGAAGAACGTGTTCGTGCTGAACGCTGTTGATGGATGCATTCCGTCCGATCTCGGCACGGGCTCAAACGCCGACATCGAGGAGGAGCGGCGCTTGCTCTATGTCGCGATGACGCGCGCCAAGGATGATCTGCGCATCATCACGCCGCAGCGTTTCTACGTGACGCAGCAGACCAAGTACGGCGACAAGAACGTGTTCGCGATCCGCACCCGCTTCATCCCTTCGGCCATCCTGCCGCATTTTGAGCAGGTGGCGTGGAGCCCCTCCGTCCGGGAACGCGACCTCGAACCGCGCGGGCCCCTGCCTCACGTGGACCTCGCGGCTCGCGCGCGCTCGGCTTGGAAACGAGCCTGAGACGAGCCGCCACCAGGCCGCGACGGGCGGCCCTGGCCTTGACCTCGTTGTCGATTTATTGATTATCGATACGGGGACGGGCGGTCCCCGCGGGGGCGGCCATGCTTCAGATCGAAAATCTCACCCACAAGTACCCGAACGGCGTCCTCGCTCTAAACGACGTCTCGCTGAGCATTGGCACGGGCATGTTCGGGCTGCTTGGTCCGAACGGGGCAGGCAAGTCCACGCTGATGCGGGTGGTGGCGACACTGCAGACGCCAACCGCCGGCAAGGTGCAGTTCGGCGACATCGATGTGGTCCGTCAGCCCGAGAAATTGCGCCAGACGTTGGGTTATTTGCCGCAGGATTTCGGCGTGTATCCGCGCGTCACCGCCGAGGCGATGCTTGATCACTTGGCCGTGCTGAAGGGCATCACCAACGGCAAGGAGCGGCGCGATGCGGTGCACGGGCTGCTGAATCAAGTGAACTTGTGGAAGGTGCGCAAGAAGGCGCTGTCCGGCTTTTCGGGAGGCATGCGGCAGCGTTTCGGTATTGCGCAAGCACTGCTCGGTCAGCCGAAACTGGTCATCGTCGATGAGCCGACGGCGGGCCTCGATCCCGAGGAGCGCAACCGCTTCCTCAACCTACTCGCTGCGATCGGCGACGACGTTGTTGTGATCCTCTCCACTCACATTGTCGAAGATGTCGCGCAACTCTGCCGCAGCATGGCGATTCTCGCCGGGGGCAAAGTCGTTCGCCAAGGCGCGCCGGAAGACCTCCGTCGAGAGATGCAAGGCAAAGTGTGGCGCGCGACAATCGCCCGCGAAGCGCTGGAAGACGCGCGCAACAGCTACACCGTGATCTCCGAACGCCTCGTCGCCGGGCGCACCGTGATCCACGTTTTGTCTCCGACGCAACCCAGCGCGGATTTCGCGGCCGTCGAAGGCGGGCTTGAGGACGTCTATTTCTCCACCCTCGTCGCCTCGCGCGCGGCCTGAGCGGAGCGCCCCCAATGTTTGGTCAAGTCGCGTCGTTTGAGCTGCGCTATCAACTCAAAAGCCCGGTTCTCTGGATCACGTTTCTGCTGTTTTTCCTGATGGGCTTTATCGCCACGACAGGGGACACGCTGCAGATTGGCGCCGTTGGCAACGCCCACAAGAATAGCCCCTTCGCCATCACGCAGACCATCGGCATCATGGCGGTGTTCGCGCAGTTCGCGGTAGTGGCGTTCGTCGCCAATGTTGTGATCCGCGATTGGGAGACGGGCTTCGGTCCGATCCTGCACGCCACACGCATCAAGAAATTCGACTATCTGTTCGGCCGTTTCGTTGGCGCGTTTATCGCCAGCCTGATCGTGCTGCTGGCCATCCCGCTGTCGATGATGATCGGCTCGCTGATGCCGTGGCTCGATCCGGAGCGCTTCGGGCCGTTCGTGCTCTGGCACTACGTCTACGGCTTTCTGATCGCCGGCGCGCCGACCCTGCTCATGTGCGCAGCTCTGTTCTTTGCGCTGGCGACTGCGACGCGCTCGATCATGGCGAGTTATCTCGGTCTGATCGGCTTTCTCGTGCTCTACGTGGTGATGAGCGCGATGTTCAATCGACCGCAACACGAAGAAATGACGGCGCTGCTGGAGCCGTATGGGCTCGGCGCGCTGTTCCAGGAGACGCGCTACTGGACTGCGTCCGACCGCAATACGCAGCTCATTCCGATCTCGGAGACCTACCTCGCAAACCGCGCCATCTGGGGCGCCGTCTCCGTGGCGGCGTTGGTCGCGGCGTATTTCATGTTCAGCTTTTCCACCCGCGCGGCGAAGTTGGCCCGCAAGGAAAAGCCCGAGGCGGAGACGCCCATCGCGACGACGCTCGCAGCGCCCTCGCGCCGCAATTTCGGTTTCGCGACGGCGCTACGCCAAGTTTGGGCGCGCGCGCGGTTTGAAGCGGCCTATGTGCTGACGAGCCCCGCCTTCATCGTGCTGATGGGCGTGGGCCTGTTCAATGCCGGCGGTTCTCTTTGGTTCGCCGACGAAGGCGGGCCGGGGAGTACCACGATCTATCCCGTCACCCTGGTTATGGCGCAGACGTTGCTCGGCTCGTTCACGATCATCCCCGTCATCATCGCAACCTATTATGCGGGCGAGCTCGTTTGGCGCGATCGCGAAAAGCGGCTGCACGAAATCGTCGATTCCACGCCGGCGCCGGATTGGACATTCGTGACGCCGAAGGTGCTTGCACTGTTGATCGTGCTGGCGGCGAGTATCGGCGTCAGCGTCGCTGCCGCGGTGCTTGTGCAAGCGCTGAAAGGCTTCACGCAGTTCAACCTGCACGAATATTTCTTCTGGTACGCCGCGCCGTCCTTGGTGTTTTGCTTCGCCATCGCCGCGCTTGCGGTGTTCTTCCAGGCCATCTCGCCGCACAAATTCATCGGCTGGGGTCTGATGATCGTCTACCTGATCGTCACCATGGTGGCCGGCCAGATGGGCTTTGACCACAACATTTACATTTACGCCGGTTACCCAAATTCGCCGCTGTCTGAGATGAACGACCAAGGGCATTATTGGATCGGCGCCGCGTGGTTCCAGGCTTATTGGTCGATCTTCGCGCTGCTGCTCGTCGTGCTCGCCTACTCGCTTTGGCGGCGTGGCGGCGATACGCGGCTCATGCCGCGCTTGCGCATGCTGCCTCGACGATTGTCTGGCGTCGCGGGCGCCTTCGCCGGTTTGTTGGTGCTCGCATTCGCGGGCGTTGGCGGTTGGATTTACTACAACACCAATGTCCTCAACGATTATCGGTCGAACCTCGCCGGCGAGCGTTGGCAGGCGGACATGGAGCGCGCTCTGCTCCAATACGAAACCGCGCCGCAGCCCAAGGTCACCGACGTCACGCTGCGCGTTGATTTGTATCCGAGCGAACATCGCGCGGAGGCGCAGGGCGCCTATCAGATCGAAAATCGAACTGGCGCGCCCCTCACGCAGATCCATTTGTTGTGGCCGCAGGATTTGGAATTGGTGAATGTTGAGATCGACGGCGCGACGGTAGAGCGCGACTTCGCTGACGAAACGCCTTCGTTTCCATTCCAGATATGGACGTTGTCGCAGCCGATGCAGCCGGGGGAGCGCCGCGAGATTCGGTTCTCGACGCGCTATGGCTATGAGGGCTTCCGCAACAGCAATGTGCTGACCCAGATCAACGACAACGGCTCGTTCATCAATGATCGCGCGCTCGCGCCGCTCATGGGCTTCGATCGCGGCAGCCTGCTTCAGGATCGCAACCTGCGGCGGAAGTACGGGCTGCCGGAGGATTTGCGGATGGCGCGGCTCGAGGATGAAACCGCGCGCGGTTTCAACTACCTGCGCCACGACGCCGATTGGGTGAATGCCGACATCACGGTTTCAACTGACGCCGGCCAGACGCCGATCGCGCCCGGTTACACAGTGTCCGATGAAACCGCAAATGGCCGCCGAACCGTCCATTTCCGAACGGATGCGCCGATTTTGCACTTCTTCTCGATCCAATCCGCTCACTACGAAATAGCGCGAGATAACTGGAACGACGTCGCGTTGGAGGTCTATTACGACCGTCGCCACGAATACAATATCGAGCGGATGATGCGAGCGATGAAGGTGTCGTTCGACGTGTTCACGCGCGAATTTTCGCCGTACCAGTTCCGGCAGATGCGTATTCTGGAATTCCCAGGCTACGCCACGTTTGCGCAGGCCTTCGCGAACACGGTGCCTTATTCCGAAGCAATCGGCTTCATCGCTCGCTTTGACGATGCCCAGGCCGCGCGTGAGACCGACCGTATCGACTACGTCACTTACGTCACCGCACACGAAGTCGCTCACCAATGGTGGGCGCACCAATTGATCGGCGGCGACCAGCAGGGCTCGACCATGCTGTCGGAGACGTTTGCTTCCTACTCGGCTCTGCTGGTGATGGAGGAAATCCTTGGCCCCGATCAGGTGCGGCGCTTCCTCCGTTACGAGCTCGACAATTATCTGCGTTCGCGCGGCGGCGAGGTGGTTGAAGAACTGCCGCTCAACCGCGTCGAGAACCAGGGGTACATCCATTATCGCAAAGGCGGCGTGGTGATGTACTTCCTGCGCAGTGAGGTCGGGGAGGATGTCGTCAATCGCTCGATGCAGCGTCTGCTGACGGACTTCAGCTTCCGCGGCGCCCCGTATCCACGTTCGAGCGATTTTCTCCGTATCCTGCGAGAGGAAGCCGGACCCGAACATGATGCGCTGATCACGGACCTATTTGAGCGTATCACGCTCTATGACGCACGCGTCGTCGAAGCCTCGACCGCGCGTCGCGCTGACGGACGCTGGGATGTTTCCATGGTGGTGGAGGCGCGCAAGCTCTATGCTGATGGCGAGGGCGCGGAAACGGAAGCGCCGCTGGCTGAAGCTTTCGAGATCGGTGTGTTTAACGCCGAGCCCGGCGAAGGAGCCTTCTCGTCTGAGGATGTTATCGCGATGGAGCGACGGCCGATTCGCCGCGGCCGGCAGACAATTGAGCTTATCGTGGACCGCGAACCCCGCTTCGCCGGGATCGACCCTTACAACAAGCGCATCGATCGCAACTCAGACGACAACGTTCAGGCGGTCAGCGCCGCTGCCGCATCGCCGCCGAGTTAGCCAGCAGCGATGCGGTCGAGCGCGGCGCGGTCTAGAATACGGGCGCGTCGGCGTTCGATCTCGATCAGCTGCGCGGCGCGGAAAGAGCGCAACGTGCGGTTCACGTGGACCGGCGTGATGCCGAGTGCGTCGGCAATGTGATCTTGGCTTACAGGGAGATCGAACACGCCGTCGCGACCGACAAGCGCGCGCTCGGCGAGGCGATCGTGCAAATCCGCGAACAAGCGCGCGAGCCGGCCAGGCGCGCCGCGTTGTCCGATATCGACGAGCCGCTCGCCCAATGCGCGCAGATGTAAGCGCACTGCGACGTCGAATGCGTGACGCTGCTCTGGGGATCGTTCCGCCATTTCGCGCAAGTCAGACGCCGGGAATGTTTGCAGATCGAGCTCGGTGAGCGCGCGTACGGAGAAAGACGCAGGCGCGCCGGGGAACATCAGCGCTTCGATGTCGATGATGTCGCCAGGGATGAGGAAGTTAAGAATTTGGCGGCGCCCGTCTTCGAGCCGTTCATAACGGTACGCCCAGCCGGCCTGAACAACGTGGGCGAGTCGGTTGTTTTCTCCGGCGCGCACGATGATGGCGTTGGGGCCGTAACCGGACGTGCTGGCTGGGCCAGAGGCTAAGTCTTCACCAAGTAAAAACAGCGGATTACGGGCAATGTCCGAAACCGGGAAGGACGGACTGAGGCGGCGCGCTCTGGGAGTGGGGTTGGGCACTTGGACGCAATCCTACCGGGTGATTTTCCCGAATTACGCGTGCATATAATCACCAAATGCTTGAGTTGGCTCAACTGCCTCACCGCCTATGGCAGAAGCATTATGCCGTTCTATTTAGTACATATATGACATCAGTTCTGCGTAGCCATAATAATACTTGAAATACGACTTTTGTTTGCAACTTTTGTTAGATAAATCAACCATCCTGCATTTACCACGACTTAAGCGCATGCCGCGAATATTGGGATACCGACGCGCAGGTTGCGCCCGGTATTTTCCTCGGGGCGGCCATGAGCGCGGATCAGCTGAAAGACCGATTGGAATTCATACGCTTGGATGCCGCCGCGCGCGGCGCTTTGCAGCGGGCCAAGGGGGCAATTGAGAAGGGGCTGGGAGCGGGGCTCGATCGTTTCTACGAACAAGTCCGCAAAGTCCCGGCCGTCAGCAAGTTTTTCTCCGGTGAGCAGCATATCGGCGCCGCGAAGGGCGCCCAAGCGCGCCACTGGGTGCGCATCGCGAGTGGCGATTTCAGCAGCGACTATTACGCCAGCGTTCAGCGTATCGGCGAAACCCACGCAAGAATCGGCCTGGAGCCGAAATGGTACATTGGCGGCTACGCGCTGATGCTCGAGAGCTTGATCCGCGAAGTGGTCGAAGCAAAAGCGGCGAAGCGCGGCTTGTTTGGCCGTGTCGATACAAATGACCTCTCCGAAACGCTCGCCGCTCTGACGAAAGCGGCGTTGATCGACATGGATCTCGCCATCTCGGTCTACCTCGATGCATCGGAGCGCGAGCGCGTGCGCCTCCAGCAGGAGCGCGAAGCCGCCGAAGAGGCGCAGCGTCGCGTCGTGACAGGTGTCGCCGAAGGCTTGTCGAAGCTCGCCGCCGGCGACCTGACGTTTCGGCTGAGCGAGCCTTTCCCCGGCGAATACGAAAAGCTGCGCGCCGACTTCAACGACGCGATGGCGACTTTGCAAGATTCGATGAAGGTGATCGCAACCAACGCGGGCGGTATTCGATCCGGCGCCAACGAGATCACGCAGGCGTCGGATGATCTCTCGCGCCGTACCGAACAGCAGGCGGCGACACTGGAAGAAACGGCAGCCGCGCTCGACCAGATCACGGCGACCGTGAAGAAGACGGCGTCCGGCTCGACTCAAGCAAATTCCGTCGTCGCTGCTGCCCGGGTCGATGCCCAGCGGAGCGGGGAGGTCGTTGGTCATGCGGTCGCCGCCATGGGTGAGATCGAGCGCTCGGCTAAGCAAATCTCGCAGATCATCGGCGTCATTGACGAGATTTCCTTCCAGACGAATCTCTTGGCGCTCAACGCCGGCGTCGAAGCCGCGCGCGCGGGCGAGGCCGGCCGCGGCTTCGCGGTGGTCGCAAGCGAGGTGCGCGCGCTGGCGCAACGTTCATCAGACGCCGCCAAGGAAATTAAGGGCCTCATCATGGAGAGCTCGCGTCATGTCGAAACCGGTGTCGATCTCGTCCATCGCACGGGTGATGCGCTCGGTCAGATCGTCAGCAAGGTGTCGGAAATCAGCGGCCTCGTTGGCGAAATCTCGGCTTCGGCGCAGGAGCAATCCACGGCGCTGACCGAAGTAAACACCGCAATCAATCAGATGGATCAAACCACGCAGCAGAATGCGGCGATGGTGGAAGAGAGCACCGCCGCCAGCCACGCGCTGACGCATGAGGCTGAAATCCTCACGCAATTGGTGGCGAAGTTCGAGATCGGCGCCCCGCATCCGGCGACGTCGACTGCGACACAACGCCCGCCCGTGACTGCGCGCACGCTTCCGCCGTCAATGCACGCGAAGGCGGCGCCGACACGGGCCTATTCGACGCGCGGCGCGACCGCGCTGAAGCCGTCCGCCGAAGAAGATTGGCAAGAGTTTTAAGCGCGCAGAAGTGCGCGAGGGGGAGCATGTGTCTACAACGTTGAAAAAGAGGGATCCGCGCCTGATCGGCGCGGGAGCGGCCGCGCCGCTGGTTATTCTGCTCGCCGGCAACGCAGCCGCCGACGATTCAGTGAGCTGGTCGTTAGCTTACACCGGCGATGTCATCGCCGGCTGGAACGATGAGATTGATGCGTCCGGCGCCTATCTCGACAATCTCGACCTGGTCATGGATGCCGACCTCGGTGCGATCGGCGGCTGGCGCGGCGCCACATTGCACGCCCACGTGCTGAACAACGCCGGCGCCGCACCAAATGATCGCTTGGGCACGTTGCAGGGCGTGGACAACATCGAAGTGTCGCGTGAACGACTGCGTTTGTTCGAGTTCTGGGTCGAGCAAGCTTGGGACGGCGGCAGCATCCGCGCCGGCCTCTACGACCTTAACAGCGAGTTCTACGCCAACGATGCCGCGGGCTTGTTGATCGCGCCTGCTTTTGGAATCGGATCGGAACTCGCCGCCACTGGCGCGAACGGCCCTTCGATCTTTCCGTCAACAGCGCTTGCGGCGCGTGGCCGGTTCGAAACCAGCGAACACGGCTCGCTCATGGTGGCCGTGTTGAACGCCAATGCGGGCGTCATCGGTGATCCTGGCAGCGTCGATACTGATTTCGACGAGGGCGCGTTGGTCATCGGCGAGTATGCGTGGACCGGTTCAGGCAAGATCGCTTTCGGCGCCTGGGGTTACACAGACGACCAGGACGACATCCGCGAGCTGGATCTTGGCGGGGATCCAGTGCAACGCGATGCACGGGGCGCCTATGTGGCGTTCGAGCACCCGATCCGCGCAGGCGTCGACGGCTTTGCGCGCATCGGCGTCTCCGATGGCGACACGACGCCGTACGCCGGCGGCTGGCAGGCGGGTTTGCTGGTTGATCGGCCGCTTGCTTCACGGCCAGACAGCCAAATCTCAGTCGGCGCGTATCAAGGCGTGTTGAGCGACAAGCATCGCGCCAACGAAGCCGATGTCGGCATTCGCGCCGCGCGCGCCGAGACCGGCATCGAGTTGACCTATTCGGATCGAATCACGCCGTGGCTGCGCGTGCAGCCGGACTTGCAGATCGTTCTCGACCCTGGCGGCGATCGCGATCGCGATCATGTGTGGGTCGTCGGTTTGCGCTTCGAAATCACTCCGTTTCAATCGCCCTGGGAGGGGTGAAAACCATGTTCTCGAAATTTAACTCTCGACTGGCGATCGGCACGCGGCTCGCTGTGATGTCTGGCGTATTTGGGTTCACCGCAATCACAGCCGCGGGCCTTTACGTTCAAGACAAGTGGGGCGAGGAGCAATTTCTCGAGAAGGAGCGTGAGGGCGCGGCCTACCTTGAGCAAGTGTGGAATGCGCTCAACAGTGCGTCGTGCTGCGCCGTAGAAGGGCATGAGGAAGCGAACGCCCGGTTCGGCACGGCCGAGCCCTATGAGGCGTGGGTGAATGCAGAGGAGGGTGTGTCCCGCCTCGAGGCCGGCGCGGCGCTTATGCAAGCCATCGCCGACGGTTCGAACCTCACGCTCGATGCCGAACTTGAGACCTACTACCTCATGTCCGCCGTCACCGCGGGCATCCCCAATATGATGTTGCGCGAGGATCAACTCGACACCTCGATCGCAGCGACCCCAATCGGCGCAACAGGTCGCGAATTTACGATCCTTGGCTACATCAACCATCTGGAAGCGAGCACTGACGTCGCCGCTGATAGCATCGAGCGCGCGATTGAAGTTGACGAAACCGGTGCATTGCGCGTGGCTCTGGCAGAAGGCGCCGTCGAACTCCGTCGCATCGGCCACCAGATGATCGCCGAAGAGCGCGGCGGCCTGTTTGGCGCAACCACGATCTCCAGCGACCAGACCGAAATCGACTTTCCGCGCATCACTGACGCCACTTGGCGCGCCACGAATGAGCAATTGCTGCGCCTGCTCGATCAACGCATCGCGACGGCGAAATTCGAACTCTTTGTTCAGGCGTTGATCGCGCTCGTAGGGCTTAGTCTCGCCGGCCTCTTGGCTTGGGTCACGTCGCGTGGGCTCGGCCAACGCTTTAGCGCCCTCGGCGAGACAATGGACTCGCTCACCCAAGGTCGCGACGACGTGACCGTGCCGTTCACGGACGACCTGCACGAAACAGGCAAGATCGCGGCGACGCTGGAGCTGTTCCGTAAGAGCCTGCTCCAGCGCAAAGACGACGAGAGGCGCCGTGAAGTGGAGCGTGTCGCCGCGGAGGCCGCGCAGAAGGAGACCGAAGCGCGCGCCGCGCGAGAAGCCGAGGAACTGGTTGTGCGTTCGTTTGGCGAAGGCATGTCCAAGCTCGCCGCGGGCGATCTGACGTATCGTGTCACGCACAGACTGCCCGACGCCTATTTGAAGCTTCAAAATGACTTCAACGCAGCGCTCACCCAACTGGAGCAAGCGATGACGGTCATCTCGTCGAACGTCAACGGCGTTCGTTCCGGCACCGGCGAAATCAGCCAAGCCGCCGACGATCTGTCTCGCCGCACGGAGCAGCAAGCGGCCACGCTTGAGGAAACGGCGGCGGCGCTGGACGAGATCACCGCGACGGTCGGAAAGACGGCCGACAACGCACGGCAAGCCAATTCCGCTGTTGGCGTGACGCGAACCGACGCCGAGAAGGGTAGTGAAGTCGTCGGCCAGGCCGTCGGCGCGATGCAAGCGATCGAGACGTCCGCGCGCCAGATCACGCAAATCATCGGTGTGATCGATGAAATCGCTTTCCAGACCAATTTGCTGGCGCTCAATGCCGGCGTCGAAGCCGCCCGCGCGGGCGAAGCGGGACGCGGCTTTGCAGTGGTCGCAAGCGAAGTGCGCGCGCTCGCGCAGCGTTCGGCAGACGCGGCGAAGGAGATCAAAGGTCTGATCTCAACGAGCTCACAACAGGTCGAAGCTGGCGTGAAACTTGTGGGTGAGACGGGCGGAGCTCTGCACCGCATTCTCGATGGCGTGAATCGCATCAACACCCTGGTGAGCGACATTTCTGGTTCGGCCCAAGAGCAAGCAACGGCGCTCAGCGAAGTGAACGCCGCCATCAATCAGATGGATCAGAGCACGCAGCAGAACGCAGCAATGGTCGAGGAGAGCACCGCTGCTAGCCATTCGTTGGCGCAAGAGGCGGACGAGCTATCGAAGCTCATCGCTCAGTTTGAGGTCTCCACCAAAGCTGAGGCGCCATCGGCGCGCACGCGAAACGCTGTCGCCAAGCAGCACGCGCGTATCGCCACGAGCTTCGCCGCTTCGCCGCGTCCCTCTGCAAAGCCGAAAGCGGCTGCGGCGGCGGCCGCCGCCGCGGCGGACGATTGGCAGGAGTTTTAAGGATGAACTCACCATCGGCACTCAAGTTGGCAGCGGCGTTGGACTTTCGCGCAGCAGCGCCGCTCCGCAGCGAATTGCTGGCGCTCCGCGGCCACGCCGTCGAGATCGACGGCGGCGACGTTGAGCGGATTGGCGGGCAGTGCGTGCAAGTGCTGGTGTCAGCGGCGCGCACGTGGGCCGATGACGGAGTGGCGTTCGCAATCGTGCGGCGTTCCGAGGAAATGGTGGCGGCGCTCCGATACATGGGCGTTCACGCGGAGGAGGCAGGAACATGAGTAAGCGCATCCTCACCGTGGATGATTCTCGCATGATGCGAGAAATGCTCCTGCTCGTTCTCAGAGAAGCGGGCTTCGACGTAGTGCAGGCCGAGGACGGCGAGCATGGCATCGAAGTGCTGGCCGAGCACGGCGCTGACGTGATCATCACCGATATCAACATGCCCAAACTCGACGGGTTTGGCTTCATCGAGCGCGTGCGGGCCGGCGACAACCATCGCGCGACGCCGATTCTGGTGCTCTCGACCGAGAGCGAGGGCGCCAAGAAGCAACGCGCCCGCGATGCCGGCGCTACGGGCTGGATCGTGAAACCGTTTGACGCCGCCAAGCTCGTCGACGCTATCCGCCGTGTCTCGGCTTAACGGAGGCGACAATGGATCCGTTCGAGTCAATCAAGGTTACGTTCTTTCAGGAATGCGACGAGCAGCTCGCTGAGCTTGAGAACGGCTTGATGGCGCTCGAAGCCGGCGACAGCGACGGCGAGGTCATCAACGCGGTGTTCCGGGCGGTCCATTCTGTGAAGGGTGGCGCGGGCGCTTTCGGCTACGAGGATCTCGTAAAGTTCGCGCACACGTTCGAGACCGCACTGGATTTGATGCGTTCCGGAAAACTCGCGATCGACGCCGAGGCGGTGCGGGTAATGCTGCGCGCAAGCGACGTACTGGCGGATTTGGTGCACGCCGCACGGGACGGCGGAGCGGTTGATCAAGGTCGCTGCGATACGTTGGCGGACGAGCTCACAACGCTCGCGTCCGGTGATCACAAGCCCGCCGCGCTGGCTCATGCTGACGTGGAGGAGGAAGACCCGTTTGGATTTACGCCACTGCAAATCTCGCTCGATGAGCCGGCCATAGCCCGCCGCTGGCGCATCACGTTCAAGCCAAATCCGGCGCTCTACGCTAAGGGCAACGATCCGTTGTTCTTGTTGCGCGAAGTGGCGCGGCTCGGCGCGTGCGAGATTGAGATGGATGTCGAAAGCGTTCCGACGCTCGACATGCTCAATCCGGACGGCGCCTATATCTCTTGGACCGTTTTCCTCGATGGCGAGAAAGCCGAAGCGGACATCCGCGAGATTTTCGATTTTGTGGAAGGCGATTGCGAGTTGTCGATCGAGCGCGAGGTGGTGGTTGCGCCGTCGCATATCGCCGCACCCGCGTTGGCCGCCGCCGATGCGGCGCCAATCTCGCCATCAATCGCGCGCGTTGAGGCAGAGCATCACGACGGCGACCTGCGAGGTGGCGGCGGTGCGCAAGTGGCCGCGGCCTCGGCGCCGCCCGCCGCTACCATCCGGGTCGACCTAGAGCGTGTTGATCGTCTGATCGATCTCGTCGGTGAGCTTGTGATCAACCAAGCGATGTTGGCGCAGCGTGTGGGCGAGACAGGCGCGGTTGAACGCTCTTCAAGTGTAGCCCTTGGCCTAGATGAGCTCGAACAACTGACGCGCGAGTTGCAGGACAGCGTCATGGCGATACGCGCGCAGCCGGTGAAGTCCGTTTTCCAACGAATGCCGCGTTTGGTGCGTGAGATTGCGACGGCCACAGGCAAGCAAGTGCGCCTCGTGATGGAAGGTGAAGGCACCGAAGTCGACAAGACGGTGATTGAACGGCTGTCAGATCCAATCACGCATATGCTGCGCAACGCAGTAGATCATGGTCTCGAAGGGCCCGATGACCGCGTCGACGCCGGAAAGCCAGCCGAAGGCACAATCAAGCTGGCGGCACTCCATCGCTCCGGGCGAATTGTCATCGAAGTGTCCGACGATGGGCGCGGCATCAATCGCGAACGCGTGCGCGCAAAGGCGATCGAGAAGGGCCTGATCTCGCCAGACGCGCCGATGAGCGACGAGGAAATCGACAATATCATCTTCCTTCCGGGATTCTCGACGGCGTCATCGGTTTCCGACATTTCTGGCCGTGGTGTCGGTATGGATGTTGTAAAACGCTCCATTCAGGCGCTAGGCGGTCGCATCTCGATCGCGTCGCAACCGGGGCGCGGTTCAACGTTCACGCTAAGCCTTCCGCTCACGCTCGCGGTGCTCGACGGTATGGTTGTCACGTCGGCGGATCAAACGCTTATTGCGCCGCTGACGACGATTATCGAAACGCTGCAGCCGAAGGAAGGCGAGGTCCACCGCATGGGCCCAAACCGCGCGGTGCTTTCGGTTCGCGATAGTTTTGTGCCGCTGATCGACGTTGGTGTGAGCCTTGGCTTTCACGACATGCCGGCAAGTCCAACCGAAGGCGTGGTTCTGCTGGTCGAAAGTGAAGGCGGCGGCCGCGCGGCGCTTTTGGTCGACGCGATCCAGGGCCAGCGCCAAGTCGTGATCAAGAGCCTTGAGGCCAATTACCAGCGGGTCGAAGGCGTCGCCGCTGCGACGATACTGGGCGACGGCCGCGTCGCGCTCATCCTCGATGTTGATGGCCTGGTGGCGCAGCGCGCCGCCGACCGGCTTCCCGATCCCGCGCTTCTCGCAAAGGCAGGCTGAACAATGACCGAAATCAATTCCGCCAACCGCATCGAACTGATCTCGTTCCGCATCGGCGATCAGGAATACTGCGTGGACATCATGGCCGTTCGCGAAATCCGCGGATGGGCGGCGGCGACGCCATTGCCGCACTCGCCCGCGTATGTACGCGGCGTCATCAATCTGCGCGGCGCTGTTCTGCCAATCATCGACCTTGCAAATCGCTTGGGCTTCGGCGCGACTGAAACCAGCGCGCGCAACGTCATCATCGTTGTCCGCATTGGTGGTCGCGTTGTTGGTTTGCTGGTCGACGCCGTGTCGGAAATCCTTACCACGACCGCCGACGCGGTGCAGCCCACGCCGGATGTTGCGTGCGACGCCGTGAAGAAGTTCGTGAAGGGGATCCTCGCCGTCGAGGGCCGGATGATCAGCTGGATCGTGCTCGATCAGATTTTGCCGGACGACGCTGCCCTTGAGGTGGCCGCATGACCAACGCCGCGACACGCGCCCGTATGAGCGAAAGCGTGAATTTGGTCGAAGGCGAGTTCCCTTTCACGGGCGCCGACTTCGAGCAGATCGCGAAGATGCTGTACGCCGACGCCGGCATTCATTTGCAGGAGTCGAAGGTCGCGCTCGTGTACTCGCGCTTGGCCAAGCGCCTTCGAGTATTGAAGCTGCCGGACTTCGCCGCCTATTGCGCCTTCGTCGCGGGCCCTCAGGGCAAGGACGAGCGCAGCGCCATGTTGGCGGCGTTGACGACCAACGTGACGCGATTCTTCCGCGAGCCGCACCATTTCGACCTGCTGCGCGATCAGGTGCTGACGCCATTGGCCGCGGCGGCAAGGGCCGGTCAGCGCCTGCGCCTTTGGTCCGCCGGGTGCTCAACGGGGCAGGAGCCATATTCCATGGCAATGACGCTGCTGTCGGTGTTGCCCAACGCGGCGCAACTCGATGTACGCATTCTCGCCAGTGACATCGATCCCAATGTCGTCGCAACCGCACGCGCGGGCGAGTACAACGAAGAAGCGGTGTCGCCGGTGCCTGCTTCGTTGCGCGACAAGTACATGAAGCGCGATCGCACGTCAGGTCGCTGGGTTGCGAACGACGAGTTGAAGAGCTTGATCGCGTTCCGCGAACTCAACCTCATCGGGGATTGGCCGATGAAAGGCAAGTTCGACGCCATTTTCTGCCGAAACGTCGTGATCTACTTTGACGATGCGACGCAGGATCGGATCTGGGCGCGGTTTCGCGCGCTCATGCAGCCGCACGGTCGCCTTTACGTCGGACATTCCGAGCGCGTGAGCGACCTCGCGTTCGATTCCGATGGCCTCACGGCCTATCGTTTGAAAAAGGGGGGCGCGGCATGAGCTTGCGCGTTCTAATCGTGGACGATTCGCCCACCATGCGGGCGATGATCGCCGGCGCGCTCGCGGGCGAGGTGGGGATCGAGGTTGCGGGCTTCGCCGCTGACCCCATCGAAGCGCGCGAGGCGATCAAGCAACTGAACCCCGACGTCATCACGCTTGATGTCGAGATGCCGCGTATGAACGGAATCGAGTTCCTTGAGCGTCTGATGCGCCTGCGGCCTACGCCGGTGATCATGGTATCGACGCTGACGCAGGAAGGCGCCGACGTTACGCTTCAGGCGCTGGAAATGGGCGCGTTCGATTGTGTCGGCAAACCACGCGGCGGCGACGTTCGCGCGGCGTTTCGCGTGCTGCCGGACCTGATTCGCGCCGCCGCGACGGCACGCTTGCGTGCGCGTAATGCTGAGCGCGTGCCGACGCCATCACCGCAGGCCTTCGCGGGCAACGACAACATCTTGGCGATTGGCTCATCCACGGGTGGCGTAGAAGCGCTGCAGACGCTGCTGGCGTCCTTCCCCGCGAATTGCCCGCCGACGGTGATCACCCAACACATGCCGCCAGTGTTCACGCGCAATTTCGCGTCCCGCCTTGATCGCCTCTGCGGCCCGCATGTGTGCGAAGCCGAGGATGGAATGCCATTGCGTACCGGGTCGGTGTACTTGGCGCCCGGCGGTGACGCGCATTTGCGCGTCGAGCGTCTCGGTCGCGAATACCACTGCCGTTTGGTGCAAAGCCCACCGGTGAACGGACACTGCCCATCCGTTGACGAGCTCTTTGGCAGCGTCGCGCAAGCCGCCCGCGACAAAGCGGTTGGCGTATTGCTCACCGGTATGGGCCGCGACGGCGCCCAGGGCTTGCTGCAGATGCGCCAAGCCGGCGCGCGGACCATCGGGCAGGACGAAGCAAGCTGCGTCGTCTACGGCATGCCGAAAGTGGCCCACGAAATTGGCGCGGTTGAGCGTCAGATGTCGCTGTCGCGCATTGCCGCGGCGGCTCTCTCAAGCTGCTCAGCGCAGCACAAAGGAGTATCCTGATGCCCGCCGCCTCCGCGATCCGCGTGCTGGTCGTCGATGATCAGATGACAATGCGCGCACTTGTACGTTCCGCGCTTCAACAGATGGGAATCACCGACGTCGGCGACGCCGTCGATGGTGAAGACGGCTTGAAGCAGCTCGCGCTGAGACCCGTTGAGCTGGTGATCTCCGACTACAACATGCCGAAGGTTGACGGCCTTGAGTTCCTCAAGGCAATCCGTGGCCAGGAGCGCACGCGGAAATCCGCCTTCATCATGCTCACTGGCCGCTCCGACAAAGAGCTTGTGCAACGCGCCGTCCAGTACGGCGTCAACAACTACCTCGCCAAGCCCTTCACGACCGCGGAACTCAAGAAGAAGATCGAGCAAGTCTTCGGCCCGCTTTCGTGATCACAAACGCCGCTCCCCAGACCGCGCCCGCGCCGCGCGAGCGCATGGTGCACGTCGTGCAGGGTCAGTACGAGATCCTGAACGATCCGAACGCCGTGCTCTCTACGGTCCTCGGCTCGTGCGTCGCCGCTTGTGTGCGTGATCCGTTGTTGCGCATCGGGGGAATGAACCACTTCCTGCTGCCGGGGGAGACCAACCCACGGAATGACTCGTTGAAATATGGCGTGCAGGCGATGGAATTGCTGATCAACGGCCTGCTGCAGCGCGGCGCCGCGCGCGAGCGTCTCGAAGCGAAATTGTTCGGCGGCGCGCGCGTTGTCGAAGGGTTGTCCGACATCGGCCAGCAAAACGCCGAGTTCGCAGCACGCTTTCTGCGAACCGAGAATATTCGCTGCGTTGGTGAGAGCCTCGGCGGCGATCGCCCGCGCCGCATCCGCTTCTGGCCGACAACGGGCCGCGTCATCCAACTCTTTCTTGATCGCGCCGATCCCGCCGCGGTCACAGTCGAGCGCGTGCGCCCGGCGCCGGTTGCGCCAGCGCCGACTGGCGACCTGGAGCTGTTTTGATGATCGCGTCAGCGCTGCTCACCGTCCAACCGGAGGCGGACGCCGTAACCATCGGCGAGCTTTGCCGCCGCCTTGCCGTCGAGATGGAAGCGACGCGTGCGATGGGCCTGCACATTGAAGGCTCGTTGTGCGCTGTCGCAGTGCGTCCAGAGTTTGCGAGCGAGCGCCTGCACGATCTGCAGATGCTTGATGTGATGCTTCAGCATCTGGCGGCGATGCGCGACGTGCTGAGCGCGGTGCACAGTCAAGCGGCGCCAGAGGCCTGCGTGTCGCTGCAGGCGGTGCTGGAGCGCGTTACTCTCGGAGACCTTCGCGCGCGCTTGCATGGCGACGAGAATGTCGGCGCCAATGGACGCGACGATGTTGAGTTTTTGTAGCCGCCATGCTGGCGCCCGCTGAACTCAACTCCAAAGTTAACCTGGAGAAGGCGTGTATCCTGCTGATCGAGCGCGGTCAGCACAATCTCGACATCCTGTCCCAGATCGTCAAAGGCTTCGGCGCTGGCAATCTTGTGCGTTGTCTGTCCGCGCAGGAAGCGAAGGACACTCTTGTACGGAAGCCAGTTGATCTCGTAATCGCCGAACCGAACCTTGAGGGCGAGGATGGCCTGGAGTTGGTGCGCTGGCTGCGCGCTTCGCCACTGGAGCCCAACCGCTTCACTTCGGTTGCGCTCATCATGGGCCATACGAGTGTGGGGCGCATTGAGGCGGCACGCGACTGTGGCGCCAATGTCGTGATCGCCAAGCCGCTTAAGCCGGCGGTATTGCTCAGCCGCATTCTCAGAATCGCACGCGACGAGCGCGCCTTCGTAGAAACGGCGAACTACATCGGTCCGGACCGCCGTTTCAAGTTTGAAGGTCCGCCCATGGGGGTGGCGGGGCGACGCAGCACGGATTTGAACAGTCCAATTGGTGACGCAAGCGAGCCGAACTTGTCGCAAGACGATATCGACGCATTCATGCGGCCTCAGAGGATCCAGCTATGATGCGGCGTTTCTTTCCAGCCAATCGGTTGGCGCAATATGTCGGGGTCGCCGAGGGTGTTACGGTTCATGACGCCGTTGACGGTGCGCAGGAACAATTGGGCGCGCTGCGCGAAATTGTCGTTGGCACGATCGAGGTGAAAGTCTCGATGCTGCAAGGGCTGGCGACGCAATTGACTGCGCCAAACGGCGCGGATCTCGTTCCGGAAATCTACGCGCTCGCCAACGACATTTTCTGCGATTCGGGCGTGTTCGATTTTGACGACCTCAGCGAAGGCGCATTTCAATTGTGCGACCTGATCGCGCACTGGCGATCCGGCGCGCCGTTCAATCCCGACGCCATCCACGTGCACATCGCTGCCATCGCATTGCTGGCCGACACCCGCGCCACGCTTGGCCCCGAGGAACGTCGGGCGATCATCGCGGGACTGAAGCGCGTCCACAGCAAGTTCGCCGACCGTTCGGAAACGCCGGCCAACGAGAACGACTAGGCGGCTGGTTTAAGCGCGAGGTCCGCCTCGACGCGCGCAACCCAGGCCTTGACCGCGGGAAACTTGTTGAGATCGTATCCGCCTTCGTGCGCCACGCGCGTGTAGGCGACCAACGCAATGTCCGCGAGCGTGAGGTCGTGGCCCACAAAATAGGGCGTCACGGTCAATTGCAGCTCCATGCGCGCCAGCGCGGCTTCGCCTTTTGGAAGCAAGGTCGCTGGAATTTCATCGACGCTCTTTTTGAGGTAGGTGATCAAGAACCGACGCACGGCGATTTGCGGCTCGTGACTATATTGCTCCCAAAACAGCCATTCGAACATCTTCGCGCGCGCGTATGGATCTCGGGGTATGAGCCGCGAACCTTCCGCCAGATACAACATGATGGCGTTTGATTGAGCGAGCGCGCGGCCGTCGGGCAGAATCGCGGCGGGAACTTGCCCGGCTGGGTTCATGGCCAGGAATTCGGGTGTGCGAGATCCGCCAACCATGATGTCGGTTTCGATCCAATCGAACGGAATTCCGAGCGCTTCGGCGACCCATTTGCATTTCAGGCAATTGCCGCTGACGCTGTCGCCATAAAGTTTGATGCCGTTCGCCATGACCAGAACCTCCCAATGGCGGCTGATTAGCGCGACGCCCCAAAGCGCACGAGCAGGATGCGACTAGCGACGGTATAGCTGTGTTGCGGCGAAAAACAGCGAAGCTAAAGTGAGCACATGAACAGGCACATCCTCGTGGTCGATGACGACCCGCACATCCGCGAAGTGATCTGCTTCGCGCTGGAAAAAGCCGGGATGAGTACGGCCGAGGCGCCTGATGGCGCTCAGGCCCTGGCTTGGCTTGAAGCGGGAAACGCCGACCTCATCGTTCTTGATGTGGGTATGCCGGAGATGGATGGCCTGGAGTTTTGCCGGCGCGTGCGCAGACGCGACGACACGCCGATCCTGTTTCTATCGGCGCGCGACGACGAGGTTGACCGCATCGTCGGCTTGGAGGTCGGCGGCGATGACTACGTCACAAAGCCATTCAGCCCACGTGAGCTCGTGGCGCGTGTGAACGCCATTCTCAAACGTGCGGCGCCGCGCAAGCAAGAAGTGGATGCCGATATTCTACGCCAAGGTCCTCTCACGCTGGATGGTCCGCGCTTCAGCGCCAGCTTCGATGAAAGGCCCGTGCCGCTCACCGCAATCGAGTTCAGCTTGATGCGCGCCTTGGCGGCGAAACCTGGAATTGTTTTCAGCCGCGAGCGCATTCTCGATGAAGCTTACGGCAACGTGCATGTGTCGGATCGCACGATCGATAGCCACGTGCGTAATATACGCGCGAAATTCGCGGCTGTCGGCTGCGCCGACGCGATTGAAACGGTGCACGGCGTTGGATTTCGCCTCGGTCAACTGACGAAATCCTCGTGAGCGTTCCAGCCAAATGGCGCCCGTCATTGTGGATGATCACGGCGGCCTTGATCGCCAGCGCAATTCTGCTGCCGCTGTCGGGCTTGGTGTTCTTTCGCATCTATGAGAACCAGCTCATTCGCCAAACTGAGGGCGAGCTGATCGGCCAGGCCGCGGTGCTGGCCGCTGCGTATCAACGCGAGATCGCGCTTGCCGGCCCCGAGGTGTTTCCCGTGGGTGCGCCGCGCCCGCCTGAGATCGTGATCGATCCCGAAGGGCGCTACGCGCCGATCGTGCCGGCGCTTGATCTCGCATCCTCGCCGATCCTTCCGTCGCGGCCGGACGCGCGCTTTGCCCCAATTGTTCACCCCAACGCGGTTCGCCTCGGCGAAACGTTCGAGCAGATCGCGCTGGCGGCGCAACGCACAACCCTTGCTGGGTTCCGCTTTCTCGACGCCAACGGGGTCGTGGTCGCCGGTCGCGCCGAGACGGGCGGATCTTTGGCGCACGTGCCTGAGGTACGCGAAGCGCTGGCGGGCCGGTTCAGTGCTACGCTTCGCCTGCGCATCCGCGATGCGCCGCCGCCGCCGATCTACTCCATCAGTCGCGGCGCCAAGATCCGTGTGTTTGTCGCGATGCCCGTGTTCGTGGACGATCACGTACGGGGCGTCGTCTATCTTTCGCGTACGCCCGACAATATCGTACGCAACATGTACGCTGAGCGCGTGCGGCTGCTTCAAGCGGCGCTACTAATTCTCGTCGCCTCCGCGTTGATCGGTGTGTTGTTCATGCGCGCCGTGGCGCGTCCCGCGCGCGGCCTGTTGGGGCGCGCCAATGCGATCGCGCGCGGTGATCGCGCGGCCATCGGGCCGTTGCCGCAACACGGCACGCGCGAGATCGCCGATCTCACACAGGGCTTCATGGATATGGCGCGGCGCCTGTTTGACCGCTCCGACTACCTGAGCGCCTTCGCCACCCATGTGTCACATGAGTTGAAAACGCCGCTTGCGTCGATCAAGGGCGCGACGGAGCTGATGCTTGACAATGTGGATATGAGCGCAACCGAGCGCGAGCGCTTCCTGCGCAACGTGTTGGCCGATACCGAGCGTATGAGCGCGCTACTAAGCCGCTTGCGCGACTTGGCGCGAGCGGAGAACCCGGAACTGGGCGGTACGGCGCGTGTCAGCGAAGTTGTCCATCACTTGAAGCGCGATCAGCCGGCGATGGAGATCACCCTTGAAGGCGATGCGGTGATCGCGATGTCAACTGACAACGCCTTGATCGTCTTCGGACATCTTGCCGACAATGCGCGCCGCCACGGCGCGCGCCGCTTGAGCGTCGAGGCGACCGGTGGCGAAGTGGTGCGGGTCCGTTTGAGCGATGATGGCGAGGGCATTTCGCCGGCCAACCGCCCACTTGTGTTCGAGCCGTTTTTCACGACGCGCCGCGCGGCGGGGGGGACGGGAATGGGGCTGGGCATCGTACGCGCTTTGATGCGTGCGCACGGCGGCGACGTCACTTTGGTCGAGGCCTCCACTGGCGCGGCCTTCGTGCTGACATTCCCCGCGCGCGTTTGACCTTGCCGTGCGTGGCGAAATCCAGATAGATGCGCGTGGTTCACCGGTGTCAGGCGAGGCCGAGCGGCGTGACGCGATCATCTTCTTCCATTCGTAAAGCAAGCGCCGTCAAAGCCGCGGGCGATGTGAACGCTTTGAAGCGTCGCGCCACCATCAACGATATCGCCCGCCTCGCGAACGTCTCCAAGAAGACGGTGTCGCGCGTCATCAACCAGTCGCCATTCGTCAAAGAGGAAACGCGCACGCGCATCGGCGAGATCATGCAGGAGCTGGGCTATGTGCCCGATCCGCAAGCGCGTGGTTTGGCGTTTCGGCGCTCGTTTCTGATCGGCCTGATCTACGACAATCCGAACGCGCAGATGGTCGTGAACATGCAGCAAGGCGTGCTGGATGGGCTTCGCGGTTCTGGATTTGAACTGGTCGTTCACCCCTGCAGTCGGCTTGAGAAGAGCTTCCTGAGCGAAGTTGCGTCATTTATTGAGCGGCAGAAGCTCTATGGCGTGGTGCTGCTGCCGCCGGTTTCCGAGAACGACAAGCTTGTTGAGCTCATCGAGGAACGCGGCTGCCATTATGTTCGGGTCGGCTCAGCGATCCTGGACGAGCCCGAGAACATGGTCGCGTCGAACGACCGCCTGGTGACGGGGGAGGCCGCGCGGCATCTCGCCGATTTGGGCCACACGCGCATCGGGTTCATCGCCGGTCCGCCGGGTTTCCGCTCCCGCAAGGAACGTCAGGCGGGGTTCACCGAGGGCTTGCGCGCGCGCGGTATAGAGTTGCCCGCCGATATGTGTGTGGACGGCGCCTACACCTATGAATCAGGCATCGCGGCCGCGCAGCAATTGCTGTCGCGAAAGCCGCGTCCAACCGCGATTTACGCGAGCAATGACGAAATGGCGGCCGGCGTCTATCACGTTGCGCGGCAGATGGGGCTTTCGATTCCCGGCGACCTCTCCGTCGTGGGTTTCGACGATACGCCGGTCTCAAGACGGCTGTGGCCGGCATTGACGACGGTGCGTTGGCCTATCCTCGAAATGGGACAGGCGGCGGCCGAACGCCTGCTGCGCGCGGGCAACGGCGCGATTCCGCCCGCTGGCGAAGCGAAGCCATTCCCCGCGCACTTCATCGTGCGGGATTCGACTGCGCCGCCTTCATCGTAGGCGTTGCACTGGGTTTTGACACCGGTTACCATCAATCTAAAGGGAGCCGCGAAGGTGTTCAAGAAGACCTACCACGCCACCCATCCAGACATGATGGATGGCGCCAGCAACGATGATCTGCGCGCGCGCTATCTCGTTGAAAACCTGATCGTGCCGGGCGAGCTGAACCTCTATTACTCGCACAACGAGCGCATGGTTCTCGGCGGCGCCGCGCCGACCACGACGCCGCTCGCACTCCCCGCGCAGACTGAGCCTGCCTCCGCCGCCGGAAAGCCATTTCTGGAGCGACGGGAAATGGCGGCGGTCAATGTGTCGACCGGGCAGGGGCTTGTCACCGTTGATGGCAAGCGCGTTGAACTCGCGCCGCGCGACGGCCTTTATATCCCTATGGGCAGCACAGATGTGCGCTTTGAATCACTCGATGCAAGCAATCCGGCGCGCTTTTATTTGGTGTCGACGCTCGCCCACACAGCGTTCGAGTTGAAGAAAATTTCAATTGCCGATGCGACGCCCCTTGAGCGCGGATCGCTCGAAACATCGAACGAACGCACGATCTACCAATACGTCGTTCCGGCCGTGTGCAAGTCCGCGCAATTGCTCATGGGTCTTACGATCCTGAAGCCTGGCAGCGTGTGGAACACGATGCCGCCGCACCTGCACGATCGACGTTCTGAAGTGTACTTCTACTTCAACCTCGACGGCCCCGACGGGCGCGTCTTTCACTTCATGGGTGAGCCCGACTCGGCGCGCCACATCATCATCGGCAACGAAGAAGCAGTGATCTCGCCGCCTTGGTCGATCCACATGGGTTCTGGCACAAGCGCTTACGCCTTCATCTGGGCGATGGGTGGCGAGAATCTCGACTATACCGACATGAACGTGCTCGATATTTGCCAACTCAAATGAGCGGTTTGTTTGATCTTTCGGGCCGCGTCGCCCTCGTCACCGGCGCGAACAAGGGGCTCGGGCAAGCGTTGGCGCTCGCGCTCGCGCAAGCGGGGGCCGACATTGCCGCCGCCGGCACCTCCGTGCCCTTGGAAACCGAAGCGGAGGTCAAAGCGCTTGGTCGCCGCTTTCACTATGAGCGCGCGGATCTAAGCAGCATTGCGCCGGTTGAAGGCGTCATCGCGGGCGCAATCGCTGCGCTGGGCGGCGTGGACGTTTTGGTCAACAACGCCGGCGCCATCCGCCGCGCGGACTCAGTCGATTTCACAGAGGCCGATTGGGACGCGGTGATGAATGTCAACATCAAGTCGGCGTTCTTTCTTGCGCAAGCCGCAGGCAAGCACATGATCGCGAAAGGGCGCGGTAAGATCATCAACATCGCGTCGATGTTATCGTTTCAAGGCGGCGTCCGTGTGCCCTCCTACACCGCAAGCAAGAGTGCGATTGCCGGCGTCACGCGGCTGCTCGCGAACGAATGGGCCGCGAAGGGTGTCAACGTTAACGCCATCGCCCCTGGCTATATGGTGACCGACAACACGGAAGCGTTGCGCGCCGACGAAACCCGCAACCGCGACATTCTCGCGCGCATTCCCGCGGGCCGCTGGGGCGAGGCGACCGATCTCGCAGGTGCAGCAGTGTTTCTCGCATCGCACGCGTCTGACTACGTGCATGGCGCGATCATTCCCGTCGATGGCGGCTGGCTCGCGCGCTGAGCCTATGACCTGCGGACTCAAAGTCACACTTCCGGCTCTCTCAACTTACGGCGTTCGCCTTCCGCGACGGTTTCGCTTGTCATCCGTGACCTGACTGTTATGGTCGAGCGTTGTCACCGGTGTCATGTCTTCGATTGACACCGGTGTCAAAAAAGATCCGACCCGGCGCGGCTTGCAAAGCGGGCGCGTCAGGGGGAAGGCGGACCGGGAGGAAGAGATGTCGCGGAATCGGAAGTCGAACCACAGGAAAACTATGTCCTTCGGGATCTCGCTCGCGGCCATGGCGGCGGGCCTGATGGGCGGGACGGCAGCCGCGCAGGACGCTGAGCCGAGCGCGCAGGAAGAGGAAATCGTCGTTACCGGTTTCCGGCGCTCGCTGGCGCAAGCCATCGATATTAAGCGTGCCGAAGTTGGCGCCGTCGATGCGATCGTTGCCGAAGATATCGCTGACATGCCGGACGCCAATCTGTCGGAATCGATCCAACGCATCCCCGGCGTGGCCATTACCCGCGATGCGGGAGAAGGGCGTCAAATCTCGGTGCGCGGCCTCGACTCGAACTTCACCCGCATTCGCATCAACGGCATGGAGGCGATCTCCACCGCGGGCGGAACCGACGCTGCCGGCGGCACCAATCGCGGCCGTGGTTTCGATTTCAACGTATTTGCATCGGATCTCTTCAACGCCATCACCGTGCGCAAAACGTCTTCGGCGGAAACGGAAGAGGGCTCGTTGGGCGCGACAGTTGATCTGCGCACGGGCCGGCCGTTCGACTATCGAGGCTTCACGCTCGCGGGCTCGGGGCAGGTTGGCTACAATGATCTGTCTGAAAGCTATGATCCGCGCGGCGCATTCTTGGTCTCCAACACCTGGGGCGATTTCGGCGCGTTGTTCTCCGTGGCCTGGAGCCATCGCGACGCGCTCGAAGAGGGCGCGAGCACGGTGCGCTGGAATACAAGCAACAATTTTGGCACGACGGCGCCGCAAGGCTTCCCCATCGTCGCATCGCCGACCATTACCCAGGTCAACGACGCGTTTCACCCGCGGATTCCGCGCTACGACATCTACGAACACGAGCAAGAACGCACCGGCGCGACGGCTTCGTTTCAATGGCGTCCATCCGACAACACCGACATCGGCCTCGACTTGCTCTATGCGAAGTTCGATGCCGAGCGTTCGGAAATCTTCCTTGAAGTGCCGTCGTTCAGCTCGTCCAATGATGCGACAGGCTCTCAGGGCATGTGCGTCAGCGATGCGGCGGTCCAAGGCGGAACGCTGACCTACGGCGTTTTCCGCAATTGCGCGTCGGCGCCCGCGACAACCGGCACGGACATTCGATCGGAAGCGCGCTTCGACGTTCTTTCAACCGTGTTCCAGCAAGCGACGTTGAGCCTCGAACACGATTTCAGCGACGTTTTCCGTGTCAACGGCGTTGTTGGCTACGCAAGTTCCGAGCACGAGAACCCGATACAAACCACGATCCTGTGGGACCGGAACAACATTCCGTTCTTCTCGTACGATTATCGCACCGACAACCGTCTGCCGATCTTCAATTACGGCTCCACGAATGTCACCGACCCGGGTATCTGGACTCTGTCGCAAATTCGCTTGCGTCCGCAAACGGCGGACAACGTCTACACAACGGCTTACGTCAATCTGGAGTACGATCTCAGCCCGTCCTTCACATTGTCGGGCGGTCTGAACTGGAAGCGCTTCGAGTTCGATACGACAGAACAGCGTCGCGATCCGCTTCAGGCCGGCCTCACCAGCCCCGGCTGCAATGCGGCGCTCTTCACGGCGGCCAGCAACGCGGAAGCGTGCACTGGGCAAACGCCGGCGGTGTCGCCGCATTCATACGCTCGCCTTGTAGAGCTCACGGGTCGATCGCTGTCGGCGCCAGTCGGCAACCAAAACAGCTGGGCGAGCCCGGATTTCTTCAACGCCACGCTCGCGCTCGATCTCAACAACCCGGCGCGCTATCCGCTTTCGAGCATCCCTGCGCTTGGCAACAATCGCTCGGTTGAGGAAGTGGATCTCGGCTATTACGTGCAGGCCGATTGGGACACGGAAATCGCCGGCGTCGGCTTCCGCGGCAATATCGGTGTTCGCCAAGTCGAGACGGATCAGACGGCGAAGGGATTTGTGCCAGTCGCGGCCGCGCCATTTGTCGGCACGGTTGAGACGCAGCGCGAATATTCCGACACGCTGCCATCGCTCAACATGGTGTTTGAGCCGATGGATTCGTTCCTCGTTCGCTTCGCGGCCGCTGAAGTGATGGCGCGTCCGGGCCTCGGCAATCTCAACCCCGCGCCAAGCGTCAGTGTTTCAGGCGCCAACCGCACGATCACGGTCGGCAATCCGGATCTCGATCCTTTCCGGGCCACGTCTTACGACCTGTCGTTCGAATGGTATTTCGCGCCGGAATCGCTGGTGTCGCTCGCATTCTTCCGCAAGGAAATCGACACGCTTGTGACGACGTCGCGCACCGTGATCCCGAACTATGCGGCAAACCCTGATGGTCTGCCGGATGCGTTCGGCTTGTTTGCGTGCGGCGGCGTTGTGGCCGGTTGCATGAACCAAACCTGGAACTTCGACAAAGCCGTCAACACGCCTGGCGGGCCTGTTGAAGGATACGAAGTCGGCTTCCAATTGCCGTTCACGTTCCTGCCGGGCGTGCTTTCGGATTTCGGCTTCACGGGCAACTACACCAGCGTTGAGTCAGACATCACCTATCTCAACTCAACGGGCGCCGTTGTCGCTCAAGGCGATCTCACTGGTCTGTCGCGCGAAAGTTGGAACGCCACGCTTTACTACGAAGGCGAACAATTGAGCGCACGGATCGCTGCGGCGCACCGCAGCGACTACCTCACCAACATCCCAGGCCGAGACGCCAACCTTACGGAAGCAACCGCCGGCACGACCAACATTGACGCCGCCGCGCAATGGGCCGTGAACGAGAATCTCACCTTCACGCTCGAAGGCTTGAACCTCACCGATGAAGTGAACGATCAGTACCTGACGCCGGACGATCGCTCCTCATTCTATCACGCCTTCGGCCGATCCTATTTCGTCGGCCTTCGCTTCAAGTACTAAGGCGGGGGACCTCCCTAGTACGGGGCGTCGGCTCAGGCCGGCGCCCTTTTTTCTTTGGAGCGCACCATGCGTTGGCGTCCATCACGCAGAGACATCGCCGCGGGTTTCGTTGGTGCGATCGCCGCACCTATCGCTGCCGCGCACAGTCACTCGTTTGACGCCAGCGTCGGTGTAAACGTCGCGGGCGTCCGCCGGTTTGACCGCGTTGCCGAAGCCATCGCCGCCGCACCCGGTGATCGCCCGTTTCGGATTTTCATCGGCGCCGGCGTGCATCATGAGAAGCTCGTCATCGATCGCGCAAATGTGCATCTGGTTGGTGAAGGGCCGGCCAGCGTTTTGAGTTACAACGCCGCGGCGGGCATGGCGCGTGCGGACGGGCAGGCGTGGGGCACATGGGGATGCGCCAGTGTGATCGTCCGCGCGCCGGATTTCTCCGTGCGCAACCTCACCGTCGCAAACGCCTTCGATTACATTGCCGACCTCGCATCGCCGCAGTTCGAGCGCACTGGATCGAACGGCGCGCAAGCAGTCGCGTTGATGCTGGACGAAGGCTCGGATCGTGCGTTGATTGAGAACGTGCGCGTTACCGGACATCAAGACACCCTCTTAGCCAATGCGGGCAGGGCTTTGTTCCGCGACTGCTACATCAGCGGTAGCGTCGACTTCATTTTCGGCGCCGGTTGCGCCTACTTTGAACGCTGCGAATTGCAATCGCGTTTCCGTCCGTTGATGCAACGCAATCATGGTTGGATCGCCGTGCCCAGCACTGTGCGTACGCAAGCTTACGGGCTTGTGTTCAAGAGCTGCAGCCTCACGCGCGAGCCCCAGGTTCCGTTGGCGTCGGTTGCGTTGGGGCGTCCATGGCGCCCTGCGCGCCAATTCGCGGATGGCCGCTACGGCGATCCGGGCGCGCTCGGCATGGCCGCGTTTCTGGAATGCTGGATGGACGATCACATCTCAGCCGATGGCTGGGACGAGATGGGTTACCCCAACCGCGAGGGCGTACGCGTGTTCCTGCAGCCCACGGAGGCGAGATTCGGTGAGTATGCGAGCGAAGGTCCAGGCGCTTTCGCCAATCGCAGACGACCGCAATTGCGCCGAAGCGCGGCGCGCGCGATAAGCCGAGACAGTGTTTTGGACGGCTGGCGTCCGTGAAGGGGCAAAGCGTGCGGTCTGACGGTCACGTCGTTTGTTTCGGTGAGTTGCTGATCCGTTTGGCGGCGCCCGGCGCTGAATTGCTGCTGCAAACGCCGCATCTAGAAGCGGCGTTCGGCGGCGCCGAAGCGAATGTCGCTGTTGGGCTCGCACGACTCGGCCACGACGTCCGCATGTTGAGCGTTGTTCCCGACAACGCCCTTGGCCGCGCCGCGCGTGATGAACTCCGCCGCTATGAAGTGGATGTCGGCGGCGTGAGCTTTGCGCCCGGACGCATGGGGTTGTATTTCCTGACGCCTGGCATCGGTCCGCGTGCGGCGGAGATCGTTTACGATCGCGCGGCGTCGGCGTTCGCGGAATACGCGCTCGATGCGATTGACTGGAGCGCAGCGCTCGCCGGCGCAGGTTGGCTGCATGTGTCTGGCGTCACTGCCGCGCTCGGACCGAAAGCGGCGCAGAGCGTGTTGAACGCTGCAAGAGCGGCGCGTTCGGCGGGCGTGACGGTGTCGTTCGATTGCAATTATCGCGCAAAGCTTTGGGAAGCGTGGCGCGGCGACGGACCCAAATTGCTGGGCGAGATTCTGGCCGAGGCCGATCTAGTGTTTGGCGACCATCGCGATATCGGTCTCATTCTCGGCAAAGCGTTCGCACCCGGCCGTGACGCCGCGGATGCCGCGTTCGCTGCGTTTCCGCGTTTGCAGCGTCTCGCCGCCACGGCGCGCACCCAGCACAGCGCCTCGCATCACGATCTCGCGGCGTCCATGTTCGCACGCGACGCGCAGTGGAACGCGCCTGCCGCCAGTCTCGCCCAAATTGTCGACCGCATCGGCGCCGGTGATGCGTTCGCCGCCGGCTTGATCCATGGCCTGCGGCGAGGGAAGGGCGATGAGGCGGCGCTGAAGCTCGGCCTTGCGGCGGGATGCCTGAAGCATGTCACGCCTGGCGATTTCGGCCTCGCGCGCGAAGCCGATCTTGAGGCGGTGATCGCTGGCGAACTCGCGGTGCGCCGCTAGCGCCAGACCGCCGGCAGCGCCAGAGATAGCGCTGGAATATAAGTCACCAGCAGCAGCACCGTCAGCGCCGCGAGATAGAACGGCCAGATGGACTTCATCGCTTCGGCGACTGAAATGCGGCCAATGGCCGAGCCGACAAACAGGACTGAACCGATTGGCGGCGTAATCAGCCCGATTCCACCCGCAAGCACCATGATCACGCCGAAATGCAATGGCTCGACGCCGTATGCGCGCGCGACCGGTAGGAAGATCGGCGTCACGATGATGATCTTGGGTGCAAGGTCGAGGAACGTTCCCATGATCAACAGAGCGAGAACCATCGAGAGTAAGGCGACATTCTTATCTTGCGTCATCCCGTTCAGCGTCTCGACGACGAAGCCGGGTATCTCAAGATAAGCGATAAGCCAGCCAAACGCGCCGGCAGCGCCGATGACGAACAGCACCGTTGCTGCTGCGCGCGCCGCATGGGCGGCCGCGCCGGAGAAATCCTTCCAGCCCAGACTGCGATAGACGACCAACGTTACGGCGACTGCGTACAAAACGGCGATGGCGCTGCTCTCTACCGCAGTAAAAATGCCGGCGCGGATGCCGCCAAAGATCACGAAGATCATCAATAGTCCGGGAATGGCCGCCACGAAGCGTGAGGCGATGGCGCCGAACCCGGGGAACGTCTCAGTCGGATAGCCCCGCACGCGTGCTAGCCAGTACGCGGCGCCCATGACGCTGAGCGCCAGCATCAAAGCTGGCACGATGCCGGCCGCGAACAGGTCGGCAATCGAAACGCCGCCGCCTGCGACAGCGGAAAACAAGATGAGGTTGTGCGATGGCGGCAACAACAACGCGACAAGCGCGGCTGAGATGGTTACGTCGACCGCGTAATCCTTGCTGAACCCGCGCTTTGCCATTTGCGGGATCATTGTCGGACCGATGGCCGAAACGTCGGCGAGCGCCGAACCCGACACGCCGCCGAACATGGTCGACGCAACAACACTGACTTGCCCCAGGCCGCCGCGCAGGTGGCCGACGAGCGACGAGGCGAGCGCGATCAGTCGGTCTGAGATGCCGCCGCGCATCATCAATTCGCCGGTGAAGATGAACAGCGGAATCGCCAGCAGCGACACCTTGTTGAAGCCCGCAGACACCTGCTGCACCACCACGATGGGAGGCAAGCCAAGCGCGAGAACCGCAGCGAGCGCGGATACCGACAGTGCGAACGCGATCGGCACGCCGAGCACGAGAAGTACGGCGAACACGCCGAAGAGGAGGGCGATTTCCATGAGCTCAGCTCTCCTGCGCCGCCGGCGCCGTGTGGGGATCGGGCGCGTCGCCGAACAACAGTCGCTCAAGCGCGAACAGCGCAATCAGCGCGCCGCCACCGCAAAGGCCGATGTTGGAAACGCCCTCGGGGATCGGCGCGCCGGCCATCGGCACATCCCAGGAATCCACAATGAGGAAAAAGCCGAACCCCGCGAGCGCAACGCCAAACACGAGCGCGATCAACCGTCCGAGCGCTTTGAGCGCGGCGCGAACCGGCTTCGGTGAACTTTCAACCAGAGTTGGAAACGCAAAGTGCGATTCAGAGCGCACGGCGATGGCCGCGCCGAAGAGCGCCGCGACGCCCATCAATGTCATCGCCACCGGCTCCGTCCAGCTCGGCGAAGAGTTTAGCACATAGCGTCCGAACACTTGCCAAGCCAGCACCAGCACCAGCACGCATAAGGATGTGGCGGCGATGAAGGTGGTCGCTTGCGCGAGCGCGCCGAAGGCGTTTTTGAGCGCAGCCATTATTCTCCCCCGATTTATTCGTGCGCGTCGATGCGTGCGACCATGGCGGCGATCGCGTCGTCGGCCATGTAGCGGCGCTTCATTGGCTCCACCGCGCGCCGAAAGGCGGCGACATCGGCCTGGTTAAAGTGTACGCCGGCGTCGAGCACCGTTTGCCGGGCGCTTGCCTGCTTTGCGTCCCACAACGCCCGCATCACCGGCACGGACTCGCGTGCTTTCGCGACGAACAAATCCTTGTCCGACGAAGACAATGCGTCGAAGCGTCGTTTCGACATCAGAAGCGCTTCAGGCGCGCCGCAATGATCGGTTTGCGACCAATAGCTGGCCACTTCGTACTGCCGGGTGGATTGGAACGTCGCCCAATTGTTTTCAGCGGCGTCGATCAAATGCGTTTGCAGGCCAGTGAACACTTCGCCGAAGGGGATCGGCGTCGCGTTTGCGCCCATGGCGTCGAGCATCTCGATGAAAATGTCGGCCCGCGGCACGCGCACCTTGAGATCTCGCATCTGCGACGGTGACTCAATCGGGTGGCGTGCGTTGTACATCGACCGGAAACCGGAATCGTAGAAGGCGAGACCCACGAGCCCGCGGCGTTCGAACGACGCAAGAATGTCGTGCCCAATAGCGCCGTCGCAGACGCGCCGCATGTGCGCTTCGTCGCGAAACACGTACGGCAGCGCCAGCGCTTGCGTGGCGGGGAACATGTTGTTGACCGCGCCCAGATACACGCGCGCGATATCAAGCACGCCGAAGCGTGCAAGGTTTACGGTGTCCGTCTCGGTGCCCAGTTGGCCTGACGGATACTGGCGGAACGAAATACGTCCATTCGTCTCACGTTCGATTTCCGCGCCCATCCAACGCACGGCCTCAACCGTCGGATAATCGCCAGGATGAACGTCGACGGCGGTGAATGTTTCATGCGCGTTAGCGGCGACGGCCGCGCCGCCGCCGACAAGCGCCACGCCAGCGCCTGCCAACAGCAAGCGTCGGTCAAACGTGGGCGCGCCGCGCGTGTTGCGCTGGTCCGTGCTCATTCTTCCTCCCCGTTCTAGCGCCTGTTTTTGTTGGTTTAGCGCTATTTTTATGCTCCGGCGGCGCGCACCCCCGCGTGCGGACGCGCTTCGACCATACGGCAGGAAATCGTGCCATAAGGGCCAAAATCGCATCGCGCGGCTTGCCCAGCGCGGATCGGGTGCACGCCCGTCGTTGCGCCTGTCGAAATCAATTGTCCGCGCAGCAATGGCCGGCCCCGCCGTGCACCGTTGCCAAGCATGAACGCAAGCCCTGCTACTGGACCGCCAGGAATACTCGCCGCGCCGCCATTGCCAACCGGAGCGCCGTCGATGAACGACGCGACAGCGCACGCGTCCCACGCGCCGTCGCGCCAATCCATGATGGGCGCACCGAGTACGAGCCCGGCGTTGTTGCCGAAGTCGGACGCGGTCACTGCTGGCCCGTGATCATTGATGCCGGCGAAAGGGCTGCCCGCGAGTTCGACGCCAGCATAGCAAGCGTCAGCGAATTCCGCGGCCTCGTCTGCCGTCCATTCGAACTTGTTCGCTGGCGCGTCTTTGCCGATGCGCAACACGAACTCGGCCTCGACGGCTGCGAAGCCGCCGGCGATGACTGGTAGGTCAACCGGCTCGCCGTTGGCGACGATCAGCTGGCGGCGGAAAATGGGTCCGGCGATGCGTTCGGCGCCGAAGCGCACCCGAAGTGGCGCGGCGATCAGGCCGATTTTCCAGCCGGCGACACGGTCGTCCCACTGATCGATCGCCGCATCCTGTACAGTGTAGGCGGTGGCGAGATCCGCGGGCATTTCGCCCGGGTAATTTGGCAAGGGACGCGCCATCCGGCGCGCCTCAACGAAGCGGGCGGCCACCTGAGCCGGGTCTTCCATTATGGAACGCGTCTCGGTCACGACAGCCGCACCTTCTGTTCTACGACGCTCCGAGGCCTCCCAAGACCCTTGCGGTGGAGCGCGTCTTCGCCTCTATTGAAGCTATTAGGTAACCGGTGTCAATTTGAAACGGCAACCGGGGAGAAGCGATCCACAGATCGCCCGAAGGGAGCGAGACGATGAGCCGGTTCAAATTGGCGTTGGCGGGCCTGTTGGCGCTTGCATTGACCCCGATTTCGGTGGCGCAGCCGCCGTCCGTAACGCCTCAGGCGCCGGAGCTTGCGTTTCCTGGCGCGGTCGGGTGGGCCGCCACCACCGGCGGCGGGCGTGGGGGGCAGGTCATCCGGGTCACCAACCTCAATGGCGAGGGTCCCGGGTCGTTTCGCGCCGCGATGGAAACGGCGGGCCCGCGTATCATCGTGTTCGAGGTGGGCGGCGTGATCGATCTCAACCGCCGCACGCTGCGTCTCACAGAGCCCTTCGTCACCATCGCCGGCCAAACCGCGCCATCGCCGGGCATCACCTTCATTCGTGGCGGTATGGATATCGCCACCCACGACGTGATCGTGCAGCACATCCGTATCCGGCCCGGCTCGGCTGAGCAGGCGCGCGGTAGCGGTTGGGATGAGGACGCGATCTCCACGCAATCGGCCTATAATGTCATCGTTGACCATTGCTCATTGACGTGGGCGACCGACGAAAACCTCTCAGCTTCTGGCCCGCGCTTTACAGGCTCAACACCGGAGGAATGGCGCGCGGGCACCTCGCACCGCATCACCTTCTCACACAACCTTCTCGCTGAAGGCCTCGCGGATTCCACGCACGCGAAGTTCGAGCATTCGAAGGGTTCGCTGATCCACGACAACGTCGCCGATATTTTGATCTACGCCAACGTCTACGCGCACAATTATGAGCGCAGCCCGATGTTCAAAGGCGGCGTGCACGGCGCGATCATCAACAATCTTATCTACGATCCGGGTCAGCGGGCTCTGCACTACAATCTGATGGCGGAGGAATGGGGCGCTGTGCCGTTCCAGAATGGGCAAATGGTGGCGGTTGGCAACGTGTTGAGGGCGGGCCCCTCCACGCCATCGCCGCTCGCGTTCCTGATGATTGGCGGCTACGGCGATTTGGAATTTTTCGGCCGAGACAACATCGCCGTTGACCGCATTGGCGAGCCGCTGCCGATGTTTGGCCGCTATACGACCTCGTCCGCCCGCATCATCCAACTGCGCCGCGCGCCGTTCTGGCCTGAGGGCCTGACGGCGATGCCCGCTGAGAACGTCCAACGTTACACATTGGCCAATGCCGGCGCGCGGCCGTGGGATCGCGATGGCCATGATGTGCGGATCATCGCCAACGTTGCGGAGGGACGTGGCGAAATCATCGACAACGAGGCGCGTGTTGGCGGCTACCCGCATCCCGCGCCAACGCGGCATGCGTTCAATCCCGAAGATTGGAATCTCCACGACATGACGCCGCGCCGCCCAGATGTGCTCGACAGCGGCGCGCGCGCGCGCGGCACCTAGGTGAGCGTCGTCGCGATTTGCGCGATCAGTCCACGCGGCGTGATTGGCTTTGTGACGTAACCATCGGCCCCAGCCTCGCCGGCTTCCGCCGCGTGCTCGGGAGCGGCGCTGCACATCAGAATAGGGACGCGCGCGCGCCCCGTTGCTTGCTCTTCGGACCGGATCGCGCGCACCGCGTCAAGCCCGCTCATGCCGGGCATGCGCATGTCCATCAGGACGACGTCAAACGTCTCACGCGCGCACTCGGCGATCGCGGCGGCGCCGTTGTCTACCACCACGACGCTGCAGCCGGCGCGCGCCAGGATCGCCTGCATCACCATTTGGTTGCCCGCTACGTCATCGGCGACAAGCACCTTCAGCTGCTTTCCTGCAAGCGGCGCGTAGGATGCGTGAGAGACGGCGCTCATGCGCCTAGACTTGCGTGCAAATGCTAATGCGGCGTCAAATTCGCCGTGGCGGAAGCGGAATGAAACTAGAAGTACGCATCACATAGGCTTCGTACTCTGGCCGCGTGCGTTTCAAGTGCGGCTCCAAAGTGGGCGCGCCGCTTACGCGTGTCAGCAGGAAGGTCAGCAGCAGAGGACCAAATACGCTCCACGCGCCAAGTCCGGTTTCGGCGGCGACCAGATACATGCCCCACCACGCGCAGGCGTCGCCGAAATGGTTGGGATGGCGCGAATAGCGCCACAGTCCGCGATCCATCACCTTGCCAGTGCTGGTTGGGTCCGCCTTGAAGGCGCTCAATTGCGCGTCGGCAATCGCTTCGAAGCCGATGCCAAACACGCTGAGCGCGACGCCGCCCCACGCAAGCGCGCCAAGCGCTTCCGATGTCGCCAGCATGCCGAGCTGAACTGGCAACGCGACAATGAACTGAAGGGGCAGCTGGATCGCGAACACCAGGAGCAGCGACGCCGTTGCGTAATTCCAGCCGCGGGCCTTCCGCGCGCCAGCCATCATCTTTTCGTAGCGGCGGTCACGACCGTGCGCGCGCCAGCGCAAGAACAGATAAGTCCCAAGCCGGAGTCCCCACGCTGTCGCGAGCACAGCCAGCGCCCAAGCATGCGGCGACGGAGCCTCGATTTGCGCGAACGTCAGCCAAGCCAGCACCACAATGCCGAACGCCCACCAGCTATCGATGAAGCTTGGGTCCTTGATCGGCAAACTCGCCAGCCAAAGCAGCACGAAAAGCGCCGCCGAAATGGCGAAGTTCGTCAGCAGAATTTGCGCGGCGTTGTCCATCGCGTCTTTGTCGCAGGCGCACGCGCCGCGCTCAAGCGGGTGCGAGCTCTTCCTCTTTGTCCTTCGGCGCGAGCAGCAGGTACATCGCCGGCGTCACGATCCGGGCCACCAAAGTCGAGCTGATCAAGCCGCCGATCAGCACCATGGCGATCGGCGAGAAGAGCGGCGAATCTTCCAGGAGCAATGGCGTCATGCCACCGATCGCGGTGGCGCTCGTCAGAAGCACGGGTAGGAAGCGCACTTCGCCCGCCCGCTCGATGGCATCGCGCAAGCTCGCGCCGCGCGATCGCATCTGGTTGGCGAATTCGACCAGCAGAATCGAATTTTTGATCTCAATGCCGATCAAGGCGATGAAGCCTATGATGGCGGTAAAGGAAAGCGACTCGCCGCCGAGGAAGAGTGCGATCAATCCGCCCATGATCCCGAACGGTATGACGAACGCCACAACCGCCGTTACCGCGAACGAGCCGAACTCCAGCAGCAGAACCGCGAGCACGCCGAAGATCGCCACCATGATCGCGGGTCCCAACCCGCTGAAGCTGCGCTCGGATGCCTCTGCTTCGCCGCCGAAAGAGATCGAATAACCAGGCGGCATGCGCAATGCTTCAAGTTGCTCCGCGACGTCGGCCGTAACGGCGCTGATCAAGTAGCCCGTCTGCGTATAGGCGCTCACGGTTGCCGTGCGCTGGCGTTGGAAGCGGTCAATCGACGCCGGCCCGCTCTCGATGCGCGGTTGCGAAATCTCGGCCAGTGGAATGGCGCCGCCTTGGCCATTCCAAACAAACAGGCGTTCCAGCGCGGCGACTGGCATTGCCTCGTCGCGCGGCGCACGCAACACAATTGGGAAGGCGTCGCCCGCTGGATCGCGGAATTGCGACACGGGCAAACCGGCCACGGCGATGCGCAACGTCTGATCGACAGCGCCCGCGGGAACGCCGCGCAACGCGACTTCCGAGTCGTTGATGTTGAGGTCAAGGTCGAGCAAGCGTTGCGCCATAGGGTTGGCGATATCGCGCGTGCCGGGCGTCGCGCGCAGGATGCGCTCTACTTCGGTGGCGATTTCACCAATCGCAGCGAGATCGGCGCCGCTGATGCGCACGGCGATTGGTGCTTCAATGGGCGGACCGTTGGTAAAGCGGCGTAGATTGATGCGCACGCCCGGATAGGCCGCAAGCTCTGTGCGAATTTGCTCGATCTTCTCCATGCCTTCGGTGCGATGCCATTCGCCGAAGCGTGCGTAGATCTGACCCTGGTTCGACAATTGCTCGGGCGGAATCTCGTTGTAGTAGATTTGGGGATTGCCGCGCCCGGTATTGGCGAAGCGCCACTCGATTTCCGGATGTCGTGAGAGCACGCCGTCAACAAATTGTACCGCGCGATCGGTTTCGCTCACCGCGGTGCCTTGTGGCGTCTCGATGTCGACAAGAAAATAGGGGCTGTCGTTCTCAGGGAACAGGCTGAAGCCCAATTTCGGCACGAGACCCAGGGTGAGGAAAAAGGCGAGGAGCCCGATCATCACGGTCTTGCGCGGATGGCCGAGCGCGAAGTGCAGCGCCGGGCGATAAAGATTGTGAATGACGTTCATCACGCCATCGAGCAGAGCGTTCGAGTGGCCTGCATCGCTTCGTGGCAACAGGCGGCTCGCGAGGAAGGGAATGATGGTCAGCGAGACGATGAGTGACGCTGTGATCGTCGCCACGACAGCAAGCGGTAGAGAGCGCACAAACGCGCCCGCGCCTTCCGGCAGCGCCATGATCGGCACGAACGCCAGTAGCAACGTCGCCGTACAGCCGATCACCGCAATGTTGATTTCCTCAACGCCGGCGATCGCGGCCTCGCGTGGCTGCATACCCTGTCGCAAATGACGCGCGATGTTCTCGGTGACAACGATACTATCGTCCACCAAGAGCCCGAGCGCCAAAACGAACCCGGCGATCGATAGCTGGTTTAGCGAATAGCCTAGCGCATGCAGCGCCACGACGCCGATCGCGAGCGATAGGGGAATGGAAACCATCACGACGATGGATGCGCGGAAGCCCAACGGCAGCAACGTCAGCAGCACCAGGAAAATGGCGATCGCGAAATCGCGACCCAGGCTGCCGAGCCGATGGCTGACGGTTTCAGATTGATCGAAACCGCGATGCAGCTGAATGTTTTCGGGCAGCGTGCCCTCGAATGCGTCGATGCGTGAACGCACGCCCTCCAATACCGGGAAAATGTCCTCGCCTAGCCGGGCGCGTGCGCTGACGAACAGGGCGCGTTGGCCGTTGTACCGGGTAATGTGCGAGCGTTCGTCATTGGCCCAATCGACCTCCGCGACATCGCCAACCCGGACGATCGAGCCGCCATCCGCCCTGAGGGCGACGCCGCGGATTTCATCAAGGCTGTTGAACGATCCGGACGCTTGCAGATTGAAGCGCCGTCCGCCGGCTTCCACTGCGCCAATTGGCGCGTCAACGCCTTCGCGTTGCAGCGCATCGGCCACAGCCGTCAGCGGCAGGCGATACGCCGCCAAGCGATCGAGGTCCGCCGATACGCGCACCTCCGCTGGTGGCGCGCCCCACACGTCGGCTTGTTGCACGCCCGGCGCGCGCTCGATCGAATCGCGCAACGCCTTGGCGTAGGCCTCCATCTGCCGGAAGGATGCGTCCTCGCTTGTCAGAGCGATCTGCACGACGCTGGTTTGCGCTGGGTTGAAGCGGCGAGAGCGGATATCGACCACGCCGTCCGGCAGGCTCGGCCGCACGACGTTTACTTCGCGGATCACTTCGCCAAATTTTTCTTCCGGATCGACGCCCCATTCAAACTCGACGCTGATAACCGCGAGGCCCGTGCGGCTCGAGGAATTGATGTCCTGAACGTCTTCGATCGTGTTGATCGCGTTCTCGATGGGAATCGCAACCAGGCGCTCCATCTGCTCGGCGTCCGCGCCGGGCAGAATCACGGCGATGGACACGCCGGGAAATTCGGTGATTGGGTCTTCAGATTTGGGAATGGCCGCGACAGCGCCAACGCCAAGCGCAATCAGCAGCAGGAAAAGGATCGCCGTGAACTGCCAGCGATCGACGAAGAAGCGCGTGATCGCTTGCATGCGCGGTCAGGCGCCCGCGTCTGCGATGCGCACCGGTTCACCATCGCGCACGTAAGCGGCGCCGGCGGAGACGACCCGGTCTCCGGCGATCAGCCCTTCAACCACCAGCACGCCATCATTGGTCACGCCAGCCGTGCGCACGGCGCGGCGGCGGGCGATGTTTTGCGCATCGACCACAAACACGACGCCTTGATCGGCGCGGGCATCAAGCAGCGCCAGAGTTGGCACGAGAATGGCTGCCAGATCGCCAGCGCTCGCGGCCGCCGCGATCTCGACTTCGGCGACCATGCCGCTGCGCACGTCGCCGGGCGCGGCAATCTCAATCTCGACTTCGAAAGCGCCGGTGCTGTCATTGCCCTTGGCGCCGACGCGGGCGACGCGACCCGTGAGCGCCGCGCCCATCTCGGCGATGGTGACGCGTGCTGAATCGCCAACCCGGATGCGCGCGGCCTGCGACGAGGCGACCGGCGTGCGCACCACAATGCCCGAGCCCACTTCGCCAAGCGCCAGGATCGATGCGCCTGCGCCAACGGTTTGCGATTGTTCGGCGCGGCGACGCAGGATGATGCCGTCTGCAGGCGCGGTGAGGATCGATGAATCGCGTGCGCGCTCAACGGCGAGCCGCGCATCGTCGAGACGAGCCTGGCTCACAAAGCCGCGGTCGAACAATTCTTGTGTGCGGGCGAGATCGCGCTCGGCGTTCGCGCGCGCCATCGCCGCTTCGTCCGCGTTGGAGCCGACGCTGGTGCGGCGGAGCGTGGCTAAGCGTTGGCCGCGGCGTACGCGGTCTCCCGCATCGACGGAGATCGAAGACACGACGCCAGGCGCGTTGAACGCCAGTTCGGTCTCGCGCTTGTAACCGACCATGCCGCTCGCCCGGATCGCCCCGGCCGCGGAAAGCGGCGCGGCGTCCGCAACCTGGACCAGCGGGCCCGGTGTCGCCTCGGTTTCGGCGCTGTCCGAAGCGCCACACGCGGCAAGCGCCAGCGAAGCGGCCAAAACCGCCCCGAAAGCAATATGTTGACAAGCCCGCCCGATCATGTGGTGAACAATATAGAATTTATTCAGCGATCACAAGCCACATAATTGTGAAGGCGAGGATTTTTGCGGGACCGTGGGCTTTTCGGTTCTGTCATCCGCGACGGGCTCAAAACCGTCCGCCTTGGCCAAATCTGGGAAAAGCTTGATCCACCAAACCGAAGCCGCCACCGCTGCGGCGCCGCCCAAGGTTACCGCCAGCACCGGCCCGAACAGCCTCGCCGTTAGGCCAGCTTCGAAATCCCCGAACTCGTTCGACGCCGAGATGAAGACAAAGCTAACCGCCGCTACGCGGCCGCGCATCGCGTCAGGCGTGTTCAGCTGGATCAAGCTTGAACGCACATAGACCGAGATCATGTCCACGCCGCCGGCCACCGCAAGAGCGGCGACCGTGAGCCAGAACGAGTTTGATAGGCCAAACACGATGGTGGCGAGGCCAAACAGAATCGTTGAGCCGAACATCCATCTGCCGACGTTGCGCCGCAGCGGCGCCACCGCGAGCGCCAACGCAACAAGTGCCGCGCCCGCGCCCATGCCTGAGCGCAACAACCCAAGCTCACTTGGCCCGGCGTGTAGGATGTCGCGCGCGAACACCGGCAACAGCGCGACGGCGCCGGCGAGCAACACGACTACAAGATCGAGCGAGATGGCGCCCAGCACGATCTTGTTGTCGCGGACGAAGCGCAGGCCTTCCATGATCATGCGCGTGGTGCGTGGATCGTCCACCGGCGGTTGGCGCGGTGTGCGCGTGGCCAGCAGCAAGCTTAGCGAGACAAGGAAAAAGGCCGCGGCGGCGGCGTATGGCGCGATCGGGCCAATGCCGAACAGCAGGCCGCCGATCGCCGGGCCAATGATCACACCAGCCTGAAAGCCCAGCGAGCCCCAGGCGATGGCTTGTGGCAATTCCTCTCGCGGCACCAGCATCGGCGCGAGCGCCGAATTCGCGGGCGGTAGGAACGCATTGATCGCGCCGGCGCCCACCGATGCCGCGAACACCACCGGAATGAGGAGGTCTGCGCTTAGACTCGTCGAGAATACCAAGCCCAATGCGATCAGCGCTTTCGCACCATAGCACAACAGCAAGATTGCTTTGCGGTCGTATCGGTCCGCCGCGCTGCCGCCGATCAGCGAAAGAAACAAAAGCGGCAGAAACTGCGCGAGCCCCATGAGGCCCAACAAGAATGCCGATTCCGCCACGCTCTGCCCGTGCTCGCGGGCGCTGTCGTAGACCTGCCAGCCGATGGCGGTGAGCTGCATTTGCATGGCCAAGGTCGCGAGCACGCGCCCGGTCCAGAAGCGCAGGAACGCCTGGTGACGAAAGATCGCGAGGGAAGGGATGCGCGGCATGCAGGGAGGCGCGGGACAATGGCGCGTCCGCCTGCGAGTCGCAATGCAGCCGATTGCACCGCTGACATAGAGATTTGCTTTGACGGCGCGGGCGGCGCGCCCTAATGCGCGCGCCTTTGGAGGATGCCCTCGTTGGCCACGCGCTTTGTCACCGAAAAGCCCGAGCATGCCGAGGCGATCGAGCTTGTGCTCGACCGCGCCTTCGGCCCTGGGCGCTTGGCCAAGACGAGCGAGCGTGTCCGCGAGCGTGGCGCGGTGGCCGAGCCCTTGCTGTCGCGCGTGGCGTTGAGCGACGCAGGCGATGTCATCGGCGTCTGCCGCATCTGGAGCGTGCGCGCCGAAGCGCCGGTTTATTTTCTCGGCCCGCTTGCTGTTGATCCGGGCGCCCAGCACGGCGGCCTAGGCGCTGAGCTCACGCGCCAATGCGTCGAAGCCTGCCGCGCTGCGCGCGCCGCCGGCGGCATCGTGCTCGTTGGCGCCGAGCAGTTCTTTCGGCCGCTGGGTTTCTCACGTGTTCCCGACGGCCGCATCGCCATGCCGGGGCCGACCGATGCGAACCGCTTGTTATGGCAAGCGCTGCGTCCCGGCGGGCTCGACCAAGTCAAAGGCGAATTACGCGGGCGTTGAGTCACACGCTCTCGCGCCGCCAGCCCCACATCAACAACGCCGTGCCGATCAGCGCCCATACCCAGCCTGGGCCAAGTGGCGACGCCGCTGCCGCGCGCACCACGTAGGCGCCGTTGCGTTCGATGCCGAGCCAATCGTTGCCGGAAGCGCGCGCGCCGCGTTCGACGCGACGCACATCCGGCAGGGCGCGTGCGTCTTCGCCGGTCATGAAAACGCCTCCGCCGCTTGCTGCAACAATCGGACGCAAAATCTCATCCGTGGCTGCGAGCGCCTGCGCTTCTCGTGGGTTGAGCGGGCCAACGGCGGCGTAAGCGCGAAGATTGCCGGTGCGTGCTTCGAACAAGCCTTGCTCATCCGTTTCGACGATGCTGCGCCAAACGCCGGGCGACGCTTGGTCTAGGCGGATCGTGCTGCGTTGCCCTGTAGGCGAGGTCAGTTCCACAGTGTCCGCCGAAGCGCCCAGCGTGCTGCGTTCGATTTCCAAGCCTTGCGGCGTGGCATCGAGCGTGAGGCGTTCGTCCTCCAGTTCCGGCTCTTGCATCAGCCAGTGCGCGAGCCGGCGCAGCAACTCGCCGTGCGGTCCGCCGCCATCGTATCCCCGCGCCCACAACCAGGGTTGATCCGACCACAATTGTGCAACGCGACCGCGGCCGGCGCGATCGAGCACCAGCAGTGGCCGCCCGTCCGCACCTTGCAGCACGGTTTGCCCGCCGCTGGCGCGCGCATCAATCTGGCGCGTCCAGCGTCCCCACGCTTGCGGATTGGGCAAGCCGCGCACGACCGGGTGGCGTGCGCCAAGCGTCGTCGGCTGCGGCCGATACGGTCGTGTGATCACTTGTCCTGTCGGCTGCGACGGCAAGATCCCCGCGAGCGTTGTTCGGAACACGCCGTCGGGCCCGGCCTCTGCGTCGCCTGCAGTGATCAGCAGTGCGCCGCCTTCTTCGATGCGACGCACGATGTTGGAATAATAATAAGGCGGCAGCAGATTTCCGCGCCGACGATAACGATCGAAGATGATGAGATCGAATTCGCCTAAGCGGCGCTCGAACAATTCTTCAGTCGGGAAGGGGATCAAAGCCAGTTCGTGGACGGGCGTGAAATCTTGCTTGTCCGGCGGCCGCAGGATCGCGAAGTGCACCAGGTCGACGGCGGGATCAGACTTCAGCAAGTTGCGCCACACGCGTGCGCCTGGGTGCGGCTCGCCCGTCACCAGCAGCACACGGAGCCGGTCGCGCACGCCGTTGGCCGCAAACGCCGCGCGATTGTTGGCCAACGTAATTTCCTGCGCGCCGCGGTCCGCTTCGACGATCACCATGTTGCGCCCGCGTTTCGGCAAGCGAATGTCAACGCTGAATTCGCGATTGGCGCGCGCCACGGTTTCTCCCGCGGACGCGCCATCAATGGTCACGCGCACACGCACTTGCGCGTTCGCGACCGGATCGAAAACGCGCCCGGTGATGCGCATCCTTTCGCCAACGATGCCGAACGTCGGGGTGGACAGAAGTTCAAGTCTCCGATCGCCGCGATTGGGATCGCCGACGACGAGCAAGTGCACTGGCCCAAGCTGCGCGAAGCGACGCGGGTCGGCGGGCGGATCGGAGGCCTGACCGTCCGTGATGACAACCACACCGCCGATACGGTCGCGGCCAACATCGCTCAGCGCATCCTCAATCACCGATGCGATCAACGTGCCGTCGGGGCCACCCCGCGCTTCGCGCACACGCACGTCGAGGCCTTGTTCGCGCGACAGCTGTTCCGCCATGCGGTCGCCCGCCGCCTGCGCGGCGTCGCGGCGGCCGGCGAGGCCCAAGCTTTCGCTTTGATCAACGACAATGAGCGCCACATCTTCGGCCGGCTCGCGCGCTTCGCGCACGATCTGCGGCTGCATCAAGCCGACGAAGACGAGTAGAAGTCCAAGCGCGCGTAGCGCTGGCGCGCCGCCGCCGCGCCAGAGATAAATCGCCCACGACAGCACTGCGAGGACGCCCAGTGCGACGAGCGCGACTTGCGGTAGGGCGGGATCAAAGCCAATGCGGCTCGCGCCAATCATCGATCGCCGCCCATGCGTTCGAGCAGAGCCGGTACGTGGACCTGATCAGCTTTGTAATTGCCCGTGAGCGCGACCATGACGAGGTTTACGCCGAAGCGGAGCGACAACTCGCGCTGGCGTGCATCGAGCTGCGCTTCGCCGGACCAGGCCGACGCCCAATCGCCGTCGCCGACAAAGAGAGCGGCCACGCCGTCGCGTGAGGACGCTGCTTGCGTCGCTTCCGACCAGAGGCGCGGCGATTGGGTGCGGCCCGGAAACGAGCGCATCAAATAAAAGGCGCGGGCGACGACGTGCTCGCTCGTGACTTGCTCCAACGGGGGTGCATCGACGCCTTGCAGCATGATCGCCGCGGGTCTCTGCGACGATTGCCCGCGACCCGCGTCGCGTGTGTCCACCAACAGCAGTCCGCCGATCGCAAGATAGCGATCGATGTTGGCGAGTGCTGCGTCGGAGAGTTGGCGCGGGTTAGCGGGCGCCGGCCAATACAGGAAAGGGTAGGGCGAGAGATCGTCACGCGTGAGATCGACGCCGACCGGTGCGCCCGGTTCTACCGACGTGCGGTTGATCAGCACCTGCGAGAGCTCGTCCAAGCCGGCCGCCGAGACGCGATCAACGCGCGCGTCTCCGGTTCGAACATAGGCCAGGCGTAGCGTCTGAGTTGGATCGTCGGTGTATTGCGCGCGCGCTTCTCCTGCACCGAGCAACATGATGGCGAACAATGTCGCCGCGCCGCTGCGTGCGAAGCGTGGCAGACGCCCCAGGAGGAAGAGGGCGATGAACAGATCAATCGCGAGCATGATCGCAGCGATGCCGAAGAAATAGCCCGCCAACGGCCTTTCGATTGAGGTCCCGAGGCCAGCGCGCGAAACGCCCGTCGGCAATTGCAATGGCGCAAGCGACACATCCGGCCGCGCGGCGTCAATCGCGGCCGACACGCCGGCGCGCTCGTAAAGGCCGGGCGGCGTAGCCGGAGAGGGGCTCGCCAGCGCGAACGCGTCTGACGCGATCGGCTCGGCGTCTGGCGGCGCGTCGTTCAATGCGCCGTAGCCATCAAGCAAACGTTGTGCGCGAAACGGGCCGCCGGTGACTTCGCGCTCTCCGGCGCCATCGGCGCGGCCAGCGAAGGCCAGCGTTCGCCGGAGCATTTCAACATAGAGGCCCGAGAGGGGAATGTCCGACCACGCGGGCCCGGCGCTCACATGGAACAGCACAATCAAACCGCGGCCATGCGCTTGGGCGGTCACCAATGGTGAATTGTCGGAGAGTGTCGCCCATACGCGTGCTTCTTCCAGCGATGTCGGTTCCGCAAGCACTTGGCGGCGGACGACCACATCCGATGGCGCGCTGAGTCCCGAGAATGGCGAGTCAGCCGGAAACGCGGCGATGCCGAGGGGTGTCTCCCAGGCAAGCGCGCCGCCGAGTGTGCGCGAACCAGGGCGCAAGCGAACGGGCAGCAGGTCATCGGCGTCGTTGGCGAGGCGGGGGCCTGCAAAGCGCACGAGCAAGCCGCCTTCGTCGAGCCAATTTTCAAGCGCGGTGCGGTCGGCAGGGGCGATGCGTCCAGCGTCCGGCAATATCAGAGCTTGAGCGCGCGCATCGATCAGCGGACCAAGCTCGCCGCGCTGCAAACTGGCGAAAGGTTGCAGCGCGCGTTCCACATAAAACTGTTCGCTGGTCAGCGAGCCGGTCGCGCCGCCTGCGCCAACGACGCCAACGAACGGGCGCCCAGCGCCTGCCGGCAGCAGGCGCACCGCGCCTGCGCTTTGTTCGCCCACGATGCGCACGCGCGCCGTGCGCGCCGCGATTTCTGGCGGCAGCTCGATGCGTGCGGAGGCGGTTTGGCCGTCGCCTTCGAACACCAATTCGGCCGCACCCAGCGCACGGCCGTCCATTGTTTCCGCCGCCACGGCGCCACTTGGCGCGCCTTGCGGCCCGCGCCGCGCTTCCACCTCGACGCCGCGCGGCGTCACTTGTCCGGCGACGAGGGCGCGCGCCGTCACCGCGGGCACGCGCGCGGTCACGGGGCCGCGTTGCTGCAGCACTTGCGCGAGCGCTTGCGCGCCGTCGTCCTGGAGGCCGTCGGTGATCCAGACGATGCGCGCGTACTGGCCTTCGCTTTGCGCGAGCCTTCGGGCTGCGTCCGCGCGATCAGGTCGCCACGGTCTCGGTTCAAGGCGCGAGATGCGGCCCTTCGCGTCTGCGGCGGTCAATGCTTCGCCTGGATCTCGCGCTGGCAAATCAGGCGCGGTGAGCAACAGGAACACGGGCGCACCTGCGCGCTCAGCGGCCTGTGCCGCGGCGATGGCGGCGGCCCGGGTTTCGCTCCAGTGCGGTGCGGAGGTCCAGCCATCGTCGATAACGATCAAAGTGCGTCCGCCGGCTGCGCTTTCCGCCGCGGTCGGCGCCAGGCTTGGGCGCGCGAAGGCGAGAATCATCAGCGCCGCCGCGAGCGCGCGGAACAGAACTAGCCACAGCGGCGCGCGTTCGCGGCTTTGCTCTTCCGTACGCAGACCCATCAGCAGCCGCGTCGGCGGAAACGCTGCGCGCTGCGGCGGCGGCGGGGTCGCGCGCAGCAACCACCACAAAGCCGGCAGCGCCAGCAATGCGCCGAGCGCGAGTGGTGCGCCGAAGAGGAACGGGCCGAGGGTCACGCGTACCTTTCAGCCACCAGCGCCATCAGCATGGAGAGCGCCGGCGCGGCGCTGTGATCGGTGCGATGCAGCAGCGCGGGAAAGCCGTAGCGCGCGCCGAGCGCGCGGATGTCGCGGCGATGGGTGTCGAGGCGAAGCGCGTACTCCTCGCGCGCCGCTTCGGCGCGGCCGATGAGCATTTCGCGCGTGCCGCCCGGTTCACGGAAAAGCGTTCGGCCGCTGAACGGAAAGTCTTCCTCGGCTGGATCGGCGATCATCACGAGCGCGCCGCTGGCGCCGCCGCTTGCTGCTGCGGTGAAACGATCGCGCCAGGTTTCGATAGGCGCGTAGAAGTCACTCATGAATACAAGCGCACTGCGTTGAGGCGCTTCGGCATCGCGCATGGGCGCCAGCATATCGAGCGCTAGTTTGTCCGGGGCGCGCTGGCCGCTGCGGGCGGGTTGACCGAGTATCCCAACGCGCTCGCCGCCGCGCGCCAGAAGGATTGACAGCGCCAAAGCCAGAGTGCGCGCACGATAGAGTTTCGTGGGCCGCTTCGGCTCCGCGCTCCAATTGAAGCCGCTGTCCGGATCGATCCAAAACCAGCAACTTTGCGCCGCCTCGCGTTCGCGCTCGCGCACATAGAAGCGATCGCCGCGCGCCGAGCGGCGCCAATCAACCATGCGCGCGCCATCTTCGGCGCGGTGATCGCGATACTGCCAGAATGCTTCGCCTTGGCCCGAGCGCCGACGCCCGTGTACGCCCGGCGCGTTCGCGGCCAAGCGCTTCGCATCGAGCAACAGGCCCGGCAAATCGCCCGCTAGCGCGAGCGCTTCAAAGCGCGCCGCGTTCACCACTAGCGCTTCTTGGCCTTCTTCGCGGCTTTGCGCGCCGGCTTTTTCTTCATCGTGCTCGCATCAACGAGCGCTTCGAAGCCGCCATAAAGCATGCGGGCAGGATCAAACGGGCATTGCGGCGGAATGGCCATGCGCGGATCTGCCATCACCTTCTTGTTCACGCGATCACGGTGGGCTCGATCCTTGTAGAGAATCCACGAGAAGATGACCGCTTCGCCTTTTTTGAGGTTCAGCGTACCGGGAAACGTTGCGGTCATGCCTTCAACGAAGAGGTCGTCGCCGACGCATTCTTTGTAGTCGAGAGCGCCGTGCTCCATCCAAATGGCGCCGGCCTTCTCCGATATATCCTTGTAGGCGCTGAGCTTCTTTTTCGGCACCGGAATTAGGAAGCCGTCTGCGTACGCCATGTCGTCCTCGCTGTGTTAGGCGGCCTTTTCGGCCAGATCGTCCACGAGTGAATCGATATCGAGCCCTTCGGCGCGCGCGCCGAAGGAAAGCTGCATGCGATGGACGAGCGCTGGCCGTGCGAGCGCCGCGACGTCATCGATTGCCGGCGCCAGGCGGCCGCGCAGCAACGCCCGCGCGCGCACGGCCAACATCAGCGATTGCCCAGCGCGTGGGCCAGGGCCCCACGCGACGTGTTGGTTTACGCGCGGATCGTGACTTGAGCCCGGCCGTGCGGAGCGCACCAGTTCGAGAATGCTCGCGAGGACTTTTTCGCCAACCGGCATCGAACGCACGAGGTGTTGCAAGCGCATCAGGCCGTCGGCGTTCAACACAGCCGCAGGACGCGCATCTTCCAGTCCCGTCGTCTCGATCAGAATCTTACGTTCGATTTCCGCATCGGGATACGGCACGTCGACTTGCAGCAAGAAGCGATCGAGCTGCGCTTCCGGCAGCGGGTAAGCGCCTTCGTGTTCGATCGGGTTCTGCGTGGCCAGTACGTGGAACGGCGCCGGCACGTCGTAGGGGTGGCCCGCGACGGTCACGTGCTTTTCCTGCATGGCCTGCAACAGCGCCGATTGCGTGCGTGGCGACGCGCGATTGATTTCGTCGGCCATCAGCAAGCTGGTGAAGATCGGGCCTTTGACGAAACGGAAATGCCGCCGGCCTTGCTCGTCCTGATCCAGCACCTCGGAGCCCAGAATATCCGCTGGCATCAAATCCGGCGTGAATTGCACGCGCGCCCACGGCAGGCCGAGCACCTGCGCCATCGCTTCGACAAGCCGCGTCTTGGCCAAGCCCGGCGCGCCGACCAGCAGCACGTGCCCGCCGGCGAGCACAGCCGCGAGCACCAATTCAATCACCCGCTCCTGGCCGAATACCGCCTTGGCGATTTCGGCGCGGACGCGCGCCAGGGTTTCCCCCGCGGCCTCCGCTTCACCGACCAGGGCGCGGGCGGCGTTCTCATCGCCAAAACCGGCAAAATTGCTCATAGGGCCTCGGATTTGTTCATGAGCGCGAAGCTCGCTTGTATGGGGGCGGTTTTATGGCGGACACTGGTGGTTATGTCGTCCCAAGAGAATAATGGCCTGGAGCAATTACTGTCGGCGCTCAAGAGCCAAGGGGGAACCGCCGGAATCACAAACGACCGGGGCCCGCCGCCCGTCGACAAATGGAATCCCACCTATTGCGGCGAAGCCGGCTTTGAAATCCTGCGCGACGGAACTTGGAAGCACGAGGGCGCACGCATCACGCGCGAAAGTCTGGTGAGGCTGTTCGCCTCAATTCTCCGCAAGGACGAAGACGGTCAGACCTACTTGGTGACGCCGGTGGAGAAAATCCGCGTCGATGTCGCCGACGCGCATTTCCTGGCGGTGCGTGTGGACAAGCATGGCTGGGGCCGCGATCAAACTTTGGTGTTCACCACCAATGTGGGCGACGTGGTCACCGCTGGGCCTGCCAACCCGATCCGTGTGACGATCGATCCTGAAAGCGACGAACCGCGTCCTTATGTGCTGGTGCGTGGGCGCTTGGAAGCCCGCATCCTGCGCGCGCCGTATTATGAACTGGCCGATTGGGCTGAGTTTGAAGCGGGGCGCCTGGGCGTATGGAGCGGCGGCGCGTTTTTTCCGATTGGGGCGTAGCGCGTGATCGATCAAACCGATTTTGAGCAACGCTTGCGCTCGCGTTTGGACGCGTTTGATCGCGTCTCGGCGCGCACGCGCGGCGATGCGGATTTTAATGAGGATTGGCCGGAGCGGCCGGCGACGTTTCGCCCGGCCGCGGTGCTCGCGCCGATTGTGAAAAGGCCCGGCGGCTGGACGATGCTGTTCACGCAGCGAGCGGAAGAAACGCCTGCGCATCCTGGGCAGATTTCGTTTCCCGGTGGACGCGTGCATGAGGATGACGCGAATGCGGTTGAAACCGCGTTGCGCGAAACGCTGGAAGAGATCGGGCTTGAGCGTCGTTTTATCGAGCCGGTGGGCGCCTGGGATCAATATGAAACCGGCACTGGCTTTCGCATCACGCCGATTGTCGGCCTGATCGAGCCGGGCTTTGAACTGAAGCTTGATCCGCGTGAAGTGGCGAGCGTGTTCGAAGCGCCGCTATCGTTTCTATTCGATCCCTCCAATCACGAGCGCCGCGAGGGCGAATGGCGCGGCCGCAAGCGCTCTTATTACGCCATGCCCTATGGTGAGCGCTTCGTCTGGGGCGCGACTGCAGGCATGATCCGCGCACTGTACGAGAGACTCTACCCATGAGCGCCGTGGTTACCTTCGCTGATTGGATGAAAGCACCGGAGTCCAAAGCGCTGATGGCCGCGCTGGAGGGCGCACGCGCGGGTGGGTCGCGGTTTGTTGGCGGATGTGTACGCAATACGTTGATGGGCGTTGAGGTCGATGACATCGACATCGCCACGCAACTGCTACCTAGCGATGTCGTCGCCATTGCGACGAAGGCTGGCTTCGCCGCGCACCCAACCGGCATCGAACACGGCACGGTCACGGTGGTCGTGAATCACAGGCCGTTCGAAGTGACGACATTGCGCCGAGACGTGAGCACCGATGGGCGGCGCGCGACGGTGGCGTTTACGGAAGATTGGGCCGAGGATGCCGCGCGTCGCGATTTCCGCATGAACGCGCTCTACGCCGATGCGAGCGGCGCCGTGCATGATCCGACGGGCGGCGGCTTGGACGATGTTCGCGCCGGTCGCGTGACCTTCATCGGCGACGCGGAGACGCGCATTCGCGAGGATTATCTCCGCATTCTGCGCTTCTTCCGCTTTAATGCGTGGTATGCGCGGGGGGCGCTTGATCCGCACGGAATAGCTGCCTGCAAAGCGTTGGCGCATGGCGTTGAGAGCCTCTCGGCCGAACGGGTTTGGAAAGAGCTGAAGAAGCTACTCGGCGCGCAAAACCCGCGACCTGCTTGGGAGGGGCTTGAAGCGATCGAGGTGCGCGCCCGCGTCGCGCCGGAGATGGCGCGGCATGATCGGCTTGATGCGTTGATCAGGCTCGAGAACGATTTGATGCTCAACGTCGATCCGATGACGCGCGTGGCGGCGTCGCTGCCGGATGCGGAAGCGGCGCGCGTTTTGACGCGGCGGCTGAAGCTCTCCAATGAAGAGCGGGATCGCCTGGTCGAGGCGCTTGGCGATGATGCAAAGCTCACCTCCTACATCTCGATGCGGGAAATGCGGCGCCTGATTTATCGCATCGGCAATCAGGCGTTTCGCGATCGGGTGATGCTGGCTTGGGCGGGCGCTGGCGGCGACAAGGCGCAGCAATGGCGCGCCCTCATAGCCCACGGCCAGATGTGGACGCCACCGCGCTTGCCGCTCACGGGCGATGAAGTGATGGCCGCCGGCGTGCCGGCGGGGCCAAAGGTTGGCGTAGTGATGCGCGAGGTCGAAGAATGGTGGATCGACGCGGATTTCCCGGACGACAAGCTCAGCGTGATTGAGCGCTTGAAGGCTGTCGCGCAGGGGATGGCATAAGCTTCGGCAGGTCCAGTTTGCGGATCCAGTTTCGCGCAGGCTCTTCGATCCAAAGATAGGCGATGGCCGCCGCCGCGACGCAAACCACGAACACGCCCGCCAATGCGCCGAGGCGAAGCGCCGTGCTCGACGTTTCGGTGATGCCGAAGCGTTCCAGCGCGTGGAACCAAACGATGTCGATCGGCAAATGGATCATATAAAGCGCGTAAGACGACGCGCCGAGGAATACGAAAGCCTTGCCAGCGAAAGCCCCATCTCGCTGATGGCGCGACGTTTCGGCGAGACCGTAGATCAAGCCCGCGAGGCCAAACCAGGTGAGGCCTTCCCATAGGTTCAGCGTCGCGACCGCGACGACCCATATCGTGCTCAGATAGACGATGGGCCAAGCGCGCTCGGCGCGCGCGGCGTGGGTGCGGCCGAAATTGTAGAGCGCGACGCCAAGCAGGAAGGACGGCATGATCCGCAGTGCGCCGATCTGCGCGGTCATCTGTGAAAAATCGCGGCCCACCCACGGCAGCACTTGATGCAGATTGCTCAAGGCTGCGAACGATGCGGCGCAGAGCGCCAACGCGACGCCGAGCATCAAGCCTGCGCGTTTGGTATTCAGCACCAAGGCCGCGACCAGCGGGAACATGAGATAGGCCGCCCACTCGGCGCTGATCGACCAGGACGGAAAGTTCCAGCCAACAGCTGGCGTGGCGCCCCAGGCGTGGATCATCAGGAGATGGGCGGGGAGGTCCGAGAGCTTGAATGCCTCCGGACTACCCACGCCGGCGCCCAGGGCGGTCGCGCCCGCATAGAGCAACACCATCGCCACGAGCGCGGCCAGGTGCATCGGGTACACCCGGGCGATGCGGTTCTTGAGGAAGCCAACATAGCCGAAGCGGCCGGCCGAGACGGCCTCCAGGTAGACGTGGGCGAGGATGAAGCCTGAGAGGGTGAAGAAGAGGTCGACCCCCAAATAACCGTCCGCGACCAGGCCGATCCGGCCCAGGCCAAGGCCCAAATGGTCCTTGAAATGGTACAAAAGCACCCAAAACGCCGCGAGAAAACGCAGCGAAGTCAGGGATTTGAGGTCCTGCGGATAGGGTAAGGCGGCCATCGGACTCGCCTGACGCAAGAAAAGGGCCGGCTAACCCAGCTTTGAGAGCAATTCCGCGAGCTGCGCGGCTTCCTCGGCCGTGAGCGGGCTGAGTTCGGCCTGGATGGCGGGGCCGTAGGCGGTCCAAGCCTGCTTTCGCAGCTTTTGGCCAGCCTCTGTGGCGTGGACCATCTGGCCGCGCAGGTCCTCCGGGCACTCCCGCCGTTCGACCAGACCTTCGGCCTCCATGCGGTCCACTAGCCGGGAGAGCGAATATCGTGCGGCCAGCATGTGGTTGGCCAGATCGCGCTGCCGAAGCGGGCCCTCACGCTCGAGCGCCCAGAGCACGTCGTACCATTCAAGCGGTGGAAATCCGGCGGTTTTTACCCGCTCCTCGACCCGCTCCAGGAGACGTGGCCCGAACCTTTGGACGGCCACCCACGCGCGTTCGTGGGGGTCCTTGTTGGTGGGGAGCGGAATAGGCTGTTGCATTTGCATCAATCTAACACTATGTTGCATCGGCAACAAGATTGAGGGCCCAGCCAATGTTCGGACTGTTCAGATCCAAACCCGGTTCGAAATCCCCGGCTGAGGCCGTTCCGCAAACAGAGGAGAGGGGCATGACCCGCAAAATCGCTATCGTTGTCGGAAGCCTGCGCAAGGCCTCCTGGAATCGCAAGATCGCAGAAGCTTTGATCGGCGCCGCGCCGGCTGGCTACAGCTTTAGCTTCGTCGAGATCGGCGATCTGCCGTTCTTCAACGAAGACCTCGAAGCCAACCCGCCCGCGCAATGGGTGCGCTTCCGTCAGGAGATCGCCGCAGCCGACGCGGTTTTGTTCGTGACGCCGGAATATAATCGCTCTGTGCCGGGCGTGTTGAAGAACGCCATCGACGTCGGCTCGCGCCCGTATGGGCAGAGCGTGTTCGCCGGCAAGCCGGCGGGCGTGATCTCCGGCTCGATGGGCGGCATCGGCGGTTTCGGCGCCAACCATCATCTCCGCCAAAGCCTCGCCTTCTTGAACATGCCGACGCTCCCGCAGCCGGAAGCTTACATCGGCGTCGTGCACGAATTGTTCGACGCTGACGGCAAAGTGAAGAACGACGCGACACGCGGCTTCCTCGATACCTACGCGAAGGCGTTCGCGCATTGGATCGAAACGCAGCTGGCTAAGGAAGAAACCAAGGCGGCTGCGTAACGGAGGCGGGTGCGTTCTCCAGGGCGCACCCGCTTTTTTTGGCGCGGCGCCATGCGCGTGCGCAAGCGTCGCGAGAGTCGAGGGCGACTCCGCGTTTTTGTTCGTCAGCGTTGGCCGGCGAGGGCGCCGGCGGTCCAAGTTATGAAGTGTCGGCGAAGGCGTTCGCGCTTGCCGGCGCGTGCGAAATCAGCACAAGCGGCGCGCCGCCGCGCTTGGCGCAACGGCGCATGAGTAGGCCGCGCGCGAGTTTGCGCATGAAGCGTTTGACGTAACGATCGATGTTGGCGGCGACGTGCTTGATGCGCGTGAGGCGGTCGTGATTGAACGCGCTCAGTTGCGGCAGCGCGTTGCGTAAGATGAACGTGTGCCAGCTGCCGCGATAGGAGCGGCCGACGCGGTGTGATCCCATACGTTGTGCGCCCGGGGCGAAGCCGGTGGTGAAGGCGCTGCCGAAGATCAGTTGGGCGATGCGGCGCTCCATGCGGATGATGTCGGCGCGCGAGCGTTGGATGGGGAGCCGCGCCAACCACAACAGCACGAACCCGCTCCAACGTCGCAGCAAGGCGACGATGGCGCGGAGCGCGTCTGTGTTGAGGGATGGGGCGGATGTCATGGGACGCAGTATGCGGCCGCGCGGGAGGGCGTTGGATAGATTTTGTGCGCGTGCTTGTGCTGCAAGGGCTGGAGCGTGATTTGAGCGGGGATAGAGGGGCTCGTCATCCCGGCTCTCCCTCCGATCGGCCGGAATGACGAAGAAGGCTTGTTATAACGCGCGTTATAACATAAGGTGCCGGCATGACCGATGAAATCAAGAAACCGGGCGTTTCCGAAGCTGGCGGCGCCGCTTTTCAGGCTGATGCGCCGGCAGCGAAGCCGGCCGGGCGCACCTTGAAGGTGCGCCGGATTGGCAATTCGCTGGGCATCGTGCTGCCGAAGGACGTGCTCGCGAAGCTCAAGGTTGGCGAAGGCGATGAGCTGAGCGTGAGTGAGACGCCGGACGGCGTGGCGCTCAAACGCAGCGACGGCGAATTTCAGGATCAGATCGAGGCGGCGCGGCGGGCGATGAAGCGTTATCGCAACGCGCTGCGTGAGCTGGCGAAATGAGCATCGAGCCGAAATGGCTTGGCGTCGAGTCTGTGTTGGTCATGCACGAGGAGCAGATCGCCGAACATGGCGGTGGCGCGGGCGTGCCTGATCTCGGTTTGTTGGACTCGGCGCTGGCGCGTCCGCGCAACGCATGGAGTTATGGCCAGAGCGATCTCGTCGCTCTGGGCGCGCTCTATGCGGCGGGCATCATGCGCAACCCCCCGTTTGTCGATGGCAACAAGCGCACCGGGTTTTTGGCGGCATATGCGTTTCTCTACGTGAATGGCGTGGAGATTGTCGCGGACGAGGCGGAAGTCGTTGTGCAGTGCCTGTCGCTCGCGGCGGATGAGATCGATGATTCCGAGTTCGCGGCGTGGCTGCGGGAGAATGTGCGGGCGGTTTGATTGCTCACCGTTCAGTCATTCCAGACGCGCGGAGCGCGGTCTGGAATCCAGGGCCAAGGTCGTTTGCCCCTGGATTCCGGGCATCGCTCCGCGATCCCGGAATGACGAGGGTCCGCTTTTCGCCGAAGACGGACGTCATCGAGGAACACCGTCATCCCGGCCGACCGAAGGGAGAGCCGGGACCCAGGGGATCGAAGGGTTCGTCGTTTGCCACTGGGTCCCGGATCACGCTCCGCGTGTCCGGGATGACGGACTTAGTTGTTGGAAGCGCATGTCCGCTTCGGGCCAGAAGCGGTCTCAAGGCCATTTCGCGACCGGCGGCATACTTGAAAGTATGCTCTCGACATTGCCGCCGGTCTTCAGGCCGAACGTGGTGCCGCGGTCGTAGAGGAGGTTGAATTCCACGTAGCGGCCGCGCTGCACGAGTTGTTCTTCGCGGTCGGCTTCGCCCCAAGGCTGGCCCATGTGTTTGCGCATGAGCGGCAGGTAGGCCGCCAGGAACGCGCGGCCGACGTCTTGGGTGAAGGCGAAGTCGCGCTCCCAATCTCCGCCATTGTGGTGGTCGTAAAAGATGCCGCCGATTCCGCGCGGTTCGCCGCGATGCGGTAGCCAAAAATATTCGTCGGCCCATTTTTTGTAGCGTGCATAGAGGCCGGCTTCGTGCTTCTCGCAGGCGGTGCGATAGGGCGTGTGGAAGGCGATGGCGTCTTCGTGCGTTTCGCTACGCTGATAGCTTTGCGTCGGGTTCAAGTCGCCGCCGCCGCCGAACCACCACTCGGTGGTCGTGATGTGGCGCGTGTTCATGTGCGCGGCGGGGCAGTGCGGATTGCGTAGGTGCGCGATCAAGGAAATGCCGCTGGCCCAGAAGCGCGGATCGTCGGCGGCGCCCTTCACGTTCTTGGCGAACTCGGAGCTGAATTCGCCGTGGACGGTGGAGACATGGACGCCGACTTTCTCGAAGAAGCGCCCGCGCATCATGCCGGCGACGCCGCCGCCGAGATCGGCTTGGCCGTCGCCCCGCCGCCAGGGGGTTTTGACGAAGCGGCCGGGCTGGCCGGGATAGAGGCTGGCGGGGGCCTCGTCCTCGAGCTGTTCGAAGGCGGTGCAGATCTGGTCGCGCAGGGTCTCAAACCAGGCTTTCGCGCGCGCTTTGCGGTCGTCGGTCATGCTTCCAATCGCTCCCAGCCGCTGGTTTGGCGCATCGCCTCGGCAAGAACCACGGCCCCCGCCATCACCACATTGAGGGAGCGCAATCCCGCCGCCATGGGGATGCGGACGCTTGCCGCAGCCGCCTTGTAAAGCTCGGGCGAGGAGCCGGCGCTCTCGCGGCCAAGGATCAGCACGTCGGCAGGGGCGAAGGCGAAACGGTGGTGCGCTTCGCGGCCATCGGTTTCGACCAACACCAAACGCGCGCCCTCCAGGGCTGTGAGGAACGTGGCGAACGAGGCGTGGCGGGTGATCTTGGCGTGCTCGCCGTAGTCGAGCGCCGCGCGCTTTAGGCTTTTGTCGGTGAGGAGGAAGCCGCAGGGCTCGATCACATCGAGTTCGGCGCCGAAACAGGCGGCGAGGCGAATGGCCGCGCCGAGATTTTGCGGGATGTCCGGTTGATAGAGAGCGAGCCGCACGTTATGGCCTCCACCGCCGGAGAATCGGGGTGAAATCGGGGAATCGATTCCAGGGTGCGTGCGGCTTTGCGCCATCGCGCCCGGGAGACCGGACTAGCCTAGCTTTGACCGCGAACCAAAGGGCCTCGCCTCAGAGGCCAATTTCGGGAGAACGACGTGGCCGAACCAAAGCCAGCTGGCGCAGGGCATGACACGCCCGCAGACCAGGGCCGCCGCGACTTCATTTTCATTGCCGCGGGCTCAGCCGCCGCGGTGGGTGCGGGCGCCACGGCCTGGCCCTTCATCGGTCAGATGAACCCAGCCGCCGACACCTTGGCGCTCTCCACCACGGAAGTGGATTTGAGCGCGGTCGAGGTTGGCCAGCAGATCAAAGTGATGTGGCAAGGCCGGCCGGTGTTTGTGCGGCACCGCACGCAGACCGAGATTGCCGCCGCCCTGCGCGACGACTACGCGACTTTGAAGGATCCGCAGAAGGACGAAGATCGGATCAAGCAATCCGATGGCGCGGCGGGCAAGCCGGAATGGCTGATCCTGCAAGCCAATTGCACGCACTTGGGTTGCGTGCCGCTGCCGTCGTTCGATCCGGGTTATCGCGGCGCCTTCGGCGGCTGGTTCTGCCCCTGCCACGGTTCGGACTTCGACACCTCCGGCCGCATTCGCCGCGGACCGGCGCCGATCAATCTGTTGGTCGCGCCGTTCGTTTACATGAACGACACCACGATCCGGATCGGCTGAGGGGCGGACCATGAGCGGACACATTCCCAGCCACGGCACGTACACCCCGGCTTCGGGCTTCACGCGCTGGCTCGACAAGCGCCTGCCGATCCTGCGGCTCGCGCACGATAGCTTCGTCGCGTACCCAACGCCGCGCAATTTGAACTATTGGTGGACGTTTGGGGCGATGCTGTCGCTCTGTCTGGTCGTGCAGATCGTCACCGGCATCGTGCTAGCGATGCATTATGTGCCGCACGTCGATCTGGCGATGGAGAGCGTGCAGCGCTTCAAGCGCGACGTTCCGTTTGGGTGGCTGATCCAGCCGATCCACGCGGTGGGCGCGTCCATGTTCTTCCTCGCCGTCTACATCCACATGTTCCGCGGGCTCTACTACGGCTCCTACAAGGCGCCGCGTGAGCTGCTCTGGATTCTGGGCTGCGTGATCTATCTGCTGATGGTGGCCACGGGCTTTCTTGGCTACACGCTGCCGTGGGGCCAGATGAGCTTCTGGGCCGCGACTGTGATCACCAATTTGATCGGCGCGCTGCCGATCGTTGGCGAAAGCATCAAGCATTGGCTGATGGGCGGCTTCGCCATCGACCAGCCGACGCTCAATCGCTTCTTCTCGCTGCACTATTTGCTGCCATTCGTGATCGCCGGCGTTGTCGCGCTGCACGTTTGGGCGCTGCACGAGGCTGGGCAGAACAATCCGACGGGCGTCGATCCGAAATCCCAGGGCGACACGGTGCCGTTCACGCCGCATGCGACGATGAAGGATCTGTTCGCGACGTCGCTGTTCCTGATCCTGTTCGCGACGTTCGTGTTCTTTATGCCGGACGCGCTTGGCCACGCCGACAATTACATCCCGGCCAACGCCCTGCAGACGCCGCCGGAGATTGTGCCGGAATGGTATCTGTTGCCGTTCTACGCAATTTTGCGCGCGGTCGATTTCAACATCGGCCCGATCGATTCGAAGCTCGGCGGCGTGCTGGCGATGTTCGCCTCGATCGGCATTCTGTTCGTGCTGCCGTGGCTCGACACCTCGAAGGTGCGGTCGATGCGCTATCGCCCGATCGCGCGTCAGTTCTTCCTGATCTTCGTGGTGGTGTGCCTGATCCTCGGTTGGTGCGGCGGGCAAAACCCAAACAAGCTAATTGTGCCGGCAACCTATAGCGCGACCATGAACTGGGTCGAGGGCGGCACGGTGAGCCAAAGCACGCTGACTGCCGCGAGCCCAGAATTGTTCGCCGAGGCTGAAGCCGCGCGCCGCGCGGAGTTGGCTGAGCAGGGCGCTTCGATGGTGTTCGTGGAGCGCTTGAGCGGCACGGAGGCTTCTGTCGTTAGCGTTGCTGGCGGTTCGCCACAAACGCGCACGCTGACCGCGCCGAGCGGCGAGGAGCTCGAGGCCCACATCACCGAAGCGAAGGGCGAGATTGGCCAAGCGGCGCCGTTCTTCCGCGTTGAGCGCAACACGCCGTTCACGTTCACCGTGACGCGGCTCTCGCAAATCCTGACGCTCTACTACTTCCTCTTCTTCCTCGTGATCCTGCCGGTGCTGGGTTTGCGCGAAACACCTGGCCGCGTGCCGGACACGATCGCCAAGCCGATCTCCGGCGAAGCCAAGCAGGGGGCGTAAGATGATGCGCAAGTTGATCATCGCCGCCGCCGCGACAATGGCTCTCGCCGCGGGCGTGGCTTTCGCCGCCGGCGAAGCCGAACATCCTCACGACGAGAAGTTCAGCTTCGACAGCCCAGTCGGCGTTTACGACATGGGCGCGGTGCAGCGTGGCTTTGCGGTTTACCAGCAGGTCTGCGCGGCGTGCCACTCGATGGACTACATGTCCTATCGCCATCTCGGCGAGCAGGGTGGGCCGTTCGCGCTCTACATGGTGCGCAACCATGAGACCGGCGAAGAAGAGATGCATCTCGGCAAGCCCGCGCATGGCGGCCGCTTCGTCCCTGTGACGGACAATCCGTATGTGCGTTCGATCGCAAGCGCCGTGCAGATCGGCGATACCGATCCGAACGATGGGTCGCAGATCGATCGTCCGGGCCGCATCTCCGATCATTTCCGCCGTCCGTTTGCGAACGAGCCTGCCGCGCGGGCGGCTAATGGCGGCGCTTACCCACCTGATCTTTCGGTCATTACGTCGGCCCGGCATGGCGGCGCCGACTACATCTATGCGCTGCTCACGGGCTACACCGGCGAAGCGCGCGGCACGCAATATGTGAACCGCTACTTCCCAGGCCAGCTGATCTCCATGCCGCCGCCGCTGAACGATGGTGCGGTGACGTTCGACGACGGCACTGCCGCGACGGTGGAGCAGCAGGCGCGTGACGTGACCACGTTCCTGCAATGGGCCGCCGATCCGCACATGGAAACCCGCAAGAAGACCGGCCTCATGGCGCTGATCTTCCTCGCGATCCTGGCGGGGCTCTTGTACCTTTCGTACAAGCACGTGTGGCGCAACGAGAGCCACTAAGCCTCGCGTTCGACCGAATACGAAAACGGCGCCGAGTGATCGGCGCCGTTTTTGTTTTGGCGTGCTGCCGAGTTGAGCGCCGAGCCCTCCCTCGATGGGAGGGCCGCGCGAAGCGCGGGGAGGGTGATGCGCTCGGTGTTAAAGGACACGCCCTGCAGGGCTCATCCTTCGTCGCCAGCGCGCGCACCTCCTCCGGCCGCTTCGCGGCCACCTCCTCCATCGAGGAGGAGGTGGAGCGCTAGAACGCCGTTACCGGCCCGCTGTTCATGACAGGCGCCGCAGCTGGCGGCGCGCTCACGTCCACTGTTTGGGCGTCGATCGTTAGCGTGGGCGCGGGTGTTGTCGCTTGCGCTTCCAACTCCAGCGCACGCTGCGCCAGGCGCGCGTTCACGTCATCGACGACGTCACGCGATGCGCTTTGAATCACGCCATTGACGCGGCCGGCGCGGGCGCCGCTTGGCGTGACGGCGGACTCTGTTGCGCTGGCGTGCGTGAAGCCGCCGGTGGAGATGTCGGTGATACGCGCCGGCGCTTGGCGCGGACGCAAATCAGGCACGTCGCGATAGAAGACGTGTGCGCCGATCACTTGCCGGCCTTGTCCATGGCGCGACCAGGACGGACGGATCGCGCGGGTGTGATAGAACAGCGCGCCTTCCGTTGGATCGACGGAGGTCTTCGTCAGCACCTCGAGCGCGATACGCTGTGCGGCTTGCCAGGTTTCAAGGCTTTCACCGCCAGTAGCGTAGCGATCAGGGTTCATCGCCAGCGGACGGTTGGGATCGCCGCGGTTCCACGCCGAGAATTGCTTCGGCGCCAGGATCACCGTGCGCAGGTCTTCGCCGAAGCGATCGCCAACGCGATTGACCATCACGTGCCCCACGGCGCGCATGCCGTCTTCGCCTTCAGAGCGCGCCTCGGCCCACATCGTGGCTGCGAGCAAACGCACTTCAGCGGGATCGGGCGCCGGCATTTCTTCCATCAACGCCGGCGCGTTGAACTCGAGTTGGTCGAGCGACGCGAGATTGGTGCGCGCGTCGGTATCGGGCAGTACCGCGAATTGCAGCGCGGCGGCGGCGACCAGCACCGTACTCCAGCCGGCGGCTGTCATGGCGTGGACGCGGCGTGTTTTCGCGCAGGGTTTTTTGGGTTTGCGAATAAGGATGAAGGGCGCGCGCACATTATGCGCGGAGGGTCGAGCTCGCTCGATCCGGCGTGCAGCCATGGCTGAGGTTCTCACATTGAAAGCGGCGCGCGTTGCACGTCGCTGTTGATGTTGAAGCGCGCCCCGGCCAGACCGTGGACACGACGCACCATGTGGATATCGGTGGCGCCGAAAAAGTGTCGCGTGCGCGGCGAACTGCAGCTCGCAAGGAACGAAATGCGCTCTAGTTCATTTGGCCGACGCAAATGACAGAATAGAAAGCTAACGCGCATGTAATCGCGTTGGTGTGCTGCTTCAGCTTATGCGGCTCTGCTTCGCGCAAACGAAAACGCGCGAGCCCGAGCCCGCGCGTTTTGTTTTTCAGCGTTGAGCGAACTCAGCGAATGTCGTTCTTGCTCTTCACGATATTGCCAACGAGGCCGTAGGCTTTTGCTTCGTCCGCCATCATCCAATAGTCGCGGTCAACGTCCTTCTTGATCTTGTCGATCGGCTGGCCCGTGGCTTCGGCGAAGATGCGGTTGAGGCGCTCGCGCATGCGCAGGATTTCGCGGGCTTGGATCTCAACGTCCGACGCCATGCCGCCGACGCCGCCGCGCGGTTCGTGCAGCAGGAAGCGCGTGTTCGGCAAGCAATAGCGATTCTCGCGCTTGGCGGCGGCGTAGATCAGCGCGCCGGCGCTGGCGACCCAGCCAGTGCCGAGCATACGCACCGGCGAATTGATGAACTTCACGGCGTCGTGGATCATGTCGCCGCTTTCGACGTGACCGCCGGGCGAGGAGATCACGAAGGTGATGGGATCGGCGTTCTGAGCATCGAGCGCGAACAGGCGCTCCGTCACGCGGCGGGCCTGTTGATCGTTCACTTCGCCGGTGAGCATCACCACGCGGGCGTCAAACAGGGCCTTCTCGATCACAGCCGGTGCGTTTTGCGGCTCGTTTGGCTTTTTGTCGTCTTCGTCGTCGAGGCGGGTGATGCGGCCGATCATTTGGGGCTCCAGGCTGTCGGGGCCAGAGGTAGGCAGGTTCGGGGCGTTTCGCTAGCCCTTGTGTGGTAGCCAAGGCCGCGCGGCGGCGGTCGGTTCCAGCTTGCGCGGCGGCGCGGCTTGGCGCCTAGGTTTCGCGGGACATTTCGGGAGGTCGACCATGCGGGCTTGGTTTGTGGCTCTGGCGCTGATCTGTGCGGGCCCGATGGCCATGGCGCAAACGACGCCGCTGGCTGCGCCTTCGCCTGAAGGCGCGATCCGGGTCGCGGCCAGCCAAGACGGTGAAATGGTCCACGCGCCGGTAGGGTCGGCCATCGCGCTTGAATTGCAAGCGACGGCGTCTACGGGGACGTCGTGGTCGGTTGCGCAGAAGCCGGACAATTTGGGCGAGCCGACGCAATTAAGCGGGCCGACGTCGCAGAACGCTGGCGGACGCCCGTTGCTTGGCGCGCCGCGCTGGCAGGTGTTCGTGTTTGACGTGAGCGCTGCTGGCGGCGGGCCGCTGGTGCTTGAGAAGAAGGGGCGCGACGGCGCCGTAGTCGAGACCTTCACCATCAATGTCATGGCCCATTGAGCGAGCACGGCGATGAAACAATCTGAACTCACCATCCGCGGCCTGATCCTTGGCGCGGTGATCGCCATCGTGTTCACGGCGGCGAATGTTTATCTGGGCTTGCGTGTGGGGCTCACGATTGCGTCGTCGATTCCGGCGGCGGTGATATCGATGGGCATTTTTCGGCTCTTCAACACCGGCTCAATCCGCGAAAACAACATCGTGCAAACGGTCGCGAGCGCGGGCGGCACGCTTTCGGCGATCATTTTCGTGTTGCCCGGCCTGGTGATGATCGGCTGGTGGCAGGGCTTTCCGTTCTGGATCACGTTTCTGATCTGCGCACTCGGCGGCACGCTTGGCGTGCTGTTCTCCATTCCGCTGCGGCGCACGTTGGTGGTGAACTCGCCGCTGCCGTTTCCAGAAGGTGTCGCCGCCGCCGAAGTGCTGAAAGTCGGCGCCTCGGGGGACGAAGCGCCCGCCAATGCGTTGGAGCGCAATCGCGGGCCGTTGATTGTGCTGTGGGGCGCGCTGATCGCGGCTGGCGCACAGATCGTAGGCTTCATGGGCTTCGCCGCCGGCGCGCTCGCGCAATTCTTCCGCGTCGGACAAGGCGTGAGCGGGATCACGCTTGGCTTGTCGTTGGCGCTTGCGGGCGCTGGGCATTTGGTTGGCATCTCCGTCGGAATCGCCATGCTGATCGGTCTGCTGATCTCGTGGGCCGGCCTGATGCCGATGCTGACCGCCGGCGTCGAGGGCGAGATCAGGGAAGTCGCCGAAACAGTGTTCCGCGGGCAAGTGCGCTTCGTCGGCGCAGGCGCGATCGGCGTCGCTGCAATCTGGAGTTTGCTGAAGCTCGTCGGCCCTTTGATGAAGGGCGTCTCCGACACAATGGCCGCCGGCAAAGGCGCGAAGACGGGCGCGCATGACGATCGCGACATTCCGATGGGCATGATCGGCTTGCTGAGCCTGATCTGCCTCGTCGCCATTGCGGCGCTTTTGTACCTCTTCATTCAAGGCACGCCGCTCGCATCGCTCGGCTTCCCGCTGATCGCGGGCGGCGTGGTGTTCACCGTCGTCGTTGGCGCGTTTATCGCAACGGTCGCCGGGTATATGGCCGGCCTCATCGGTGCATCGAACTCGCCCGTGTCCGGCATCGGCATTCTGGCCATCGTATCGGGCTCGGTGCTGCTGGCGATGTTCGTGCAGCCGCTGCTGGATGCGGGCGCCACCGAGGCGCTCGTCGCGTTCGCATTGTTCGCGGTGGCGATCGTGTTTTCGATCGCGACGATCTCCAACGACAATTTGCAGGATTTGAAAACCGGCCAGCTTGTCGGCGCTTCGCCTTGGCGCCAGCAGGTGGCCTTGATCGTTGGCGTGATCGCCGGCTCGCTGGTGATCGGCCCGGTCCTCGATCTCCTGAACGCCGCTTATGGTTTCCCCGGCGATCCCAACCGTTCCGCCATCGTCGCCGAGCCGCTGGCCGCGCCGCAGGCGACCTTGATTTCGTCGCTGGCGCGCGGCGTTCTCAATGCCGATCTCGATTGGAACTTGATCCTGATGGGCGCCGGAATCGGCGTTGTCGTGATTTTCATAGACGAAATCTTGGGCTTCCTGAAGCTCCTGCGCATTCCGCCGTTGGCGATCGGCATCGGCATGTACCTGCCGACGGACGTTACGACTCCCGTGGTGATGGGCGCGGCGATTGGCTGGTTCTACAACCGCGCTGTCGAGAAGCGTGAGAACGGCGAAATGGCAAAACGCTTCGGCGTGTTGTTGGCGTGCGGGTTCATCGTTGGCGAAAGCCTGCTCGGCATCTTGAATGCCGGCTTGATCGTCGGCACCAACAATGCCGCCCCGATCGCGATAGCAGGGGAAGGGTTCGCCGGCATTGCGCCGTACGTGGGCGCGGCCATGTTCGCGCTGCTGCTGCTGACGAGCTATCTTTGGGTGGCCCGCCAATCACGCGCGAAGTAACTACGGGCCGTGGCCGACGTTTTCATTTCCTACAAGCGCGAAAGCCTTGAGCAGGTTGAGCGCCTCTCCGGCGTGCTGCGCGATCTGAACCTCTCGGTTTGGTTCGATGCGAGCATCCATCTAGGTGAGGCGTGGGCGCAGCGCATCCTGCACGAGCTCGATCAAGCGAGTGCGATCGTGGTGTGCTGGACGCCGGATGCCTTGCTTTCGGACTGGGTGTTGCGCGAAGCGCAAGCGGGGATTGATCGCGAAGTTCTAGCGCAGGTGAAGCTTGAGCCGTGCACGCCGCCGGCGCCATTCAATGCACAACAAATCGGCGACCTCATCGACTGGGAAGGCGGCGACCTTACGCACCCTGCACTTAAGGCGTTGCTGGCGCGGATCGAAAAGCTTACCGGCGTCAGCAATTTGGTGCGCAACGCGCATCTTCGCGCAGGCGGGCAGCACGATGAGCTGGTCGCGATGCTGCGTGCGCTCTTGGTGGACCGCGCCCGCGCAGGTGCGATTCCGATGACGTATACGGAGGCGGAACGCGCGATCCGCGCCGAGGCCGATCGCTCAGGCCTCGAGATTGGCGAGTTCTCGCAGATATCACTCTGGGGCGCGCTCGATTCGATCGCCGAGCAGAACCGTCAACGCCGCGAACCGCCCTTGGGCGCGCTCATCGGTAACGAGCAGGGCATGCCGGGGCGTGGCTACTGGCAAAAGCATGTGTTCCTCGAAGGCGTCGCCGAAGAAGATATGGCGTTGCAGCTGAAAGTGCTGAAACGCCAACGGGCGTGGGCGCGTGTCTATCCTTGGCCACAAGACGTTTAAGACGTTGTTTGAACGTGCCCGATCAGCGCGTTGAAGGCGGCGACGGCGGCGCGTGGGCCTTCGGGGTGCGCCCAAACTCCGGCGGAAACGGCGAGGAAATCCGCGCCGGCGCGCACGAGCGGCGCGGCATTGTCGATTGTGATGCCGCCGATGGCGACGCACGGCGTGGTGGCCGTCTCATGCCAGATGGAGAGGATGTCTGGCTCAGCCCAATGGTCGGGTTGCTTGGTGCCCGTCGGGTAGAATGCGCCGAAAGCGACATAGTCCGCGCCGGCTTCGGCGGCTTCCATCGCCAGATGCCGCGAATTGTGCGCGGTGACGCCGACGATCCGGTCGGCGCCAAGCATGCGCCTTGCTTCGGCATAGCTCCCGTCGCCTTGGCCGATGTGGACGCCGTCGGCGTCAAGCTTTGCCGCGAGATCGGGGCGATCATTTAGGATGAAGGCGGCGCCCGCGTTTTGAACGATGGTCTTTAGAGCGGCGCCGACGCGCAGCACGTCGGCGTCGGCCAAATTCTTCAGCCGAAGCTGCACCGCCGCGACATCGCCGCCGCTCAAGGCATCCGTGAGCGCTGGCGCGAAGGCCTCGAGATCAAACGCCGGCGGCGTGATGAGGTAGAGGCGGCAGCTATCGACCATGTCGGTTGCATAGCGCGCGCCGGCGCCGCTGCAAAACTAGCGCACCCGTCGGCCGAACGCCGCCTGCGCCGGGCGGGAGGGTTCGGGGTCTGGGTAGAGTTGTTCGGCGACGGCCTGCTCAACCGCGTTCATCGCCGCATGCATTGTGAAGGCGTTGGCTTTCGCCGCGCGCCGGCCCGCCGGCGTGTCCGGGAGCGGCGGCGCACCCGGTGCGGCGCCATACCTGTTCGGTCCGCGGACGCCGTCGATGCAGCCCAGGTTGATGAAGAAGCCAAAATAGATCGCCACCAGCGCGATGAAGTACGGCGTCGCCTCGGGGGCGGCCGTCAGCGCAGCGTTAAGCGCCGCGGTGGGTGAGACATCGCCGATGGCGCCGAAGAGCACTGAGGCGATGCCGAGCAGCGGCAGGACCGGCGCGGTGGCGAACCATCCGCTTTGTCCGCGATCGTGGAAGCGTTTCACCTGCAAGGCCAACGTCCACCAGGTGGAGACGATGACGGAGGCGACGATCAACAGCGAAAACGCGGCGGCGGAGCCGAGCATGTCGGCGGTCCCGGCCCCGCGCGCCGCAAGACCGCTGGCGCACTGGAACAGCACCATCCCGCCGATGCCGGCCAGGGTGGAGCCAAGCCAGTATTGGGCGCGGTTGATGCGCCCGTGAAAGCTAAACAGAAGATCAAGCAAGTGCACGGTGGCGCGGCTCCGAAGGGCCGACCCATAGTCGAATGCGTTTAAATCACGGCTAAGCAATGCGGTTTCTTTTTGGTTTACAGGTTATCTCGACCGCGGCGCGTCGAGGGGTATAGTTGGACGTGCTTGGACGTGGGGGAGAGCGGATGAAGCTTCGGGGCTTGTTGGCGGCGGTCGCGATCGCTGGTTGTGCGGCGCTCTTGGCGTCGTGCGAAACCATGAGCGCGGACGAATGCGCAGCCGCCGATTGGGGCGCGCTCGGCTTCAACGACGCGGCGCAAAATGGGCGTGACCGGTTTTCGGAGCGCGCAGAGAGCTGCGCCGAGAAAGGGTTCATGGCCAACGCAGACGATTACAATCTAGGCTTGGCCCGTGGGCTCTATGAATTCTGCCAACCCGGACGCGCGTTTGACTTTGCGCGGCGCGGCGGTTCGTTTAACGGCTCATGCCCAGCTGAATTGCAGGGCGGCTTCTACGCCGCGTTCTCCGATGGCCAGCGTGTTCACGGCGCGGAGCAGGAATTAAGCGAAGCGCGCAGCCGGGTATCGAGCCTGGAATCGCGCCGTCGCGAGATAGACGACAATATCGGTTCGCGCGAGCGCAGCTTGGCCGAAGCGACAACCGATACCCAGCGCGCCGAACATCGCGCCGAGATAGAGCGCCTGCGCCGCGAGCGGCGGGACGTCAACGACGACATCTCGGTGGCGCAGTCCAACGTGCCGCGCCTTATGCGTTATGTAGACCAGCTGCGGTTTGAGATGGGCAGCCGTTGGGGGGCGAGCTGGTAGTTTGGGCCAGATCACTTGCGTGTGAACGGTGGGAAATATCGACCAATTTCGCCGGGGTCGGTTGGAGCTGTAGGCCGCTCTTGATTAGTCTCGTCTGGCTTGGCGTCGGCGTCGGGAGGCTTCATGCGCGCACTTGTTTTGGCGATCTCGGCGTTGCTGATGGCGTGGATCGGCGGCGGGACGGCGGCCAGCGCGCAAGACTGCGACGGCGCCAATTGGCGCGCCATTGGCTTTGCCGACGGCGCCGAGCGGGGTTCGACCGAAGACGGATCGAGCCGGGTTGCCGAGCACGTCAGCCAGTGCGGCGATCGCGTTGACGCTTACGCGTATGAGGGCGGGTTCATCGATGGCCTGCGTGCCTTCTGCACCCCAGAGCATGGGTTCGCCATGGCGCGCGCGGGGCAGACCTATTCCGGGCTTTGTCATGAAGACCAAGCTGACGCGTTTGGCGCAGCCCTTCAGCAGGGCGTCAGAGTTGCGCAAGTCGAGACTCGGCTACAGGAGGCCACCGTACGCAAGGACGCGCTTTTCATACGTCGGCGCGAAATCAATGACGCGGCGCGTGAGGCGGATGGAGCGCTCGGCCAGATGGTTCCGTGTGGCGGCAACTTCTGCCCGAACCGTCCGAACGCTATCAATTGGCAAAGACAGCAGCTTGAGTTTCGCACCGAACGCGCGCGCGTGGAGGAGGCGCTTCACGAGGCCGAAAACCTCATACCGGAATTAGAAGGCCAACTCAGAGCATTGCGCGCCGAAGTCGGCGAGCGATACGGGTCCTGGTAGCGATCTACTCCGCCGCGTGGCGCGTCGCGTCGATCTGCGGGGTGAGCTCGCCCTTGGCGTAGCGCTTGGCCATGGCTGAAAGCGGCAGCGGCTTGATCTTGCTGGCGTGGCCGTCGGCGCCGAATTCCTGGAAACGCTGAGCGCAGATTTTGCGCATCGCTTCCTTGGCCGGCTTCAAATAGAAGCGCGGGTCGAATTCCTTCGGGTGCTCGGCGAAGGCTTTTCGGATCGCGCCGGTGATCGCCATGCGATTATCGGTGTCGATATTGATCTTGCGGACGCCGTGCTTGATGCCGCGCTGAATTTCAGACACCGGCACGCCCCACGTTTGCGGCATCTCACCGCCATACTTGTTGATGATCTCCTGCAGATCTTCCGGCACCGACGAGGAGCCGTGCATCACCAAGTGCGTGTTCGGCAGGCGGCGATGGATCTCCTCGATCACGTGCATGGCGAGCACGTCGCCATCGGGCTTGCGCGAGAATTTGTAGGCGCCGTGGCTGGTGCCCATGGCGATGGCGAGCGCATCGACTTGCGTACGCGCGACGAAATCGACGGCTTGGTCGGGATCGGTGAGGAGCTGGCTGTGATCGAGCACGCCTTCGGCGCCGTGGCCGTCCTCCGCTTCGCCCATGCCGGTTTCGAGGGAACCCAGCACGCCGAGCTCGCCTTCGACCGAAGCGCCGACCCAATGCGCCATATCGACGGTGCGGCGGGTGACATCGACGTTGTATTCGTAACTCGCCGGCGTCTTCGCATCTTCCATCAGCGAGCCATCCATCATCACCGACGTGAAGCCGTATTGGATGGCGGTGGCGCAGGTGGCCGGGCCATTGCCGTGATCCTGGTGCATACAGATCGGGATGTGCGGATACATTTCCGCCAGCGCATCGATCATGTGCTTCAACATGATGTCGTTGGCGTAATTGCGGGCGCCGCGGCTGGCTTGGATGATCACCGGCGCATCGAGCTGATCGGCGGCCTCAAGGATGGCGAGACCCTGCTCCATGTTATTAATGTTGAACGCCGGCAGGCCGTAATTGTGCTCAGCCGCGTGGTCCAAAAGCTGTCGAAGCGTGATGCGCGCCATGATTCCCGATTCCCAGATGTTCGTTTCGGCCATTTAAGCGCAAGAGCGGCGCCAGCGGGAAGCGGTTTTGACCGCCGAAAGTGCGACTTATTCCGCAATCCGTCCCGCTCAGACCTTCAGCGCTTCAACTCCCGGCAGCGGCTTGCCTTCCATCCATTCCAGGAAGGCGCCGCCGGCTGTGGAAATGAACGTGAAATCGCCGGTGACGGCCGCGTGGTTGAGGGCCGCGACCGTGTCGCCGCCGCCGGCGACGGCGATCAGCTTGCCGGCCTTGGCCAGCACGGCCGCGTGCTTGGCGGCGTCGACTGTGGCCTTGTCGAACGGCGGAACCTCGAACACGCCCAGCGGGCCGTTCCAGATCAAAGTCTCACTTTGGTCCATCGCCGCGATCAGGCGCTTCACCGTCTCGGGGCCGGCGTCGAGAATTTTGTCATCCGCGCTGAGCGCGCCGAGGCCCGTGACGCGCGACGCCGCGCCGGGCTTCACCTCGGTGGCGACTACAACATCGACCGGCAGCAGCAATTCGCACTTGCCTTTGGCGGCTTCCATGATGGCGCGGGCGGTGTCGGCCATATCCTTCTCGGCGAGCGAGCCGCCAATATCGTGGCCTTGCGCGTAGAGGAAGGTGTTGGCCATGCCGCCGCCGATGGCGAGCTTATCGAGCTTGGCGATTAGGTTCTGCAAGAGGTCGAGCTTGGTTGACACTTTCGCGCCGCCGACAATGCCGAGCACCGGGCGCTTCGGTTTGCCGAGCGCTGCGTCGAGCGCGTTGAGTTCACGCTCCATTTGCTTGCCAGCGTAGGCGGGCAGCGCACGGGCGAGGCCTTCGGTGCTGGCGTGTGCGCGATGCGCGGCGGAGAAAGCGTCGTTGACGTAGATGTCGCCGAGCTTCGCCAATTCAGCGACGAGGGCGGCATCGTTCTTTTCTTCACCGGCGTGATAACGGGTGTTTTCCAGGAGCACGACGCCCAGGAATGGCGTTGATTCGATCGCTTTCGCGGCTTCATCGCCGATGCAATCATCCGCGAACGCAACGGGTGCATTGAGCAATTTCGCCAGCGGCGCAACGACGGGGCGCAGCGACATTTCCGGCACGCGCTTGCCCTTCGGCCGATCGAAATGCGCCAGCAAAATCACTTTTGCGCCGCGCTTTTGCAGCGCTTTGATGGTGGGCAAGGCGGCGCGGAGGCGGGTGTCGTCTGTGACCTTTCCGTCCGCCATCGGCACGTTGAAATCCACGCGTACGAGCGCGCGTTGATTGACTGGGGCGTCCTCGATGCGACGAAAGCTCATCCGTTTCCTCTTAATGCGAGGCCAACCCAATAGGCGCCGCCTAATACGATGAAAAGTACCGCCAGCGCGACGGCGGTTGATGTCGCGCGCGTGCTGTTGTCCATGCGCGCGAGCGCATCTCGGCGCAGCCAATACCAAACGGCTGCCGCCGCAATCGCGACGAGCGCGGCCGTCCACAGCGCCGCGCCCGCGAGCCCTGCCGCGAAGGAGATCGCGGCGAACGCAAGATCGGCGCCCGCCGCGCCCAGGTTTGGCCGCCGCGCGCTCATCCCATCAGGAAGTCGCGCTTGCCGAGCTCAACGCCGTTGTGGCGCAGGATCGCGTAAGCGGTGGTGACGTGGAAGTAGAAGTTCGGGAACACCCACGTGAGCAGATAGTCCTGTCCGGTAAACTTCAGTTCCATGTTCGGAATGGCGATGGTGATCTCGCGGGTTTCGCTGCCGTCGAGATCGGCTGGCTGGAACGAATTCACAATATCGATCACGCGGGCGATGCGTGCGTGCAATTCCGCGAAGCTGGTTTCGGTGTCGGCGTGCGCTTCGGGCGTTTTGCCGGCCAGGCGCGCCATCGCGCCTTTGGGGCTGTCACACGCCATTTGGATTTGGCGCGTCAGGGGGTGCATGTCCGGCGCGAGGCGGGCGTTCAGGAACACGGATGGATCGATGTTCTTGGCCTTGGCGTGCGCTTCGGCTTTTTCCAGAATCTGATCGAGATTGCGCAGCATGCGCGTGAACGTCGGCGCGGCGGCCGCGTACATCGAAAATTTGCTCAAGTAGGAACCCCTAGATGCTGAGGCCCAGCCAATAAGCGCCCGCCATGATCGCAATGAGCACTGCGGCGGCGTTCAATGACAGGACCATCCAAGTTCTGCCGCGCAGGCGGTCAAGCACGGCGCGGCGGCTCCAGGTCCAATAGGCCAGCATGCCGAAGGTCGCCAGCCCTATGAGCCAGAGCGGGGCGTCATAAAGGCCGCAGGCGAAGGCGGTAAGGGCAAAGCCCAGCTCGGCGGCGGCGTTGTGCGCGGGGAGAACGGGGCGGCGCATGGATTGAGTGACGCACGTGGGCGGCGCGCGTGCAGCATTGCACAACCCGTGAGAAGGTTTGCGTTCACCCCCTCCCCTTGAGGGGAGGGGCAGGCGCGGGGTGAAGCACCGCGCTTTCAGCGTGAGGCGCGTGCAAAACTCCGCCGTCGAGCTTCACCCCACCCCTAACCCCTCCCCTCTAGGGGAGGGGAATTACGGGCGTAGTGCGTTCAACAGATATGCCAACAAAAACCCGCCCCACGGCAGCGCGAGGCCGATGGCCATCGCGCGCGTCAGCGTCTTGGCGTCTGAGAGATGTGAAGGTTCGCGCCGGCCTTGGATGAACTCAAACGCCAGCCAACACGCCGCCGCGCCGATGACGTAGATGGCGAGCCCAAGCCCCATCTGATTGGCGTAATGCAGCGCAATCGCGAAGCTCACCGCCATGCCGAAAGCTTGCGCTTTCGCGTAGGCGGTGAGGGACGGGAGTTTCACCGCCTAAATCAACTTCCCCATCGCAACCGCCGTGTCCGCCATGCGGTTGGAGAAGCCCCATTCGTTGTCGTACCAGGAGAGGATCGAGGCGAACTTGCCTTCCATGACCTTGGTCTGATCGTTGTGGAAGATCGACGAGTGCGGATCGTGGTTGAAGTCCATCGAGACGTTCGGCGCGTTGGTGTAGCCGAGCACGCCTTTGAGCGGGCCATCGGCGGCGGCTTTGATAGCGGCGTTGATCTCGTCCTTCGAGGTCGCGCGCTTGGCGACGAACTTGAAATCCACGACCGACACGTTCGGCGTCGGCACGCGGATCGAGATGCCGTCAAGCTTGCCCTTCAGGTCCGGGATCACCAGCCCGATCGCCTTGGCGGCGCCGGTGCTGGTGGGGATCATATTCAGCGCCGCAGCGCGGCCGCGATAGAGATCCTTGTGCAACGTGTCGAGCGTCGGCTGGTCGCCGGTGTAGGAGTGAATTGTCGTCATCATGCCGTGATCGATGCCGATCGCGTTGTGCAGCACGCTCACCACTGGCGCGAGACAGTTCGTGGTGCAACTCGCGTTCGAGATGACGACGTGATCCTTGGTCAGACCCTGGTGGTTCACGCCATAGACGACGGTGTAGTCAGCGCCGTCCGCCGGGGCCGAGACGATCACGCGCCTGGCGCCGCCTTCGAGGTGGAGTGCGGCCTTATCGCGGGCGGTGAAGATGCCGGTGCACTCGAGCGCGATGTCGACGCCCAGGGCCTTGTGCGGCAGTTCGGCCGGGTTCTTGACGGCGGTGACCTTGATCTTGCCGCGGCCGATGTCGATCCAATCCTCGCCGGATTTCACTTCGCCCGGGAAACGGCCATGGACGCTGTCGAAGCGGAGCAGGTGGGCGTTGGTCTCGACGGGGCCGAGATCGTTGATCGCGACCACTTCGATGTCGGTGCGGCCAGCTTCGTGGATGGCGCGCAACACGTTGCGCCCGATCCGTCCGAACCCGTTGATCGCGACCTTCACGCTCATGCACTTGCTCCTGTTGGGAAAACGCCGAATTTGGCGCTCTCGTAGCGCCTTGGGGCCGGCCGCGCTAGGCGCAGATCGGTAAAGCTGTGTTTCAACGAATCAGAGCTCGGCGTAACAATTCGTCGCAATGGTGATCGAGACACCCTCTGGCGCGAAATTGAGCGCGAATGTCGAGGAGCAGGCGCGGCGTTTGGCGCTGGCCTTGGATGCGATCGAGTCGGCACTGGAGAAGATCGGGCCGGGCGCGGAACCAAGCGCGGTTGTCGCCGCGTTGACGGGGCCAGTGTCCGCTTTCGATACGGCGGCGAAGGGGGCCTGATGGCGGAAACGACGCTCACCATTTTGGGACAGCCGATCCGGATCGCCGGCACGCCGGAACAGGCGCAGCGCCTAGCCGATCTGGCGCGCAACCTGGAAGCGCGCTTGCCGGCGTTCAGCGGCGATCCCGAAGGCCTGCGGCGGCTGATCCTGACGGCTTTGGCGCTGATGGACGAGACCCAGGTCGCGCGCGCCTCGCTGGCGCTCGCGCACGAGGAGATCGAGCGTCTCACCGACATGATCGTGGAGACGCAGCCAGACCCCCAGCCTGAGCGCATCCGCGTGCCGCCCGATGGGCGGCTGACGGCGCTGTCGCGCGCGGTGGGCGCCGCTTGAGACGAAGCGCCGAAGCGCCTACCTTCAACGCGGGCGGTTTCTGCGGCGTGCGAGAGGCGCTTTCATCCCAGGGACCGTATCATCTCTCTCGGGAGCTGGCTCTGCTCCGGACCCTGGTCTGGAGCACCTGGCGCCCACCTAGTACGCTAGGGTTCGAGGGGATGAGCATTCCTCACGGCGCATGTGGGGCCGCCCAACCTTTTTGTTTTCTTCCCCCGCTTGCGGGGGAAGTGGATCGCGCGAAGCGCGAGACGAAGGGGGCGATGTGCGAATTTGCCCCCTCAGTCAGCTTCGCTGACAGCTCCCCCGCGCGCGGGGGAGCAAAGTGTGCGGCGCGATGATCTCCGACCCAAACCTCGAAGCGCAGAAAGCCGAAGCGCGGCTTTACATGCGCGACGTGCGCCAAAGCGTGGAGGCGCCGGATGCAGCGCTGAAGCTGTGCGAGATGTTTCCGATGGAGCTAGCGCGGCTGAACCCAGTCGCCGGCTATTGGCCGGTCGGCGGGGAGATCGATCCGCGGCCGCTGTTGGCGGCGTTGGCCAAAGCGGGACGCGAGATTGCACTGCCGCGCATGCTGGCGCGCGAGGGGCCGGCGAAATTTCTCGCGTGGCGCGGCGGCGAAGCGCTGCGGCCGGATGCGTTTGGCGTGCCGGCGCCGCCGAAGAATGGCCGCGAGCTTTCACCGATGCTGATCTTCGTGCCGCTCTTGGCGTTTGATCGCGCGGGGCGTCGCTTGGGTCAGGGCGGTGGGCACTATGACCGCATCATCTCGCTCTATCGCGCCCACGGCGCGGTGGCGGTGGGTTTGGCGTACGCGGAGCAGGAAATGGAGCGTGTGCCCACCGGTGGACACGACGCGTCGCTCGACTGGGTGATCACACCGACTGAGGCGATCCGTTGTCACGCACGCGATGGGCTGAAGGGGCGGGGCTAGAATGGCGCGCAGGACACCACATCTATTGCTCATCACAACCACTTTAGGCACAATAAATCCATGGCGAAGCACCAAAAACCGGCCAACACCGTTGTAAAGCTCGGCAGAAGCGCTGTGACGGGAAAGTATGTGTTGAAGCCAGCCGCCAAGGGGGTGGGGAGCGTGAGCACACAAAAGATGCGTGAGGTCACGCGCTCGGTGCTTTCTCAGAAGAAGGCGTGAGCGACGAAACACAAGCTTCGTCTAGCGATGTTTTCGTCAATTGCCCTTTTGACGACGACTACAAGCTAATTTTCGACGCGCTGATCTTCACGGTGTTCGCGTGCGAGTTTCGCCCACGATCCGCTCTTGAGATCGAAGATGGAAGTCAGCCACGGATAGAGAAGCTGCACGACATCATCGCGCAGTGCCGATACGGCATTCATGACCTGTCAAGGACGGAACTCGACGACCACAATCAGCTGCCTCGGTTCAATATGCCCCTGGAGCTTGGGATATTCCTTGGAGCGAAAAAATTTGGAGATGAGGCTCAGCGTCAAAAGAAATGTTTGATCCTCGACGTCGAGCGGTACCGCTATCAGAAGTTCATTTCCGACCTTTCTGGCATGGATATACGCGCGCACGGCGGCGAGCCCAATCGCGCGATTGGATGTGCCAGAGACTGGCTGGCAAACGTATCTAGGCGAGCGCTCCCCAGCGCCAGGCTGGTGCAAGACGCCTATGGCGATTTCCTAGCACACAAACGCAAGGTCGCTTCCAAGCTTGGATTTGAAGAAAATTCCATTCCGTACGTTGACTACGAACGACTCGTGACGGCATGGCTGCTTGAAGCTCCGCCTCACCGTACACGTAGGAAAAAGTCAGACTAATCCATGGCAGGCCATTCAAAATACGCGAACATCCAGCACCGCAAGGGCGGGCAGGATAAGAAGCGCGCGCAGATGTTCACCAAGATCGCGCGTGAAATTCAGGCGGCGGTGAAGCTTGGCGGGCCCGACCCGAACGCCAATCCGCGGCTCTACCGGGCGATGGCGGCGGGACGCGCCGTCAATATGCCGAAGGACAACATTCAGCGCGCGGTCGATAAAGGCGGCGGCGCGGGCGCCGAGAACCTCGATGAAATTCGCTACGAGGGCTTTGGTCCGGGCGGCATTGGCGTGATCGTTGAGTGCCTCACCGACAACAAGAACCGCACGGCCGGCGAGGTCCGCGCGGCGTTCGCGAAAAACGGCGGCAATCTCGGTGAAAGCAATTCCGTGTCGAACGCATGGAGGAAGGTGGGCGAGATACGCTATCCGCTCACCGCCGCCGGCGAAGATGCGATGATGGAGGCAGCCATCGAGGCGGGTTGCGATGATTGCGTGCTGGAAGGCGAGCAACACGTTCTGACGTGCGAGATGAATGCGCTCGCGGCTGCGAGCCAATCGTTGGCGCGACAGTTTGGGGATGCAGCTTCGGCGAAGTTCGTGTGGCGCACAGATATTGCCATTCCGATTGAGGGCGACAACGCCGAGACGTTGCTGAAGCTCATCGATCAGCTCGACGATCTCGACGACGTGCAAGATGTCTATTCGAACGAAGACATTAGCGACGAGGAAATGGCGCGGCTGAGCGCGTAGGCTAGCCCGCCAGGGCTGCGGTCACGCTTTCGACGGCGACCCAAACGGGCGGGATCAGAAAGCCGACGATCGCCGCGAGCGCAAAGGCGCCGAGCCAGAACATGACGCGGCGCATGACTTGGCGGCGGCGGCCGACGATTTTGAAATCCGCGTCGATCACGCGCGCGCCATCGGCGAGCGGTTCGGTGCTTTCGCGCAATCGGATCGGGTGCGGATCGGACATGGACATCGTGCGTTGCGCCAAAACGCGGCCAGCATAAGGCGGCGCCGCCGAGCTGTCGCGTCGGCGGCGCCGTTGTCCACGATTTGTGGCTGACGTTTAACCGCGACGGCGGTTGTTGTAGTCGTTGCGTTGGGCCTCGATCTGGGCGCTCAAGCGGTCGAAGCGACGGTCAAGGTCTTGACGTTCGCGGTACGACAGGCCGTTGCGGCGGTAATCTTGCTCGATCGCGGCGATGGTGCGGAATTCACCGCGCAAACGAACGGCTTCGCGGCGCGAGAGGCTGCCGTCGCGTATGCCAGCGTCTATCCGCGCATCAAGGCGGCGCTGTCGATCATTGATCGAAATCCAACCGCGACCGTCGCGATCATTGCGCCAATCGCCGCGATCATCACGATCATTCCGCTCGTAGCGAATGCGTTGGCTCAGGGCGTCGAAACGACGGTCCAGATCTTGGCGTTCGCCATAGGACAAACCGTCGCCGGCGCGATAGCGGGCTTCAAGCCGCGCGAGGTCGCCAAATTCCGAGCGCAGGCGCACGGCTTCGTTCCGCGTCAATGAGCCGTTGCGAACGCCGACGTCGATTCGCTGATCAAGCTGAGCTTGGCGTTGGTTGATCGACTGCCAGCCCTGGGCAGTGGCTGGGGCCGCAAAAGCGAGCGCGCTCGCTGCAACCGCCATGGCTAGAAGTTTTTTCATTACGTGTTCCTTCCAAAAGTCTCACGCTCCGGTGACCCAACGCGGCAAACCCAAATGCGGGTCCCTGCCGATGCTGCGCCTAGCCGTCGCGTCCACGCCTTTGTGATTGCCAAGCCGCGGTCGAGGTTTCATACCGCTGACAAACTTGGCGCATTGCGTGTTGGTCATGATGATCGCGCAACGACGCTGAACCTGGGGTGACGGAGCAATTCATGGGCGATCTGATCGTCGTGTTCGGCGGTTCGGGCTTTGTTGGCCGTCACGTCGTGCGGGCGCTGGCCAAGAGCGGCAAGCGCGTGCGTGTGGCGATGCGGCGGCCACATTTAGGCGCTGATCTTCGCGTTCTGGGCGATGTCGGCCAGATTCAGATCGTGCAGGCAAATGTGCGGTTCCCGGATTCGGTGGACGCGGCGCTCGAGGATGCGGACGGCGTCGTCAATTTGGTCGGCGTGCTGGCCGAGCACGGCAAGCAGAACTTCAACACGCTTCATGCTGAAGCGCCTGGCGTGATCGCGGAAGCCGCCGCCAAACGCGGCATCAAACGCTTCGTGCAAGTGTCAGCAATTGGCGCGGCGCCGAAGGGTGCACGTTACGCCCGCACCAAGTTCGCCGGCGAACAGAACGCGCGGTCGCACGTTCCTCAAACGGTGGTGCTGCGTCCGTCGATCTTGTTCGGGTCGGGTGACACGTTCTTCAATCGCTTCGCCGAAATGGCCCGCTTTGCGCCGGCTCTGCCGTTGCTCGGCGGCGGCAAGACGAAGTTTCAGCCCCTCTTCGCCGGTGACATGGCTGATGCGGTGTGCGCGGCGCTTGATCGCGCCGACGCGCGCGGGCGCACGTTCGAGCTCGGCGGCCCGCAAGTGTATTCGTTCAAGCAATTGATGCAGTTCCTGACAGCGGAAATAGCCCGGCCGCGGGCGCTGCTGGATATCCCGTTCTTCATCGCCCAGCCGCTTGGCATTTTCATTGGCTGGGCGTCTGCGCTCAATCCGTTCGCGGATCCGCCGCTCACCGGCGATCAAGTGACGATGCTGCAGAAAGACAACGTTGTCGGGCAGGACCCGCAGGCCGGGACGATCGCGGACCTTGGCGTCGCCTCGCTCGAAAGCATCGAAGCGATCGTGCCAAGTTACATCTGGCGTTTCCGGCCGTACGGGCAATTCCAAACCAAGCAGAGCGCGACGTGAGCGGGGCGCCCAGCAAAGGTTGGGCGACGTTGGCGCTGATCTTCGGATTGGCGACGCTCGCTGTGTTTGCGTCGTTCAGCCTGACGGCCAGCCCAACTTATGTGGGGCTGGACTTATCACGCGCCGTGAGCGCGTTTCAGCGCGCCGTTGAACCGGAGCAGGTGACCAGCTTGTTCGCCGACAACCGCATGGCGCGGCTTGAGGCGATGAATGCGGTCAACAAACTCGACCTCAGCTATTTTATCGCCGCCTACACATTGTTCGTGATCTGCGCCGGGGCGTGGCTGGCGGGCGGCATTCGTACGCCGTTGGCGGCGGTGGTGACTGTGGCCGCGATCGTCGGCGCGGTGGGCGATGTCATCGAAACGCGTGCGCAGATTGGCTTGGTGGAAGCATGGATCGCCGCGGGCGCGCCGCACTTCTTGCCGGAGGCTGCCGCGGATTATCTGCCGATCGCGCCTTGGCATTGGCTCAAATATTTGGGCCTTGGCGTGAGTTCCGTCGCGATCAGCTTGATCGCTTTGCTCAGCACGCCGCGGCGTTGGATTATCGGCGTGCTTGGCTTCACGCCCTTGATTGGCGCGCTGGTCGTCTATCTCGGCGTCAGCGACGACGGCCGCATCATCACCGCGCCGCTGGCGGTGTTCTGGACGCTGCTGCTCGTGCTCGCCGCGCGTGACACCTTCTTCGCGAAGAAGGCTTAAGCGCGCGGTTCAGGCGCCAGATGCACGGCTTCGCAACCAAACGCTTCTAAGCGCTTGGCGACGTTGGCGCGATGGCAGCCGCGCCAATCGTGTTCCAGGCACATAAGGCAGGCGCGGCCTTTCTTCGCGAAGGCGGCGGCTTCTGCGAGCGCGGCTTGGGCCTCGTGACCGTCGAGCTTCTTCTCGATGATCGTGTGCATGGTTTTGATGTCGCCTTTGCGCGCGGCGTCGCGACCGGCTTTCGGCGTGCCGAGCGGTTTCATGTGCACGTAGGCGATGCCGGCTTGCTCAAGGCTTGCGGCGAGGATGTTTTTGGAGAAGCCAGCGCGGCGCGAATTGGCGATCTCGCGCACGTCCAACAGAGTTTTGATCTTGGCGGCCTTCAGCGCGGCGATGAAGTCGGGCGCGCCGACATTTTCGTAGCCGATGGTCCAGAGCTTCGTCACAGATATCCCATGCCGATCGCGGCGAGCATCAGCCCGCCAAGCGCTATGCGATACCACGCAAACGGCGCGAAGCCCACGCGCGTGACGTAGTTGAGGAATGGCTTCACAACGATTGCTGCGGAGATGAAAGCGAACACGAAGCCAACCGCGATCTCGGCGATGCGGTCGGGCGTGATGTGATCCTTCACTTCGAGAAAGTCATAGACAAAGGCAGCCGTCATCGTTGGCATCGCCAGGAAGAAAGAGAATTCCGCCGCCGCGCGACGGTCGAGGCCGAGCAGGAGGCCGCCATAGATGGTCGCGCCTGAGCGCGAGACGCCTGGGATCATGGCGATGCATTGCATGAAGCCCACGGCGATCGCGCGCCAAATTGGCGTTTCGGCGGCGTCGGTAACCACTGGCTTCGGCGCGAAGCGCTCCAGCGCCAGCATCAACACGCCGCCAATCAGCAACGCCCACGCGATCACCTGGAAGCTCTCATAGAGCACCGTCTTCACGTAATCGGCGGCGAAGAAGCCGATCAGCGCCGCTGGCAGGAAGGCGAGAAACAGCATCAGCGCGAAGCGACGCGCCTCGGGCTTGGTCGGCAGGCCGGTGATCACGTCCCAGATACGCTGCCGATAGAGCCACATGATCGCCAGGATCGAACCCAGCTGGATCATCACTGTGAAAACCCCGCCAGGGTCGTCGTAGCCGATGAGGTCGCCGCCGATCAGCAAATGGGCGGTGGAGGAGACGGGAAGAAATTCGGTCAGGCCCTGAAGGATGCCCAAGAGGGCCGCTCGGCCCAGGTCCAGCCAATCCACGTATGCGCCCCCTTTTTGAGCTCGCGGGACCATGGAGCGCGTCGCTTTAGGGCGGAAGCGATAAAGTGCATCAGATATACTGCCATAAAAACATGATTTTGCTTGCGAGGCGGCGAAATCGATGAGTAGAGGGAATGAAAAGCCCCCGAATCCCGCGTGCAGGAGCGCGTTCATGGCCGAACGCATGCTAAAGTTTGTCTCCGTTGAGCAGTCTTGGCCCGAAAAAAGGCCGGCGACGGAGCGCACTGGCGATTATCACGAGATTCACCGGGAGTTTATCGCGGAAAAAGCCGCCACACAGGCGGCGCGTTGCGGCCAATGTGGCGTGCCATTCTGTCAGTCTCGCTGCCCTTTACACAACAACATCCCGGACTGGCTGCGTCTGACCGCCGAAGGGCGGCTCGAGGAGGCCTACGATATGGCCGCCTCGACGAACTCGATGCCGGAAATTTGTGGCCGCATCTGCCCGCAGGATCGGCTGTGCGAGAGCGATTGCGTTATTGAGCAATCCGGCCATGGCTCGGTGACGATCGGCGCGGTCGAGAAGTATCTGACGGAGACCGCGTTCAAGGAGGGCTGGGTCAGGCCCATCCGCGCCCGCACGGAGCGCGCTGAAAGCATCGGCATCATCGGCGCAGGACCTGCAGGCTTGGCCGCCGCCGAAATCCTCCGCGTTCGTGGGTACAAGGTGACCATTTACGATCGCCACGACCGCGTGGGCGGGTTGCTGATCTACGGCATTCCGAATTTCAAGCTCGACAAAGGGGTGGTGGAGCGCCGCACGCAGCGCCTGATCGATGGCGGCGTGCAATTCGTGCTGAACTGCGATGTCGGTACGACCATCCATTTCGATGCTCTTCGCGCCAAGCACGATGCGGTGCTGATCGCGACGGGCGTGTACGCGGCGCGACCGTTGGGCGTGCCGAACGCGCAAGCTTCGGTGGAAGCGCTCGACTATCTGATCGCCGCCAATCGCGCTGGCCTTGGCGACACCGTCGCTGGCCACGACGACGGTTCGTTGCTGGCGAAGGGCAAGCGCGTTGTCGTCATCGGCGGCGGCGATACGGCGATGGATTGCGTGCGCACGGCAGTGCGGCAGGGCGCAAAAAGCGTGACGTGCCTTTATCGCCGCGACCGCGCCAACATGCCCGGCTCGCAGCGCGAGGTGAAGCATGCTGAAGAAGAAGGCGTTGTGTTCGATTGGCTCGCTGCGCCAAAAGCGTTGAAGAACGGAAAGTCCGTCGGCGTGAAAGCGGCGCGCATGCGCTTGGGTGCGCCGGATGCGTCTGGCCGCCGCGCGCCAGAGGAAACGCCGGGCAGCGAGTACACTGTGAACGCCGATTTGGTGATCGCCGCTTTGGGCTTCGATCCGGAGGATCTGACCGGCCAATGGAATGCGCTCGATCTGAAGACGACGCGATGGAACACGCTTAAAGTGGACCAGAAATTCGCGACCAGTCTGCCAGGCGTGTTCGCTGCGGGCGACATCGTGCGCGGGGCATCGCTCGTCGTTTGGGCGATCAAGGAAGGGCGTGACGCCGCACAAGCGATGCACGCTTATCTGCAGGACCGCGCCGCGATCGCACGCGTGGCGGCGGAGTAAACGCCATGCGGCTGCAAAATCAGCACCCCCTCCCCTTGAGGGGAGGGGGCAGGGGGCGGGGTGAGGCTCCACGCCCACAAATTCGCGCTGATGCAGTGAGTCCGGCGACGGCGCCGTCACTCCGTGCCCACTCCAACGACTCGACGTCGCGTTTCACCCCACCCCCTTCCCCCTCCCCTCAAGGAGAGGGGTGCGAGCTAGGCCAATGAACGAAGAGCAAGCCCACATCGAATTGCAACGCTATCGCCGCGAAGCCGAACGGCTTGCGCACGACGGCATGTATTCGCCGGAAGATGAGCGTGACGCCTGCGGCGTCGGCATGGTCGTCGCGATTGACGGCAAGCCGCGCCGCGATGTCGTCACCATGGCGATCTCGGCGCTGAAGGCGGTATGGCATCGCGGCGCCGTGGACGCCGACGGCAAGACGGGTGACGGCGCCGGCATTCTCATTCAAGCGCCGCAGGATTTTTTCCGAGAGATCGTTGAGCGCACCGGGCATAAGCCGGGCGAACGCACGATTTTCGTCGGCCAGATCTTCTTGCCGCGCACTGATCTCGGCGCGCAGGAGCGGGCTCGCGTCATCGTCGAAAGCGAAATCATCCGCGCCGGCTTTTCACTCTATGGCTGGCGGCAAACGCCGATCGACATTTCCGCACTCGGCGAGAAAGCCAACGCGGCGCGTCCGGAAATCGAACAGGTGCTGTTCCACGATCCGCAAGCGCGCGACGAAGATACAGTCGACCGCGACCTATTTGTGTGCCGTCGCCGCATCGAGAAGCGCGCGCTGGCGACGAACATCACCGAGCTTTACGTCTGCTCGCTCTCCGCGAAACGGTTGATCTACAAGGGTATGTTCCTCGCTCAAGAGATCGACACGTTTTATCCAGACTTGAAGGACGAGCGCTTCGTTTCCTCCGTCGCGCTTTATCACCAGCGTTATTCCACCAACACGTTCCCGACCTGGCGGCTTGCCCAGCCGTTCCGCATGTTGTGCCACAACGGCGAAATCAACACGCTGAAGGGCAACGTCAATTGGATGAAGAGCCATGAAATCCGCATGGCGACTGAAGCGTTTGGCAAAGTCGACGCGGGCGACGTGAAACCGATCATTCAGCCGGGCGGATCGGATTCGGCCGCTCTGGACAATGTGTTCGAAGTGTTGGTGCGCGCTGGGCGCGCAGCGCCGATGGCGAAGAGTCTGCTCGTGCCGGAGGCGTGGGCGAAGTCCAGGACGATGAAGGACGAGCATCGCGCGCTCTATGCCTATTGCAACGCGGTGATGGAGCCGTGGGACGGGCCGGCGGCATTGGCAATGTATGACGGCCGCTGGGCGGTCGCGGGCATGGATCGCAACGGCTTGCGGCCGATGAGATACGCGCTGACGGGCGACGGGCTGCTGGTGGTTGGCTCCGAGACCGGGATGTGCCCGCTCGACGGGCGCAAAGTGCTTGAACGCGGCCGCTTGGGCGCGGGCCAGATGGTGGCCGTGGATACGCGGGAAGGGCGGCTCTATCATCATGAAGAGATCATCGATGCGCTCGCCGAGCTGCATCCGTATGGCGAATGGCTCACCAACGTCATTGATCTCGACAAGAAGCTCGCGGGCAGTGAAGCGGCTTTGTTCGCAAACAAGGAAGAGTTGACGCGCCGACAAAATGCGGCGGGCTTTTCGCTTGAGGACATCGAGTTGCTGCTGCAGCCGATGCTGGAAGAGGGCAAGGAAGCGATTGGCTCGATGGGCGATGACGCGCCGCTCGCGGTGCTTTCCGAGCAGACGCGGCCGCTCTCGCACTATTTTCGGCAGAACTTTAGCCAAGTGACGAACCCGCCGATCGACGCGCTGCGCGAAGACCGGGTGATGAGCCTCACGACGCGCTTCAAAAACCTCGGCAATATTCTGGCGCAGGACAGTACGCAGGCCAACGTGTACACGCTGTCGAGCCCGATCCTGACCAATGGCATGTCAGCGCGGCTGAAGGCCGAGTTGGGCGATGACGCGGCGTTGATCGATTGCACCTTCCCGGCGCCGGCGCCTGGTGAGGATGCGGGTGTCGCGCTGCGGCTCGCGCTCGATCGCGTGCGCGCCGAGGCCGAAGAGGCAGTGCTGAAAGGCTGCTCGCACGTCGTGCTGAGCGACGAAGGCCAAAGCCTTGAGCGCGTTGCCTGCCCGATGATCCTGGTGACGGGCGGCGTCCACGCGCACCTCGTAGCCAAAGGCCTCCGCTCTTTCTGTTCGATCAGCGTGCGCGCGGCGGAGTGCTTGGACACGCATTATTGCGCAGTGCTGATCGGCGCCGGCGCGACAACGGTGAACCCGTACATCGCTTTCGCCACCATCGCCGATCGCTGCGCGCGTGGGTTTGCGGGCAAGTTGACGCCGGAGCAAGCGGCCGCGAATTATCGCGCCGCGCTCGATGCGGGCTTGCTGAAGATCATGTCCAAGATGGGCATTTCGGTGATCTCGTCCTATCGCGGCGGTCTGAATTTCGAGGCCATCGGTCTCTCGCGCGCTCTGGTGGACGAGTTCTTTCCGGGGCTGACAAGCCGCATTTCAGGCATCGGCCTCAACGGCATCGCGCAGGAATGCGTCGAGCGCCACGAACACGCCTACGATGAAGACGCGATCGCGCTGCCGGTGGGCGGATTGTACCGCTGGCGCGCGAGCGGCGAACGGCACGCGCTGGAAGCCGAGTTGATCCATCAACTTCAGCATGCCTGCAACACCGGCGACTATGCGGCCTACAAGAAATACGCCGACAAGGTGCGGGCGCGACGGTTGGATCAGCCGATCCAATTACGGGATCTGCTGGAGGTGCGCGAAAGTGCGATTTCGGCGCCGCTGCACGAGGTCGAGAGCGTCAACGAGATTCGCAAGCGCTTCGTGACGCCGGGCATGAGCCTCGGCGCGCTCTCGCCGGAGGCGCACGGCACGCTAAACATCGCGATGAACCGCATCGGCGCGCGCTCGGTTTCGGGCGAGGGCGGCGAGGACCCGGCGAGGTACAAGGCGCACCCGAACGGTGATGACGAGAACTCCGCGATCAAGCAGATCGCATCTGGACGCTTCGGCGTCACGGCTGAGTATTTGAACCAGTGCCGCGAGATCGAAATCAAGGTCGCGCAGGGCGCCAAGCCGGGCGAGGGCGGGCAATTGCCAGGGTTCAAGGTAACCGAGCTGATCGCGCGGCTGCGCCATTCGACGCCTGGCGTGATGCTGATCTCGCCGCCGCCTCATCATGACATCTATTCGATCGAGGATTTGGCGCAGCTGATCTATGATTTGAAGCAGATCAATCCATACGCAACCGTGTGTGTGAAGCTGGTTGCGCAATCGGGAATCGGCGCCGTGGCCGCTGGGGTTGCGAAGGCGGGCGCGGACACGATTTTGATCGCCGGCCACGTCGGCGGCACCGGCGCGAGCCCGCAGAGCTCCATTAAATATGCGGGCATTCCCTGGGAGATGGGGCTCGCCGAAGCGCATCAGGTGTTGATGCTCAACAATCTGCGCCACCGCGTGCGTTTGCGCACAGATGGCGGCTTGCGCACCGGCCGCGATATCATCGTCGCGGCGATCCTCGGCGCTGAGGAGTTCGGCATCGGTACAGCGTCGCTCGTGGCGCTGGGGTGCATCATGATGCGCCAATGCCATTCCAACACATGCCCGGTGGGCGTTTGCACGCAAGATGAAAGCCTGCGCAAGCGCTTCGGCGGCTCGCCGGAGAAGGTCGTCAACCTGATGACGTTCGTCGCCGATGAAGTGCGTGAATTGCTGTCGCTGCTGGGTATGCGCTCGCTGAGCGAAGTGATCGGCCGCACCGATCTGATCGAACAGATCAGCCGAGGCGCCGAGCATTTGGATGATATCGATCTCAATCCGCTGCTGGTGCGGGTCGATAGCCCGTATCCCGCCTATTGCACGCGCGAGGGTCGCAACGAACCCCCGGAATCGCTTGACGCCGAGATCATCAAGAACGCGCCGGCGTTTTTTGAGCGGGGAGACAAGCGTCAGCTCGATTTCACCGTGCGCAATACGCAGCGCGCCATTGGCACGCGCGCGGCATCGCTGGTGACACGCAAATTCGGTATGAGCGCGTTGCCCGAAGGGCGGTTGAGCGTACGGCTCAGCGGCTCGTGCGGACAAAGCCTGGGCGCGTTCTTGGTGCAGGGCATCGCCATCGAGGTCGTTGGCGATTCCAATGACTATGTTGGCAAGGGCTTGTCTGGCGGGCTTATCAGTTTGAAGCCGGCGCCGGCGAGCCGCGCTCGTGCGCGCCATGACGCGATCATCGGCAACACCTGCCTCTACGGCGCAACCGCTGGCAAATTGTTTGCGGCCGGGCAAGCGGGCGAGCGCTTCGCCGTGCGCAATTCCGGCGCGCGCGCGGTGATCGAAGGCGCGGGGGCCAATGCATGCGAATACATGACCGGCGGGCGGGTCGTGATCCTTGGCGCGGTCGGCGACAATTTCGGCGCAGGCATGACCGGTGGCATGGCGTTCGTGTTCGACGCGCAGAGCCGCTTCGAGAAGATGGCCAACCCGGACACGATCATTTGGCGTCGCCTCGCTTCCGCGCACTGGGAAGAGGTGCTGAAACGCCTCATCAGCGAGCATGCGCGGCGCACGGATTCTCTCCTGGCGGAAGAGTTGCTGAAGGATTGGGATCTCGCGCGCGGCCATTTCTGGCAAATCTGCCCGAAGGAAATGCTGACCCGCCTCACCCACCCGCTGTCAGATGCGCCCGAAGCGGTGGCGGCGGAGTAAGGAAGTCGACGCGCCCCGCTCGCCCCCTATATAAGGCGGGCGTGACCGCCGACCCAGCACCTGCCTTTTCCTCGCAAGAGCACACGCGATTGACCTCGCGCGCGGCGATGCTGTCGGTCGGTGTCGCGTTGCTGCTGATCGGCTTCAAGGCTTGGGCGTGGTTCACCAGCAGTTCGGTGGCGATGCTGGCGTCGCTGGCGGATTCGACTTTGGATTTGGCGGCGTCGCTGTTCACGCTCTTCGCGGTGCGATACGCGGCCGCGCCGCCCGACCGCGAGCATCGCTTTGGCCACGGTAAGGCCGAGGCGTTTGCAGGGTTGATGCAAGGCGCGTTGGTGGTGGTTTCGGCGGCTTTGATCGCGATCGAGGCGGTGCGCCGGCTGATCGATCCTTCGCCGATTTCGCACGGCTTGGAGGGCTTGGCGGTGATGGGTCTGTCGATTGCGCTCACGGCCGGTTTGATCACGGCGCAAACGCAAACCATCGCCAAAACAGGTTCGGTGGCGACGCGCGGCGACCGTTTGCACTACGCCAGCGATCTTGCGGCGAACGTCGTGGTTATGGCTGGTATCGCTGCCGGTGCGTTCTTGGGATGGCCGTCGGCCGACGCGGTGGCCGGTCTGCTGGTGGCCGGGTGGCTCGCCTTTGGCGCGCTCAAAATCGCGCGCGATGCGGCAGACCATTTGCTCGACCGCGAACTGCCGGACGCCGACCGCGCGCGCATCCGCGCGCTGGCCGAGGCCGATCCGCGCATCACCAAGGTGCACGAGTTGCGGACGCGCGCGAGTGGACCCTACATTCACGTGCAGTTTCACGCCGAGCTTGATCCATATCTGGCGTTGATCGAGGCGCACGCGATCGTCGTGGACGCGGAAAATCGCATCCGCGCGGAATTTCCGACCGCGGACGTGATCATCCACCCCGATCCGAAGGACAAGGCCGAACCGCACGGCCACCAGGATTTCGAACCGCGGACGCAAGGTGCGTGATCGTCTGATCGCGCAGGCGCGTGTTCTTGGGTTCGATGCTATTGGCGTCGCGGACGCGCGCGCGGAATGGCCCGCCGACGCGTGGCTAAAGGAGTTCCTGCGCGAGGGCCGGCAGGGCGATATGGATTGGCTGGGTTCGGAGCGCCGCGCTCATCCCAATGCGCTTTGGCCTGAAGCAAAAAGCGCCATCCTTGTTGGTCAAAGTTACGCGCCTGAAGACGACGCGCTCGCGCTGCTCGGCGAAACGCAAAGCGGATTGGTGTCCGCGTACGCCGCGCGGCGCGATTATCACGATGTCGTCAAAGGCAAGCTGAAGCAGTTGGCGCAATGGCTGGCGCGTGAGAGCGGGCAAGACGTGAAGGTGTTCGTCGACACCGCGCCATTGATGGAAAAGCCGCTTGCGGCGCGCGCTGGGCTCGGCTGGCAGGGTAAACACACCAACCTCGTGTCGCGCGAGCATGGGTCGTGGTTGTTTCTGGGCGCGATTCTGAGCGCTGCCGAAATCGAAACGGATACGCCGCATGAAGATCATTGCGGCTCATGCCGCGCGTGTTTGGACATATGCCCGACCAACGCATTCCCGGCGCCTTACAAGCTCGATGCGCGGCGGTGCCTCGCCTACCTAACGATCGAGCATAAGGGCCAAATCGCGCGCGAGTTCCGCGAGCCGCTCGGCAATCGTGTGTTCGGGTGCGACGATTGTCTGGCGGCATGTCCGTGGAACAAGTTCGCGCAGACGTCGCGAGAACAGCGCCTTGCGATGAAGCAGGAGCTTCGGCTGGCGCCGCTCAGCGAGCTGGCCGCTTTAGACGACGCCCAGTTCCGGCTCCGTTTCGCCGGAACGCCGGTAAAACGCACTGGGCGCGACCGCTTCGTGCGAAATGTTGTGTGCGCCATCGGCAATTCCGGCGACGCCGCGCTTGCGCCGGCCGCCGAAGCGTTGTTGGACGATGCCTCGCCATTGGTGCGCGGTATGGCGGTATGGGCGCTCAGCCGGTTGCTTGACGGACCCGCCTTCGAGCGCCTCAAATCGGCGCGCGCGAGCCAAGAGCGGGACGTGAGCGTGCGGGAGGAATGGGGGCCATGAGGCCGGACGACGATCCAAACGAACCGCCGCCGGAAGAGCCGCCGCGCTTTGATGACGCGGCCCCGGTTCCGGACGTGCGTGACGAAGATCGCGACGATCTGTTCGGCGAGCCGGAGATCGCCTGGCCGGGCGAGGATCGCGCCAATCGCCGCAAAGCGCGCGACGCACGCGCCAATCTCGATCTCGACCTTGGGCGCATCAAGCGGCGCAAGCGCTATGGCATCGTGATGACGTTGTTCAGCGTCGGGTTTGTGGCGTTCGTGCTCGCGCCGGTGACGTGGGCGGCGATCTATCGTGTGATCGATCCGCCGGGTACGCTTTTGATGATGCAACGCGCGGCCGAGGGCGAGACGATCCGCCATCGCCCAGTGCCGATCTCGCGCATGTCGCCGCATATCGTGCGCGCTGTGATCGCGGCTGAGGATTCCAATTTCTGCACGCATGACGGTTTTGACGTCGAAGCAATTCAAGATGCGGTGCGATCGAATGCGCGCGGCGGCCGTGTGCGCGGCGCTTCAACGGTGAGCCAGCAGACGGCGAAGAACTTGTTCCTATGGCCGGAGCGCTCCTGGCTGCGTAAGGGCTTCGAGACCTACTTCACGGCGCTGATCGAGTTCATGTGGCCGAAGCGGCGGATCATGGAGGCGTATCTCAACGCCGCCGAGTGGGGCGATGGCGTCTTCGGCGTCGAGGCTGCGGCACAGGCCCGGTTTGGCGTGTCGGCCGAGGAATTGACGCCGCTGCAAGCCGCGCGCTTGGCGGCGGTTTTGCCGTCGCCGAACCGCTACCGCGCCGACAGCCCTGGCCCGTTCGTCCGCCGGCAATCGGCGCGGATCGTTGAGCGCGCCCGCGTCGTCCGCAACGAGCGGATGGCCGCCTGCGTGCTGCTGATCGACCGGCCGCAGACGCAATAGAGCGCGAATTTCCCTAGGCGGGCGATTGATTTGGCGCATTAAGCACGCGCGCCGCGTGCGGGATCGTTTTGCGCGTGGTACGGTCGGCCCGTCATCGGGGGATGCGGCCATGACTGCAGTGCTTGTTATCGTTGGCGTCACGCTCGTCGCGCTCATTATTGCGGCGGCGCTGTTCTACATCATCACGCGCTATTTCGAGGCGCGCTACGACCGCACGTACATGACCCACGACGAGCGTGGCTTTAAGCGCGCGCTCGCGGGCAAGGTGGTGCTTTGGGATTACGAAGAAGCGGTGGTGAAGGGGCCAACGGCGCCTCACATTGAGTTCGTTGCGCTCGATCCCGCCACCGGCGGTCGGCGCACGGTTAAGCTGATGGATCCGCGAACGGGTGCCATCAATCTTCGCCCTCAATACTGCGCGCCGCTGCCGTTCGAAGCGGTGACCGCCGATAGCCACAAAGTCATCGTTGAAGCGCGAGTGCAGTTCAGTTTGAACCGCGATCTGCTGAAGCACGTCTATGAAATTCAGGAATTCAGCTTGGCGCTCGACACGCGCATTCAAAGCGCCTTTCGCTCCGAGATTGGCAAACGCAAAGACGAAGAGCTTCGCGGCGCGTTGCACGACGTTGAGCGCGGCGTGATCGAGCAATTGCGGCGCGCCGAAGAAGAGGGCGATGAAGCGGGCGAGCCCGGCATGGCGCTTGGCGTGCGCTTCCATACATCGGCCTTCACTTACACTCAGCCTGATGAGTTCGCGGCGCCGGCGATGGCGGGCGCCATCGTCGGGCCTGGCGCGACACCTGAGCAGCAGGTCGCCGCGCGCGCCTTCGCTCGCGCGCAGGGCGTGCTGGCGTTACGGCCACAGCAAATCGACCAACTGGCCGACGTGTTCAAGGATCGCGATCCGGCGTCCACGGCGGCGATCCTGTCGCTCATGGATATGCAGACGCGCCAGAACATCGCTGAAGCTTTGGCGGCGTCAGGGCAGCTGGTGGTGCTCACGGCGCAGGAATTGGGCCTATTTGGCGCCGCCGCGCAGCGCGACGCGGTGAGCCGCTCCCGCGCCCAGCTTGGGCCAAATGGTGCGGCGCCCGGCGCATAAGCGGCGCGAACTGCCCAGCGCGGCTTGCGAGCCGTGTGGCTCTTGCGCCATGGAAGAGACATGAACAGTCGAGCAGGCGAGGCCATAGTGGGCGGCGAAGGGCTGAAGTGGGGGCTGAATTTCGCGGCGTTCGCCGGCATGGTGGCGTTGAGCGTCATCCTTTTCAACGTGGGCGGCGCTGGCGGCCTGATTGGCGGCGCGATCGGCTTTGTGTTGCGCCTGGGAGGGCGCGGGCTCGACATGAGCGAGCGGCTCGGCAACGCGTACGCGGGCGCGCTGATGGGATTGCCGATCGGCCTTCTGGGCGGCGCGCTCTATCATTACATCTGGCCGCAGATCGACGCGGCGATCCAGTCCACGCGCTAACACGCCAACGCCGCAATCCCGCCGCAGCTGACGCGCAGCCTCCCTGCATCGCGGGAGGTGTTCCATGTGGCGTAATGTGTTGGCGGCGCTCGCGCTTATTGGGGTCGCAACGGTTCCTTTGGCGACGGCGCAAGGCAAGGCGGAGCCACGCAACGCGCAGATCGATTATGCTGGCTTCACCAGCTTGGCTGACGAAGTCGATTATTATCGCCAGCAGCGTCTGATTTCTCTGCCGATCTTTCAGCGCATGGCGCGCGAGCCGAACACAGTCATTCTCGATGCTCGCTCTGCGAACGCATACGCGATGGGCCACATCGAGGGCGCGATCAATCTGCCGTTCACGGACTTCACGGATCAGAGCTTGCGCGCCGCACTTGCCGATCCGAACACGCGCATCCTGATTTATTGCAACAATAATTTTGAGAACAACCGCGCCCCAGTCGTGCTGAAGCGAGTCGAGCTGGCGCTGAACATCCAGACGTTCATCAACCTCTACGGTTATGGCTATCGCAACGTCTATGAGCTCGCGGATGTCGTGAACTTCAACGATCCCGCGGTGCGCTGGGTATCGAGCGCCGGATGAGCATATTCCGCTGATGACGCCGCGGCGTTTGCGCTCTAAAGCTGCACTGAAGCTGAGGGGGCGCATGATGTTGCGACGCGCATTGTTTGGATTTGCATTGGCGGTGCTCGCGGCGTGTTCACCGCCGGCGGGCAAACAGGACGACCCTCCCGCGGTGGTCGCTGACCCGGCCGAGACAATCCGCCCGCTCTATGATCGCTACATGACCGATCCAGCGGTGACGACATTCCCGACGCTTGAGGAGCAGGCGCCATGGTCGGCTTCGATGCGGCAAACGCTGGTCGATATGATGGCGCGCTCGCAGGCCGCCAATGAGCCCATCCTCGACGCCGATCCGTTCGTGCTGGCCCAGGATTGGCAAATCTCCGCTGTTGCTGTGGCGACGGAATCGGTGGTCGCAAACGAGAGCGCGGTGGTGCGCGCCAACATTGTGAACATGGGTGCGCCGCGCGACGTGACTTACGATCTGGTGTGGGAGGATGGCGGTTGGCGGGTGGACAACATTCGCGCCGACGGTTTCGATCTGCGCCAGGTCGCGGCGAGCAATCCGTGATCTCACGTGTGCGTGTGGAATGGTGCGGCGCGTTGACAATCCAGCGGCATCGCGGATCGTGTGGTCATGGGGTGTGATATTTCTTTGGCGCGCGCATCGCGCCGTGCTCTTTTGGGCGGGGCGCTCGCTTCGGCGGCGCTGGCGCCATACGCCGGCGCGCAAGCAGCGCCGACGCGCATTCTGTTTATCGGCAATAGCCAAACCTACGTAAACAACGTGCCGGCCCTGGTGCAGGCGACGTATGCGAGCGTTGGCCTCGCGTGTGAAACGGCGATGGTGGCGAAGCCGAATTTTTCACTTGAGGACCATTGGGGCGATGGCGATGCGCGGCGTGAGCTGGATCGCGGCGGTTGGTCGTTTGTGGTGTTGCAGCAAGGGCCATCCTCGCGCGCCGACAGCCGCGCGAACTTGCGCGACTATGCCGTGCGTTTTGCGCCGCTAATCACCGACATTGGCGCGCGGCCGGCGCTTTACTCGGTATGGCCCACGCGCGATCGGCGCGAGGATTTCGAACGCGCAAGTGAATCCTACGCCCTCGCCGCCGACGATGCGGGCGCTCTGCTTTGCCCAGTCGCCAAGGCGTGGCGCGCGGCGATGCAGGCCGATGCCAGCGTGCAGCTTTACGCGCCTGACGATCTGCACGCAGGCATCTATGGGTCATACCTCGCGGCGCTGGTTATTTTCAGCGTGCTTTCCGAACGCTCGCCAGTCGGCTTGCCCACGACTTTGACCTTCGAAGGCCAAGCCGCGCGCGTGCCGGAAGACACTGCGGCCGTCCTGCAAGCCGCGGCGGCATCCGCCATCGCGCGCTAGCAGCTGCCTATTATTGTTCCTCGATTGGCGTTCCGGTGCGACGCGCCTCGATCGCGTGGCCGCGCATCAAAAGCGAGTCGACGTCGGTGGGATCAACGGCGACGGCGGCTTCAGCGTCCGCCAGGGCGAGGTCGAAGGAGTTCTGGTGCATGCGTGCGGAAGCGCGCAAGCGCAGCGCCAATGCATCATTGGCGCGCATGTCGAGCGCGGTGGAGAGATCTTCCTCTGCGTGGCGATAATCGCCTTCTTGCGCGTAGGCGCGGGCGCGGTCGATCAGCAGGTCCGGCATGAAGGTGCGGTCGCCTTGCATCAGGGTGATGGCGCGGGTGAGGGCGCTGCGGGCGCGGCCTGGATCGCGGTCCAAAAGCCAGGCGTTGCCAGCTTGAGAGAATAGCTCAGCGCGCAGCGCATCGCCGTGCGAGCCAAGCGCGGTGGCCAGCGATTCAAACCGGCGCGCGCCTTCGGCGTAGCGGCTCTGGCCCACCATCGCCATGGCGGCGCAACGATAGGCGTACATGGAGTTTCCGTCCGCGGCCCACGCCATCGCTTCCTCGTAGGCGGCGGTGGCGTCGGCATCGATGGCGGCGACGCATTGCTGGAAGCGAGCCGGCCCCATGATCGTGTCGGGGGCGGCTTCGGCTTGCAGAAGCGCGAACGGCAGCAAGAGGGCGGCGATTGTCATGTTTGGTGCGTCTCCCCGGGCAGGGCCATCCGATGCCCGAACGGCCGGGCGAATCCAAGGCGTTCGCTCAGTGCGCGAGCTGTTCGGCTAGCCTGTCAGCGGTTTGAACGAGCCGGTCGAGGTCCTCAGGACGCGAGAGCCTGTGGTCGCCGTCGCGGACCATGTCGATCACCAAGTCGTCGGTGCGGAGGATGTTGGCGAGCGCCAGCGCGTGACTGGCGGGCACGTCTGGATCTTCCTCCCCCTGAAGAATTCGGATCGGGCCGGCAAACGGATAGGGCTCGTCCATCAGCAAGTGGTTGCGCCCGTCTTCTAGCATGGCGTCGGTGATGATGGTGGGATCATCGGAATAGGCCGAGGGCATGGACCATTGCCCTTCGCTTTCAATCGCTTCGAGGGCCTCTTCGGTGAGGTTGGGGCGCATAAGCTTCTCGGTGAAATCCGCGGCGGGTGCGATCAACAACAGCCCTTTCACCCGCTCCGGCCGCGCGCGCGCCGCCAATAGCGCAATCCATCCGCCCATCGATGACCCGACCAGCACCAGCGGCCCCCAGGTTTTGGCGTCGATCACCGCCAGTGCGTCGCTAAGCCAGCGCGATATGGTGCCGTCCTCAAAAACCCCGCCAGATTTTCCATGTCCGGAATAATCGAGACGCACGAAGGCTTGCCCACGCGCCTCGGCCCATTCGGCGAGGCGTTGGGCCTTCGTGCCGGCCATGTCCGATTTGAAGCCTGAGAGCCAGACGAAGGTGGGCGTTGCGCCGACCTGACGCTCGAAGGCGATATCCACACCGTCGTGCCGGATCGTCTCAATCTCGCCCATGGGAATAGCCACCTTCGTCGTCAGTATGGCACGCCAGATTCATGAATCTTGGCGCACTATTAAGCAAATCCGCCCATCAAGGCCGATAGGGTTTTGTTCTCGCGCGGGATTTCGCGCACCGCGGCGCGCGAAGCAAGGTTTGGGAGTGTCACCAAATCATTGCAAGAAGGTCACATGTATCGGGTTCTGCAAGTGACGCCTGAGCTAAACGCTGGCGGCGTGGAGCGGACCACGATTGAATTGGCGGAAGCGATCAGCCGCGCCGGGGGGCTCGCGTTGGTCGCTAGCGCCGGCGGCCGCCTGGAGGGAGACCTCAAGGCGGCCGGCGGCGAATTGATCCGCCTCCCCATGCACACCAAAAATCCGATCGAAGTGGCGCTCAATGCACGCCGGCTTTCACACGAAGCAAAACTGCATCGCGTGAACCTCATTCACGCGCGTTCGCGCATGCCAGGCTGGAGTGCGTATTGGGCCGCGCGTGAACTGAAGCTGCCCTTCGTGACGACGTATCACGGCATCTACAATGCGCGCTCGGCGCCGAAGCGTTGGTACAATTCGGTGATGGCGAAGGGCGACATCGTTATCGCCAATTCCGAGTTCACGCGTCAGCACGTGATCGCGGAACACAAGATCGACCCGGCGCGTGTCGTTGCGATTCCGCGCGGTGTCGATTTGGAGCGCTTCGATCGCTCCCGCATATCCGTGGACGAAATCACCACCATGCGGGCGTCGTGGGGTATGACCGCCGACGACAAGCGGCTCGTTCTGATCGCGCCGGCGCGGTTGACGCGCTGGAAGGGCCAGCTGGTTCTGATTGAAGCGTTGGCGCAATTACAGAAGCGCAAGCCGAACGCGTTGCGCGTCATCCTCGCCGGCGACGCGCAGGGCCGCATGACGTACGTGCAAGATTTAAACGACGCAATTGAGCGCGCTTCACTGCGTGAAAGCGTGGCGCTGGTTGGGCATCTCGGGCACATCAATGTTGCGTTCGCCGCCGCGGATTTCGCGGTGTTTCCGGTGATCGAACCGGAGGCCTTTGGGCGCGGCGCGGTGGAGGCGCAAGTCATGGGCCTGCCCGTGATAGCGTCCAAACTTGGCGGCTACACCGAAACGGTCGTCGATGGCGAAACCGGCCTGCTGGTCGCGCACAACGATGCATCCGCGTTGGCCGCTGCAATCGAACGGCTCATCGAAGCGGGCGCGCCAGCGCGTGCGGCGATGGGTCAGAAGGGTAAGGACAGAGCCTGCCTTCTTTATGCCAAGACCGCACTCCAGTCCTCCACGCTTAAAGTGTATGATCGACTCCTCGGGGAGAGGCCATGATTCCGTGGCGCAAGACGAACAAGAACGAAACCAAGCCCGCTGACCGTGTGCTGGTGATCCAGCTCGGCGAGCTCAACGAATTCGTGCCGGCGCTGGCCGCCGCGAAGCGCATCCGCGAGCATCACATGGGCGCGCGGATCACGCTGCTCACGCGTGAGAGCATGCGCCCGCTGGCGGAGAAGTGCCCGTACTTCGACACGGTGGAAACCGATGCGCCACCCGGCGCGACGGTGGCCGGCGCGATGGCCGCCACAGCCGGCGCCGCCGTGGCGACAGTGACGACAGGGCAGGTGGCCGAGCCGCCGGCTTTGGTGAAGCTCATCACCCGCATCCGCCAGGCGAAGTACGACATCGTCTACGATCTTGAAGGCTCGGCGCGGACGGCGAACTATTTCCGCGCCCTGCGGCCGTGGCCGCCGCGTTGGTCCGGGCCGGTGGCGGGCGCTGCCTTTGCCTATCTCGAGAAAGATCGCAGCCTCCACACGCTCGATCGTTTGGGGGCACAGCTGGCCGTGGCGGGCATTGGCGATGGCGTGTTGTCGCCGCCAGATCTTTCGTGGCTGCGGGCGGCGCTGCGCGATCCGCCGCGCCTCAAGCCTGACTATTTCGGCATTCGCGGGCCTTACGTGGTGCTGCTGCCGCGAGGCTCGGACGCCGCGCCGGCCCGCCGCTGGGCGCCGGACAAGTACGAGGATTTGGCGCGACGCATCGCCAGCTACGGCGTAACGCCCGTGATCCTGGGCGGCTCGGAGGAGCGCAATCTGGGCGCGGCGATCGCCGCCAAGGTCCCCCAGGCCAAAAACCTCGTCACCCGTGCGGAGCTGTTCCAATGCATCGGCTTGTTTGAGCGCGCATCGTTTGTGCTCGGCGACGACGTGGATTTGCTCCAGGCGGCCGCTGCCTCTGGCGCGCCGTGCCTAGCGCTTTTGTCCTCGAGCAATGATCCGGCCAAAGCGACCCCGCGCGGCCGGGGCGGGGTGGTGGCGCTGACCGCTGCCGTGGTCGCGGACCTGCCAGTCGAGCAGGTTGAGCGGCAATTGCGCAATTGTGGGGTATTTCGTCAGGCCGCGACGGCTTGATGCCGCGCCTCCGTCAAGCGATATAAGGATTCTGCCGTAGGCGCGTTCTCCACAGGGAGGGCGCGACTTCGGCGATTTTGGCATGAACAGCAACAGGAGAAGGCCCGATAGCCAGACGTCCATACGCCGCGCCACCGCCGTCCAAAGACGGCCCGCGCGTGAACGAGGATATTCGCGGAGTAGCGCGAGTCCTCCTGATCGATGAAAACGGTGAAAAGCAGGGGGAAATGCCCATCGCTGCGGCGCTTGAAGCCGCGCGCGAGGCGCAACTCGACTTGGTCGAGGTGTCCCCGAACAGCGATCCGCCGGTCTGCAAAATTCTCGATTACGGCAAGTACCGTTTCGAGGAGCAGAAGAAGAAGGCCGAAACGCGCAAAAAGGCCAAGCGGATCGAACTGAAAGAAATCAAGGTTCGCCCCAACATCGACGACCACGACTACGAAGTGAAGATGAAAGCGATCCATCGCTTCTTCGAGGAAGGCGACAAGGTGAAGGTCACTTTGCGCTTCCGCGGCCGCGAACTGGCGCACACGCACTTGGGCATGGAATTGCTTGAGCGCATGCGCACCGAACTCGACAGCATCGCTAAGGTCGAGCACGAGCCGCGCTTTGAGGGCCGTCAGGTTGTCATGGTGATGGCGCCTAGGGCCGGATAGGGCCGGATTGGCGCGCCTTTCGGCGGAGACGCTCAGCCTCGGTTCAGCTGAAGTGCGCGCTAACATCGCCGCATAAGGAGTTTTCATGCGCGCGATTGCGTTCGCCATGTTGTTGCTTGCTGCTTGCGCGCAAACGCAAACAGACGCCCCCGCGCCAGCCGCAGGCGGCTTGCAAGTCGATCGTGCGCGACTGCCGCTGCACATCCGCGAGGATCTCGTGCAGCGCGACGCGGCTTTGGCTGAACCAGGCGTGGTCGCTGCCGGCATTGGCGAAACCGCCGATCTCGGCGGCGGCTTGCGCGTGCGTCCGCTCGAAGTGCTTGAAGATAGCCGCTGTCCCCAAAACGCGCGTTGTGTGTGGGCTGGCCGCTTGCGGTTGCGCGTCGCCGTCGAGGGCGCGGGCGAACACGAGGTGATCGCCGGCGAGGGCGCTGCGCAAACGTCAAAAGGCGCGTTTGAGATTGTTGCCGTGTCGCCCGGGCCGTGGACCGACTGGCCGCCGGAAAACCGGACGCCGTATCGCTTTGGGTTCAGGCGCGCCTGAACCAGCCCGGCGTGACGGTTGGATGACGTTTCGTTGACAGCCGCGCGCGGGCGGCTTGAATGTCCGCATGATCAAACGCTCGTTCCTCGCCGCACTGCTTTTCGCTGCCGCGTGCGCCACCACGCCGATCGCGCCACACGGGGCGTCGGTGATGAATTTGACGGTGCTGAAGGATCAGCTCCGCGAGTATCACGACAGCGGCGCGTATGAGCGAGACATTCGCGTTGTCGCGGAGGGCGCGCGGGCGTGGATCGTCACGCGCGCGCCGCAGGTGACGCGTCCGGCGGTCGTGTTCGACGTTGATGAAACGACTTTGTCCAATTGGACGCGCACGCTCGCCAACGACTACGGCTATTTTACCGATGGCCCTTGCACGCAGCTGCCGCGCGGACCCTGCGGCGCGCATGCGTACGAAGACGGCGCGATGGGTGAAGCGATTGCGCCAATGCTGGACACGTACAACGCAGCGCGCGCCGCCGGTGTTGCGGTGTTCTTCATCACCGGGCGGCGCGAACAGCGCCGCGCTGGCACGGAGGCGAATTTACGCCGTGTCGGCTACGCCGAATGGACCGAATTGGTGTTGCGCCCGGCGGATGGGCCGTCAACGCCCGCTGCAGAATACAAGGCGCCGCAACGCGCACGCATTGAGGCGCAAGGCTACACGATCATCGCCAACATTGGGGATCAGCAGAGCGATCTCGACGGCGGTCATGCGGAACGTACGTTCCTTGTACCGAACCCCTATTATCGCTTGCACTAACCCCGCGAGATTCGACGGCGCTGAGTCATCACGGTCATGTTGACCATGAGCAGGGCAAAGCTGAGGCCTAAGCCGACCCAGTTCAGGATTGGGATGAGCTGAGGGCGCTCGTTCAGGAAATTTTCCACGAAGCCGCGCGCGCCTTCGCGCTGCGCCGCTGCGGCGGCTTGGCCCGCTTGCTCGCCGACGACGCCGAAATCCACGCTCGGCGGCAGGCCTGCGGCCGCCAGCGACAAGCCGCCGACGCGCGGCAGTTCCGCAGGCGAGTAGAGCAGGTTCGCGGCGAACGCGATTACCAAAGTCGCGAGCACGGCCATCAGGACGCGCGACCCAACCACGGCGGACAGCGAGCCGGTGACCTTGTTCTTTTCCGCGATCACGCGGGCTTTCGCTTCTGCGAGGTCCATCGGCGGTATTCCTTGCGGCGTTGCCAGGCGAGGGCCATCATGGCCGAGGCGCGCTTTTGCTTCAATCGGGAGGGGTCGATGCACACGTCACGTAGGCAGGCACTGGCGTATCTGAGCGCTTCGGCGCTGGCGGCGGCGTGTGCGAGCGCCGATCCAGACGAAATCGCGACGCCCGCTGAAACGGAAGGGCCGTTCTTTCCCACCGACACCAATGTGGAGCGGGACGCCGATTTGACCCGCCTTGCGGGCCGGACGGAGCGGGCGGCAGGGCAAGTCATCGAGGTGCGTGGACGCGTGCTCGGCAGGGACGGACGGCCCATTTCCGGAGCGCGCGTGGAGCTATGGCAGGCGAATGCCGCCGGGCGTTACGCCCATCCGGCCGATGCAGGCAATCCTGAACCCGTCGACGCGAATTTTCAGGGTTACGCCGCCCTGCAATCCGGGGGCGATGGCGGCTTCTCAGCGGTCACGATCCGGCCTGGTGGCTACCTCGTGCGCGAGATGGGTCAGCGCCGGACGCCCCATCTGCACTGGAAAGTGGTGGCGGGGGGCCGGACTCTGGCGACGCAGAGCTATTTTCCCGGTGAGCCAGAAAACGAGAGCGACTTCCTGATCCGCGCCATGGGCGACCCCGTTCGCGCGCTCATTATGCGGCCGGGCGCGGCTGGGGCCGAGGGCGCGACGGGGTATGACTGGGACGTCGTGCTGGCCTGAGCGCTGGGCCTGGCCAGCCTTGCCGGCCGACGGGCCCCATGCTACACGCCCCGCCTTCTTTGGGTGGCCCGGCTAAAACGGCATGCCGTGGCGACCCTTTTTGGCGTTCTCCGGAGCGCATATCCCAGGAGGGAAAAATGCCGAAACTGAAGACCAAGAGCGGCGTCAAAAAACGCTTTAAAATCACTGCGACCGGCAAAGTCATGGCCGGCGCCGTTGGCAAGCGTCACCGTCTCTCCAGCCATAACGCCAAATACATCCGTCAGAACCGCGGCACCGATGCGGTGGCCAAGCCGGACGCTATCCGCGTCAAGGCCTGGGCCCCCTACGGCCTCGACTGATTTCAATCTGATCTGACGGAGAATTTCCCATGGCACGTGTCAAAGGGGGCGTCACTGCGCACGCCCGCCACAAGAAAGTTCTGAAGAAAGCCAAAGGCTATCGGGGCCGCCGGAAGAACACCTTCCGCACCGCGAACGCGGCGGTCGAGAAGGCCGCGCTCTATGCCTATCGCGACCGCAAAGTGAAGAAGCGCGAGTTCCGCTCGCTCTGGATCCAGCGCATCAACGCCGCCGTGCGGGAAGAGGGCCTCACCTATTCCCGATTTATCAGCGGGCTGGCGAAGGCGGGGATCGAGCTCGACCGCAAGGTCATGGCCGACATCGCGATGAACCAGCCCGAAGCCTTCAAGGGCCTGATCGGTCAGGCTCAAGCGGCGCTGAAGTAAGAGCGCCGTGTTTCCTCCCTCGCGAAGCGGGGGAGGTCCCGAGCGAAGCGAGGGGGAGGGGGTAGTCCTCCACAAAGGGGCGCCGTCCCCCCTCAGTCACGCTTCGCGTGACAGCTCCCCCGTGAACGGGGGAGCAAAAGGGCGGCGACAATGAACGCAAACACCACAGACCTCGCAGCGCTTGAAGCTGATGTGCTCGCGCGCGTCGCGGGGGCGAACGATGAGAACGCGCTTGAGGCTGTGCGCGTGGACGCGCTGGGCAAGCAAGGCTCGATCTCCGCGTTGATGAAAACGCTTGGCGCCATGGGGCCAGACGAGCGCCGCGAATTCGGCGCGCGCCTCAACGTCGTCAAAGACGCGATCACTGAAGCGATCCTAGCGAAGAAAGCCGGACTCGCGGAAGCGTCACTCGAAGCGAAGCTCAAGGCCGATGCGCTCGACGTGACGCTGCCGCCGATCCGGCCGCGCATCGGCGCGATCCATCCGGTGTCGCGGGTGATGGAAGAGTTGGCGCAGATTTTCGGCGAGATGGGCTTCGCGCTCGAAGAAGGGCCGGACATCGAAACCGATTTCAACAATTTTACCGCGCTCAATTTTCCGCCGAAGCATCCGGCGCGCGAGATGCACGACACGTTCTTTTTGAACGCGACCGATGAAACCGGCGCCCGGAAAGTGCTGCGTACGCACACGAGCCCCGTGCAGGTGCGCACGATGCTCAAGCAGAAGCCGCCGATCCGCATGATCTGCATGGGCCGCACGTTCCGGAAGGACAGCGACGCCACGCACACGCCGATGTTCCACCAGATCGAAGGTCTGGTGATCGACGAAACGTCAACGCTCGCGGATCTGAAAAGCGTGCTGGTCGCGCTGATGAAAGCGTTCTTCGAGGTCGATGAAGTCGAAGTGCGCTTCCGTCCGCACCATTTTCCGTTCACCGAACCGAGCGCGGAGATGGATGTGCGTTGCGATCGCCCAAAATCTGGAGAGCATGGGCCGGGGCAGATCAGAATTGGCCAAGGCAGCGATTGGCTAGAGATTCTGGGCTCCGGCGTTGTGCATCCGAACGTGATCCGCAATTGCGGCCTCGATGCTGAGAAGTACCAGGGCTACGCGTTCGGCCTCGGCGTCGATCGTCTCGCGATGTTGAAATACGGCATGCCGGATCTGCGTGCGTTCTTCGACGCCGACACACGCTGGCTGAAGCATTACGGGTTCAGCCCGTATCTGTTGCCTGGTTTGGCGCAGGGAGTGGGCTGATGAAATTCACCCTCTCCTGGCTGAAGGATCACCTTCAAACCGATGTGTCGATCGACGAGATCGTCGAGCGCATGACGATGATCGGTATCGAAGTTGAAGACGTCGCCGATCCGAGCGCCAAGCTTGGTGCGTTCTCGGTCGCACGCATCATCAGCGCCGCGAAACACCCGAACGCCGATAAGCTGCAGGTCTGCCAAGTCGAAACCAAGCTTGGAAATCTTGAGATTGTCTGCGGCGCGCCAAACGCGCGCGCGGGGCTCGTCACGGTGTTTGCGCCGATCGGCACCTACATTCCGGGCTCCGGCATTACGCTCGAAGCGCGGCCGGTGCGTGGCGTGGTGTCGAACGGCATGTTGTGCTCGGGCGCTGAGCTCGAGCTTGATACCGACGCTGACGGCATTATGGAGCTTGATGCGTCACTGGCGGTGGGAACCTCGCTGGCGGAGGCGTTGCATCTCGCCGATCCAGTGATCGACATTGAAGTCACACCGAACCGGCCTGACTGGTTGGGCGTCGGCGGCATTGCGCGCGATCTCGCGGCGGCGGGCGTAGGCAAGCTCACCACGAAATCGGTGCTGCCGGTTCCAGGGCGGTTTCCGTCGCCGCAAAAGGTGGCGACCGAAGCTCCACAAGCATGCCCGATGTTTGCGGCGCGGCTTATCCGCGGCGTTAAGAACGGCCCGTCGCCGGACTGGCTGCAACGCCGCTTGCGCGCGATTGGGCTGCGTCCGCGCAGCGCCTTGGTCGATATCACCAATTACGTTGCGTATGATCGCGCCCGCCCGTTGCACGTGTATGATGCGGCGAAGTTGAAGGGCGTCGTGCGCGCGCGCATGGGCGTGGTTGGCGAAAACTTCAAAGCGCTCGATGGCAAAGTTTACGAAGTTACGCCTGACCAGTGTGTGATCGCCGACGATCGCGGCGTGTTGGGGTTCGGCGGCGTTATCGGCGGCGAGGAAACCGGCTGCACCGAGACAACCGTCGATGTGCTCGTCGAGAGCGCATACTTCGATCCAGCGCTTACGCACCAGACAGGCCGCGCCACCGGCATCGTCTCCGACGCGCAGTATCGCTTCGCGCGGGGCGTTGACACGGGCTTTGTTGTTTCCGGTCTCGAACTGGCGACGCGGCTGATTGTGGAAATTTGCGGCGGCGAGCCGAGCGAGGTGATGGTCGCCGGCGATGAGCCGTCGCCGCCGAAGCCGGTGGTGTTCGATCCCGATCGCGTGCGGACACTGGCGGGCATCGATGTCAGCGCCACACGCACGCGTGCGATTCTGAAATCCTTGGGCTTTGAAACCAGCGCCGAAGGGCAGGGCAAGAAATTGATTGTCGAACCGCCGACTTGGCGGCGCGATGTCGAAGGCTCGGCCGATTTGGTGGAGGAAATCGCCCGGATCGAGGGCTTTGATAAGCTGCCGGTGAAGGAACCGCCGCGCGCCGCTGGGCATCGCGCCCCTCCGGCGAGCGTCGGCGAGAGTCGCTTGCGTGTTGGCCGGCGCGCCGCGGCGTCTCTTGGCTATCTTGAGGCGGTGACATGGAGCTTTTGCCCGCGCGCTTACGCCCAAGCGTTTGGCGGCGGCGGCGAGCGCATGTTGCTCGCCAACCCGATCAGCGCCGATCTCGATTGCATGCGGCCCTCGGCTCTGCCGAACTTGCTGGTCGCGGCGCAGCAGAACGCCAATCGCGGCTTTGACGATGCGCGCTTGTTCGAAGCGGGCCCGATCTACCGCGACGACAGCGAAGCTGGCCAAGAGCGCGTGATTGCCGCCGCCTGGCGCGCGCGGCCGCCGCGCCATTGGCGCGCCGCGCCGCAGCCGGACGTGTTCGATGTGAAGCGCGACGTGCTGATGATCCTCGAAGCGCTCGGCGCGCCGGTAGCATCATTGCAAACCGGCACGGACGCGCCGGCATGGTGGCATCCGGGCAAAACCGGCGTGCTTAAGCTTGGAAACAAGCCGGTCGCGATCTTTGGCGAAGTGCATCCGCGCGCGCTGAAGGCGCTGGACGTTGAAGAGCCGGCATTGGCGTTCGAGATTTTCGTCGACGCGATCCCGGCGCCGCGCGCTAAAGGTTCGAAATCGAAACCCGCGCTCGAGAAGCTCGATCTGATGCCGCTGACGCGCGATTTCGCGTTCATCGTCGATGATGCGAAGCCGGCGGCCGACGTCGTGCGCGCCGCGTTCGGCGCTGACAAGGCGTTGATCGCCGACGTGTCGCTGTTCGACGTCTATCGCGGCGAACGCATGGCCGCGGGCAAGAAGAGCCTCGCCATCGAAGTCACGCTGCAGCCACGCGAGAAGACGCTGACGGACGCGGAGATCGAGGCCGTGAGCAACAAGATCGTCGCCGCCGTGATGAAGGCGACGGGCGGGACGCTTAGAGGGTAATCCTCCAACTTCCGTCCTTCCGGGTTCATCGCTTCGCGATTCCGGAATGACCAGGAGAGTTGAACCGCGCTCCGCTTGTCCTATGTAGCCCTCACGCCGGACGGCCCGCGTGCTTCCAACATTGGGGACGGCCCCGTAGAACGCGCGGTGCGCGTTAGCGGAGCAGTCCCATGCAAGCCTGGTTGTTTCTCGGTCTCGCCGGCATCCTTGAAGTCGGCTGGGCCATCGGCCTCAAATACACCGAGGGCTTCACCAGACTCGTTCCCAGCGTGCTCACCATCGCGGCGATGGCGGCGAGCATGTTCCTGCTCGCGCTGGCGGCGAAAACGCTGCCGATCGGCACGGCCTACGCGGTGTGGACCGGCATAGGCGCCGCGGGCGCGGCGATCTTAGGGCTTTTTTTGTTTGCCGAGCCGGCGACGTTTCAACGCTTGGCGTGCGTGGGGCTGATCGTTGCGGGTGTGATCGGGCTGAAGCTCGCAACGCCGGGCTGAACGCCCTTGTCGGCTCGTGTCGGCGCGGTCTAGTAGGCGCGCGACCGAAGCGGAGCCGCCAATGCCTCTGATCAAGCGCAAGCATGCCACTGCGCGCGCCTATGTCCATGACTGGCTGGAGCCCGACGAGCCCGGCGGCTTCAACGCGTTCAGCGCGTTCATTGTCGTGCTGGTGTTGATGAGCCTTGTCGCGCTGGCGCTGGAAACCGAAGCGATCCGGCCTGATAGCGGCTTGCCGGCAAGCGTTGGCCCAATCGTCGCGATGATCAACTACTTGGTTGTGGTGCTGTTCGCGATCGAGTTCGGGCTGCGTTTGTGGTCGGAAGGCGAGAACCCGAAGCACGCAGGTTTCGTAGGCCGGTTGCGGTTTCTGAGTTCGCCGCTGGCGATCGCGGACGTGCTGGCGTTCTTGCCTGAGCTCATCGTGGTGATCGCGTTTCCGGATTTGCACGGCGGCTGGCTGGCGGCGCTGAGGGCGCTGCGGCTGTTTCGTTTGTTCAAGCTCGCGCGCTACGTGCCCGCTTTCGCGATTGTCGGCGCGGCGGTGCGCCGTGCGGGCGCGCCATTGTTCGCGGCGTTGTGCGTGGCGGCGGCGCAAGTCTATGTCGCCGCGCTGTTGCTTTACTTCATCGAGGGCGAGGAAAAGCCCGAAGCCTTCGGCTCGATCACCCGTGCGCTGTGGTGGGCGATCGTGACGCTTACCACGGTCGGTTACGGCGATGTGTATCCCGAAACTGTCGTCGGGCGCATCGCTGCCGGCCTCGTGGCGGTCGCGGGCATTGGTATTGTCGCGATGCCCACGGGTATCTTGGCGTCGGCGTTCGCGGAAGAGTTCCGTGAGCGACACGAGGCCAAGGAGCGCGCGCGACTGGATGCGAAGAGCCAACGCTAGTTGGCGCCGCATCAGCGCCAAAGCCTCATTCTGAGGCGATCTTGCTTGTGATTGTGCGGGAGGGCTTAGGCGCGCGTAAGCGGCAAGGGGTCCGATCGCCTCCGGGGTGGAGCAGCCCGAAACGCATTAGGCTGCAACGACGGCGACGGCGCGTTTTGCGCGTACAAGCTCTCCCGCATCAATGACGCTATCATCGCCGCGAAAAGAGTCTCTGCACGTTCGTGTGATTGTCACGAAGTGCGACGAACAGCAGATCGCCGCTCAGAAGGGATTGTAAATGCGCCGGCGCGAGTAGGCGAGATAGCCGATATTTGCGCCGAGGCGGAAGCCAACGCCGGCGCGCATCGGAGCGAGTGTGATGTCATCAGCGCGCTGATAGTTTACGCCCACGCCGCCCACGAAATACGCAGAGCCCTCAACGCCGGGAAAGCGGCGATAGATTTGGTCGGGGCTGGTCATGCCGTAGACGAGCGTGAACACCTTCGCCGCGTCGCCGCCCGTGTCGAAACCAACGGACGGTCCGCGCCAGTAGACGCGCGAGGCGCCGCTGCGGCTACGCATGCGCAAATGCCCGTCGCCGTAGCGCAGGCCGACGCCGATTGCGCCGGAACCTTCCTGACCCTGGATGTAGCCGACCGGGCGACCGTTCTGCGCGAAAACGTGATGCACGACATCGGCCAAGCCTTCGGCGGCGCCGCCGAAAAAACGCTGCGCTGCGCGAAGCACTTCATCTTCCGAGTATGTGTCTTCCTGCGCGAGCGCCACGTTGGGGATGAGGCTTGCAGCGGCTGCCGCGCCGAGACCCAACGCGAATTCTCGGCGACGTTTGGAAATTTGGTCAGACATCTTTTGCCCTTGGAAAACGCGTCCCGCTCGTACGGCAATGTAGGGCGCCCAATCGTGACGTTTAAGGGGCGGCGAAGCCCTCAACCGGCGGGTCCGGCGGTGGCCTCTGCTTCGAAGCGGCCGATGCCCAGGAAGCGCTCGCGGCGTTGAGTTTTGATTTCGGCTGGCGACAACGCGCCCAGTTCGTCCAAAGCTTCCGATACCGAGGCGCCGACGATCGCCATGGCTGCGCCCGGCTCGCGGTGCGCACCGCCCACCGGCTCGCGGACAATGGCGTCGATGACGCCAAGGCCCAGAAGGTCCTGCGCGGTGATTTTCATGGCGATGGCGGCGTCCTTGGCGCGGGCGCTGTCCTTCCAGAGGATGGACGCCGCGCCTTCGGGGCTGATCACCGAATAGATCGCGTGCTCAAGCATCAGCACCTTGTTGCCCGACGCGATGGCGATGGCGCCGCCGGAGCCGCCTTCGCCAACAATGACCGACACCATTGGCACGCCGAGTGTGAGGCAGCGCTCCGTTGATCGCGCGATCGCTTCGGCCTGGCCGCGCTCTTCCGCGCCGATGCCAGGATAGGCGCCGGCGGTGTCGACGAAGGTGACGACCGGCAGGCCAAAATTATCCGCCAAATCCATCAGCCGCACGGCTTTGCGATAACCCTCGGGGCGCGCCATGCCGAAATTGTGCTTCAGGCGGTCCTGCGTCGTGCGGCCCTTTTCGTGGCCGAGCACCATGACGGGGCGGCCAAGAAATTTGCCTGTGCCGCCCAGAATGGCGGCGTCCTCGCCGTACTTGCGGTCGCCGGAGAGTTCGATGAAATCGGTGACGAGTGCTGCTACGTAATCGCGAAAGCGCGGGCGCTCCGGATGACGCGCGACCTGCGTTTTCTGCCAAGGGTCGAGCCGCTGATAGAGCTCGGCCAATTGCTTTTCCGACTTGGCTTTGAGCCGCGACAGCTCGGCGCCCATCGAGATCGCCTCGGAGCCTGACGCCTCGGCGAGGGCCGACAGCTCCTCGATCTTGGCTTCGACCTCGGCGACGGATTTTTCGAAATCGAGATAGGTGCGCAAAGCTTGTCGTCCGCCCGGCCAGCTGGCTGCCAATGGGCGCGGACAATAGCCTGAGCCCGGGCCGCATCAAGGCAAAGCGCCGGGGAGGCGGGCCCCGATTGCACGCTGCCCCGGCTCGCTTCATGCTGCGGGTGCGAATTCGCGCCTTTTCGGGGTACGGCGCGGGCTCCCCTCCCCACGAGGGGAGGGGCCGGGGGTGGGGTGGAGCCCGGCCTTCATTCGTTACGCGCCGCTGTAACCCAGAGTGTCGCGTTTCACCCCACCCCTACCCCTCCCCTCGCGGGGAGGGGAATCGGTAGGCGTCATGACCACCAAACCACCCCGCCAATTCTTCGCCCCGCTCGCCACCGGCGCGCCCGCGCCGTTCAGGGAGCTGCCGGTACGATTGGAACGGATGATCCATTTCGTGCCGCCACATCTGGAGAAGGTTCGGGCGAAAGCGTCGGAGATGGCCGCGCAAGTCGATGTGATCTTGGCCAATCTTGAGGACGCCATTCCCGCCGACGCCAAGGAGGCCGCCCGCGCCGGCGCCATCGAGGTGGGCAAAATGGATCTGAAGGGCGCGGGCTTTTGGTGCCGCATCAACGCGCTCAACTCACCCTGGCATTTGGAGGACGTGACGCAGCTCGTCGCCGGCGTGGGCGACAAGCTCGACGTGATCATGGTGCCGAAGGTCGAAGGGCCGTGGGACATCCACTACATGGATCAGTTCCTGGCTCTGCTCGAAGGCAAGCACGGCCTGACGAAGCCGATCCTGCTGCACGCGATTTTGGAAACCGCGCAGGGCGTGGCGAACGTCGAAGCCATCGCCGGCGCTAGCCCGCGCATGCAAGGCATTTCACTCGGGCCGGCCGATCTCGCGGCGTCGCGCAAGATGAAGACAACACGCGTCGGCGGCGGCCATCCCGGCTATCGGGTGTTGGGCGATCCAACCGACGGCGCGCGCGAAAGCGCGCAGCAGGATTTGTGGCACTACACGTTCGCGAAAATGGTGGACGCCTGCGGCATGCACGGCATCAAGCCGTTCTATGGCCCGTTCGGCGCCATCGACGATCCCGACGCCTGCGAGCAGCAATTCAAGAGCGCGTTCCTGATGGGTTGCGTCGGCGCCTGGAGCCTGCACCCCTCGCAGATCGCCATCGCCAAACGCGTCTTCACGCCCGACATCGACGAAGTGAAATTCGCGCTGCGGATTTTGGCGGCGATGCCAGACGGCAGCGGCGTCGCCATGCTCGACGGCAAGATGCAAGACGACGCGACTTGGAAGCAGGCGAAGGTGATCGTGGATTTGGCCAAGCAAGTCGCGGAAAAAGAGCCGGAAATGAAGGCGGCTTATGGGATGTGATCTCCACCCATCCCCGGAGCGCCGCAGAGCGGCGAGTCCGGGGCCCATATACTAAGGCAGTTGGGGTTATGGACCCCGGACTTCGCTACGCGAATCCGGGGATGGGTGTGCTCAGTGCCCCTCAAACGCGCACAGCGCCTGCACGTTGATGCCCATGCCGCGGAGCTTATCCGCGCCGCCGAGTTCAGGAAGATCGACCACGAAGCTCGCGCCAATCACGCTCGCGTCTAAGCGCTTTACCAATTTCACCGCGGCTTCGGCGGTGCCGCCGGTGGCGATGAGGTCGTCGACGATGAGCACGTGTTCGCCGGGCTTCACGGCGTCGGAGTGAATTTCAACGACGTCCGTGCCGTATTCGAGTGCGTATTCTTGCGCGATCGTGTTCCACGGCAGCTTGCCCTTCTTGCGCACTGGCACGAAGCCGCACGACAATTGGTGCGCGACGGCGCCGCCGAGGATGAAGCCGCGCGCCTCGATGCCGGCGACCTTATCGATGCGCACACCGGCGTAAGGCTGCACGAGCTGATCGACCACGGTGCGGAACGCGCGCGCATTGCCGAGCAACGTGGTGATGTCGCGGAACATGATCCCGGGCTTGGGATAGTCCGGAATGGTGCGGATCGCGTCTTTGACGTTCATTTGGTTTTCCTGAGGACGCGCCCGGCGACGGCGTCGAGTTTGGCCATGAGGTGCGGATCGCGCTGCGCGGGCGCGGTCATGATCGCGGTTTCGAGCGCTTGCTCGATGAAAGTAGGCGATGGCTTGCGCTCCGGGCCCAGCATCGGCGCGACGCGCTTCAGCAAATTCGCCGCTTTGTCAGCATTCTCGTGCATGACCTTCACGACGTCGGCCACATCGACGTGCGCGTGGTCGGGATGCCAGCAATCGAAATCCGTCACCATCGCCACGCTGGCGTAAGGCAGCTCCGCCTCGCGCGCGAGCTTGGCTTCGGGCATGGCCGTCATGCCGATGACGTCGCATTTCCATTGTCGATAGAGTTGCGATTCCGCGTAGGAACTGAATTGCGGGCCTTCGATCACCAGCAGCGTGCCGCCACGTTTGTAGTTGAGCTTTTCGGCTTTCGCTGCGGCGTCCAGCGCATCCGCGAGCTTTGGGCACACCGGATCGGCCATCGAGACATGCGTCACGAGCCCTGTGCCGAAGAAGCTGGTTTCACGCGCGATGGTGCGATCGATCAATTGATCGATGATCATGAAATGGCCGGGCGGCAAATCTTCGCGCAGCGAACCGCAGGCGGAAAAGGTGATGAGATCGGTGCAGCCGACGCGCTTCAGCGCGTCGATATTGGCGCGGTAATTGATCGCGCTCGGCGAATGCAAATGGCCACGTCCGTGCCGCGCCAGAAACACAAGATCGACGCCCTCCAGCGTGCCCATGCGCAGCGCATCGCTTGGCTCGCCCCACGGCGTGGCGACGCGTTCCTCGCGCACGTTCTGCAAAGGCAGGCTGTAAAGGCCGCTGCCGCCGATGACGCCCAGCACGGTCCTGGCCATGTGCTCGCTCCGATGAATCGGCGCGAGCCTAGCGCAGCAGGTCGGCAACCTCCAACGCGATGGCCGGCGACGACGTGAGGCCCGGGCTTTCGATGCCGAAGAGTTGCACCAGGCCCTCGATTTGATGCGAAGGCGGGCCGTCGATGCGGAAATCGGCGGCAGGCTGGCCGGGACCGGTGAGCTTCGGACGGCAGCCGGAATAGTCCGGCGTGAGCGCGCCGTCGGGGAGGGCGGGCCAATAGCGGCGGATCGCGGCGTAGAAGCTGTCGCCGCGTTTGGGATCGACCGTGTAATCCACACGCGCCGGATCGGCATGGTCGAGCCATTCAACGTCGGGGCCGAACTTCATCCGCCCGCCGAGATCGAGCGTGAGGTGTACGCCAAGCCCGCCTTCCACCGGCGCGGGATAGATCAAGCGCGTGAACGCGGGCTTGCCGGCGCAGCTAAAGTACGAACCCTTCGCCAGCACCAAAGGCGGCGGCGGCGGCGCGCCTTCGATTGAAGATGCCACAGCCTGCGCCGCAAGCGCGGCTGAGTTCACGAGCACGCGGCAGCGCACGAGCGTCGGCGTCTCGCCGCCGATCTCTACCTCAAAACCGCCGCCTTGCAGCACGCGCCCTCGCAACGCCGGCGCGTTGAGCACGACAGCGCCGCCCGCGGACTCGATCTCACCTTGCAGCGCTAGCATGTAGCCGTGCGCGTCGATGATGCCGGTTTCAGCGGAGAGGAGAGCGCTGACGCAATTGAGGTTCGGCTCCAGAGTGCGCGCTTCAGCGCCGGTGAGCAGCGACACGCTTTCAACCTCGTTGGCCTGCGCGCGCTCATAGAGCGCCGCGATCTGCTTTTCCTCCGCTTCGCTGGTGGCGACGACGAGCTTGCCGAAGCGGCGATGCGCAACGTTGCGTTCGCCCAGATATTGGTAAAGCGCGCGGCGGCCGCGCACGCAGAGACGATGCTTCAAGCTGCCGGTGGGATAGTAAAGGCCGGCATGAATCACTTCGCTGTTGCGCGCCGAAACGCCTTTGCCGATTGCGCCGGTGGCCTCGGTAACCAAAACCTCGCGCCCGCGACGCGCCAATTCGGCGCCGCAGGCCAAGCCGACAGCGCCGGCGCCGATCACCAGGCAGTCGATTTCGTAAACGTCGCCGCTCATGTGCGCTGCTCCTGCAAGCGGCGTTCCCGACTAGCTGAGCGACGGCAAGCCCGCTGCTTCGTCCACGGCGAGCGCCAGTTCCAGCACCGCCTTGGCTTCCTCGCCGGTGACAACAGGGCGTGGCGCTTGACCGAGCACAGCGTCTACGAAGCGCCGAACATTGGCGCCGAGCGGGTCTGCGCCGTCAGGCGTTTGGGAGAAATCGGCGTTGAGTGGGAACGACGTGGTGTTCTCGAATGTGCGCGCGAGGAAGTCGATCTGCACTTCGCCGGATGGATACACCGCGCGCATCGTGCGCGTGCGGCCATCAGCGACGCGGCTTGCCGTAAACACCGCCTCGGTGTCGCCGAACGCGAGCGTCGCTTCGATCCAGTCGGCAGTGGCGCCTTTCTCGTGGAGGGCTTTGGCGCGCACCTGGCTTGGCGCTTCGCCCATCAGCTGCAGTGCTAGGTCGAGATCGTGAACCATCAGATCGAGCGTCACTGACACATCGGCGCTGCGTCCCGTCCATGGGCCCTCGCGCACGCTTTCGATGCGGATCGGTTTCTCTGGTGTGCTGAACAGGCCCATGGCGTTGAACACCAAGCGTTCCTGATGCCCGCAGGCGAGCACGCGTTTGTTGGCCTGCGCTACGGCGATCAGCAGATCGGCTTCGAGCACGGAGGTGGCGATCGGTTTTTCGATCAGCACGTGCTTGGAATACTCGAGCGCTGCAGCGGCGGCGCTTGCGTGCGTGAGCGCCGGGCTTGCCACGGTGACGATGTCGAGCAAGTCGAGCATGTCGTCCATGTTGTTGAACTTGCGCACCTGGAGCGCGTCCGCGAGCGCCTCGGTGCGCTCGGCGTCGAGATCATAGACGCCGACCAATTCGACGCGGGGGTCGGCGCGATATTTGCTGGCGTGATGGGCGCCGAACACGCCCGCGCCGATCACGCCCGCTTTGAGCTTCGTCATTCCACCGTCACCGACTTCGCCAGATTACGTGGCTGATCGACGTCCGTGCCTTTTTGCACAGCCGTCAGATAGGCCAGCAATTGTATGGGCACGGAGTAAACGATTGGCGCCACGAACGGATCGCAGGCCGGCGCCATGATGCGATGGGTGACGATGTCGCCCGCGGCGGCGTGGCCAGCGGCGTCGGAAATCAGGATTAGCTTGGCCCCGCGCGCGGCGACTTCTTGCATGTTCGACAAGGTTTTCTCAAACAATGAATCGTGCGGGGCGACGACGACGACAGGCGTGTCCTCGTCGATGAGCGCGATGGGGCCGTGCTTCAACTCGCCGGCGGCGTAGCCTTCGGCGTGAATGTACGAAATTTCCTTGAGCTTCAGCGCACCTTCGAGCGCCAGCGGGTAGTGCACGCCGCGGCCAAGATAGAGCACGTCGCGCGCGTGGGAGATGTCATAAGCAATCTCTTCAATCGCCGGCTCGGACTTGAGCGCTTCGGCGATCAGGCGGGGCGTTTCCATCAACGCATGTGCGAGGCGCGCCTCTTCTTGGCTCGACAGCGCGCCCTTGGCGCGACCGACGGCGATGGTGAGCGCGGCGAGCGCGGAAAGTTGGGCGGTGAAGGCTTTTGTGGAGGCGACGCCAATTTCGGGGCCCGCCAATGTCGGCAGACGCGCATCGGCTTCGCGCCAGATCGAACTTTCGGGCACGTTGACGACGGCCAGCGTCTTCAGGCCTTGCTCTTTGCAATAACGGAGTGCTGCAAGCGTGTCGGCGGTTTCGCCCGATTGCGAGACGAACACCGCGAAGCTTTTCTTCGCGAACGCCGGCTTGCGATAGCGGAACTCCGAAGCGATGTCGCACTCGACGGCGAGGCCGGCGTTTTGCTCGAGCCAATATTCGGCGACGCGGCCGGCATAGTGCGCCGTGCCGCAAGCGATCACCAGCGCGCTGTCGGCGGCGAGATCGACGCCGTCGAGATCGGGCATCTCCACCTTTTCGTCGAACGCATTCACGTAGCGGCCGATCGTGCGGCCGGTGGTTTCCGGCTGTTCGTAGATTTCCTTCTGCATGAAATGGCGGTGATTGCCTTTCTCCACGGCGGCGGCGCCGCCGGAGAACACATGCGTCGGACGTTCGGCGCGCTGGCCTTTGGCGTCATACACTTGCACGCTCTTGCGCGAGAGCACCGCCATGTCGCCCTCGTCGAGATAGATCACGCGCGTCGTAAACGGCGCGACAGCGATGGCGTCGGAGCCGAGGAAGTTTTCGCCGTCACCGAGGCCAACCACAAGCGGGCTGCCTTTGCGGGCGCCGATCAGCACGTCCTCGTGGCCGGAGAACAAGCAAGCGATCGCGAATGCGCCGTCGAGCCGGTTCACGGCTTCGGCAGCGGCGGCGTGCGGGGAGAGGCCCTTATCCAGCCCGGAGCTGATCAGGTGGGCAATGACCTCGGAATCGGTCTCGGATTCGAACTTGCGGCCAGCCTTGATCAGTTCTTCGCGCAAGGTGCGAAAGTTTTCGATGATGCCGTTGTGGACAATGGCGACCTTCGGCGTCGCGTGTGGGTGGGCGTTGGCTTCGGTCGGCGCGCCGTGCGTGGCCCAGCGCGTGTGGCCGATGCCTGTGAAACCCGCCAACGGCGATTTCAGCAGCTCGGCTTCGAGGTTCTTAATCTTGCCCGGCGCGCGGCGGCGGTCGATTTCTCCGCCCTCAAGGGTGGCCACGCCTGCGGAATCGTAGCCGCGATACTCCAGCCGCTTCAAAGCTTCGACCAGCCTGGGTGCGGCCGCTTCGCCGCCCAGGATTCCAATAATCCCGCACATGGTGTAGCTCGCGTCCCTAACTTGCTGGCCCCGCGTGGTCATGCGTTAGCCGGCATTGATTTGCACCTCAATTAGTCTTTCAACTCATTGCGGGCGGGTACGGAGCTAAAGCTAGATGAGTAGGGCGTATTTCGGCACGGACGGGATCCGGGGAACGGCCAATCGCTTCCCGATGACCCCCGAGGTCGCCCTACGGGTGGGCCTCGCGGCAGGCAAACGCTTCATGTCCGCCGACGACCGTCGGCATTTGGTGGTCATCGGGAAGGACACGCGTCTCTCCGGCTACATGCTCGAACCGGCGCTGACGGCGGGCTTTACCGCCGCCGGAATGGACGTGGTGCTGTTCGGTCCGGTGCCGACGCCGGCGGTGGCGATGCTCACCCGGTCGCTGCGCGCGGACCTCGGTGTCATGCTCTCGGCCTCGCACAACAAGTACGTGGACAATGGCATCAAATTGTTCGGCCCCGATGGCTACAAGCTGTCAGACGACGCCGAGCTTGAGATCGAACAATTGATGGACATGCCGCTCGACGCGGCATTGACTGAGCCGGACAAGCTTGGCCGCGCGCGCCGTATTGATGATGCGCAGGCGCGTTACGTGGAGATCGTCAAAGCGACGTTCCCGAAGCGGCTAACGCTCAAAGGCATGCGCATCGTCATCGATGCCGCCAATGGCGCCGGATACAAGGTGGCGCCTGTCGCGCTCTATGAACTGGGCGCCGAAGTGATTTCGATCGGCGTCGAACCAAACGGCTTCAACATCAACCATGAGGTCGGCTCCACCGATACGCGCGCGCTGAAGGACGCGGTGCTGAAATATCGCGCCGACATCGGCATCGCGCTCGATGGCGACGCCGACCGTGTGGCGCTCGTGGACGAGAAGGGCCATTCCATCGATGGCGATCAGCTGATGGCGCTGATCGCCAAGTTCTGGAAGGAACAAGGCGCGCTAAAGAAGCCCGGCATCGTCGCAACCGTAATGTCGAATCTAGCTCTGGAAAAATTCCTGAAAGGGCTTTCGCTGAAGCTCGAACGCACCAAGGTGGGCGACCGTTATGTGACGGAAGCAATGCGTGAGAAGGGCTACAATGTCGGCGGCGAACAATCCGGCCACATCATTCTTTCGGATTTTTCCACCACGGGCGACGGCCTGCTGGCGGCGCTGCAGGTGCTGGCGGTGATCGTGGAAAGCGGCAAGCCGGCCAGCGAAGTGTGCCGCTTGTTCGAACCGGCGCCGCAAGTGCTGGAAAATGTGCGCTACGAAAAGTCCGCGCCTGATCCACTGAACGCCGCAAGCGTGAAAGACGCGATCAAGGCGGCAGAGGCGAGCCTGAACGGCAAGGGCCGGCTGCTGGTGCGCAAGAGCGGTACTGAGCCCTTGGTGCGCATCATGGCGGAAGGAGACGATGAAGCACTGGTGCGCGAGGCCGTGGCGGGCGTCAGCGCCGCTGTGCGCAATGCGGGCAAGGCTGCCTAGTCGAGGAACCGGACGCCGGGTCGGCGCGTTGGCCGGTGTTTGGGTGGTTCAGCGGGCTGCCGACGACGAAGGGGCGAACTCTGCTCGACACGAACTACACCAGCCAGGAAATTCGCTTCGTCCTGCGCGCGGCAACGGCAGATGTCCACGCGCAACTGGAACGCGAGATCGGCAATCTCGATAGCTTGCCTGCGTATCAGCGCTACCTGCGTGGCATGTACGGATTTCGCGGGGCAATCGAGCCTCACGTTGCGAGTGGTCGCGGATGGCGACCGACGCTGCTCCTGAGCGCTCTTGTGCAAGACATGGACGATCTTTCGCAAAAGGCCGCGCCGTTGAAAGACCCTACGCCCAGCGCCGACTCTTCTTGGCGCCTCGGCGTTCACTACGTGCTTGAAGGCTCCGCGCTTGGCGCGCGCGTCTTGCTCAAGCAGGTCGCGGAATTGGGGCTTGGTCCGGCGTTCGGTGCGAGCCATTTATGGCGCCAGACGCAGGGGCGAAGCTGGACGGCGTTTCTAGACTTGCTTGAGCGCGAACTGGTGGACACCGACCGGTGTGTTGACGGTGCGCGCTGGGCGTTTGAGTTTGTCGCCTCCGCAATGTCGGATGCGCGCCATGCCTAACCGGACGCCGGCCGTCGATCTCACCAATTGCGACCGCGAGCCGATCCACATTCCGGGCAGCATCCAGCCGCACGGCTGCTTGTTGGCCTGCGATGACGGGCTGGCGCACGTGCGCCGGGCCTCGGCGAACGCCGTGGAATTGCTTGGCTTTTCGCAAGCGCCGATGCTTGGCAAGCCGCTAGACGAAATTGTCGGCGCTCAAACTGCGCATGAGCTTCGCAATGCCGCTTCGGGCGCGCAGGGACGGCCACTCTTGTTGCTGGGGCAAACCGTCGGCGCGCGCGTGTTCGACATCGCCCTACATAGCTTCAAAGGGGCGGGGATTGTCGAGTTTGAGCCTGCTTCATCGGACCGCCATGGCCCCCTGGAGATTGCCCGCACGCTCGTATCGTCGGCTTCGCAGTTCGCCGATAGCGCGCAATTGCTGACGCGTGCGCCACGTTTGGTGCGCGCCGCGCTCGGTTATGACCGGGTGATGATCTACCGCTTTGCGCACGACGGCGCCGGGCAAGTGATTGGCGAATCCAAACGCGGCGATCTTGAGAGTTTTCAAGGCCAGTATTTTCCCGCGAGCGATATCCCGCAGCAAGCGCGCGCTCTCTACTTGCAGAATACGATCCGCGTTATCTCCGACGCTGGCGGCAAGGTCGTGCCGATCGAGCCGGCGCTCGACGCATCGGGTGAGCCGCTTGACCTTTCGTTCGCGCATTTGCGCAGTGTGTCGCCAATCCATCTCGAATATTTGCGCAACATGGGCGTCACCGCATCAATGTCGATTTCGATCGTCGTCGGTGGCAAATTGTGGGGGTTGATTGCGTGCCACCACTACAATCCGCGTGTGCTGAGTATGTCGCAGCGTACGGCGGCGGAGCTGTTCGGAGGCTTTTTTTCGCTACAGCTCGAGGCGCTGTTGCAGAAGGAGCGTCTGGAATCCGCGTCGCGAGCGCGGCGGTTGCTGGATCGGGTGATGCGTGGCGTGGCCTATCGTGGCGATATCGCCGAATCCTTGCGTGAGAAACTCGACGATTTTGTCGGCTTCCTGCCGTGTGATGGCGTGGGTTTGTTTATCGGAGGCGTTTGGTCGAGTCAGGGCGTGACGCCGCCGCAACGAACCAACGCCGCATTGTTGAAGCTGCTGCCGTCACTCTCGCAGGGCAAAGTTTGGGCGACTCACGAATTGTCGTCGCACGTGCGCGGGGACGCTGCTGACGATCACAGCGTCGCCGGTGTGCTGGCTATCCCGCTTTCGCAGATACCGAAAGACTACCTCTTATTCTTCCGGAAGGAGGTGGTGCAGACCATCGAGTGGGCGGGCGATCCGAACAAGACCTATGAGACCGGGCCCCTTGGCGACCGGCTTACGCCACGCAAGAGCTTCGCAATCTGGAAGGAAACCGTCGACGGCGTTTCCGTGCCGTGGAGCGAGGATGATCGTGAGATCGCCGAAGCGACGCGCACGGCTCTGCTCGAAGTCATCATGCGGCACATCGAGATTCTCGAAGGCGAGCGGCGCACGGCCGATGTCCGCCAGAAACTTCTCAACGAGGAACTCAATCACCGCGTCAAGAACATCTTGGCGTTGATCAAATCGCTTGTTTCGCAACCGCCGGAGCCCGGGCGCGCACTCGGTGAGTATGTGGACGCGCTGAAAGGGCGGATCATGGCGCTCGCGCACGCGCACGATCAAGTCGTGCGCAACGACGGCGGCGGCGCTTTGCAGCAATTGCTGAACGCGGAACTGACGCCGTATCGCGCGAGCGCCATTGGTATGGACGGACCGCCCGTTTTGCTGGATTCGCGCGCCTATTCGGTACTGGCGTTGGTTTTTCACGAGATGGCGACGAACGCCGCGAAATACGGCGCGTTGTCGAGTTCGTCAGGCCGCCTCGACGTATCATGGAGCGTTGGCGAGGGAGGCGAGCTTCACCTGAATTGGCGAGAGTCCGGCGGTCCGCTTGTGGTCCCGCCGAACAGGCAGGGTTTTGGCCTCGTGCTGCTGAAGCGCAGCATTCCGTTCGATCTGGGCGGCAAGAGCGAGATCTCCTACGAGCCCAAAGGTGTGGAAGCTCAGTTCGTTGTGCCCCAAGCATTCGTGACCATCGATCAACACGCTGGCGCCGTCCCTGAGCGTGAAGCGGTTTCCAACGTGGGCGCGCGCGCCCTTGACGGCTTGAACGCTCTTGTCGTTGAAGACCAACTCATTATCGCCATGGACGTGGAAGCCATTCTGCTGGCCGCGGGCGCGCGCTCGATCGACACAGCCGCGACGGTGGGGGAGGCATTGCGGCTGTTGAGCGCCGCGCGGCCGGATTTCGCGGTGCTGGATGTCAATCTCGGCTCGGAGACGTCGATCGCTGTCGCTGAAAACTTGCGCGCGACCGGCATCCCGTTCGTCTTCGCGACTGGCTATGGCGACACCGCCAATATCCCGCGCGCGATGAGCGATGCTGGCGTTGTGCGGAAACCGTACGATGGCGACGCATTGATCGCTGCGTTGCGGGACGCATTGGCCAAAGCCGCAAATTAGTTAGCTGCGATAGTCGCCATTGATCTCTACGTAGCGTTTGGTGAGATCGCACGTGTACATGCTTGCGGCGCCCGCGCCGGGGCCGACGATGACTTTGATTTCCAGACTTTCGCGCTTCATGTAGGCGCTCATTTTGGCCTCGTCGTAATCGGGTGAGACCATGCCGTCCTTGGCGGCCCAGAGATCGCCGAAGCCGACGGAGATCATGTGCCTTTGCACCGGCTGATCGGCGCGGCCGATGGCCATGACGATGCGACCCCAGTTCGCGTCCTCGCCCGCGATGGCGGTTTTCACCAGGGGGCTTTCGCAAATGGTGCGAGCGATCGCCTTGGCTGAGCCATCGCTCACCGCGCCGCTGACGTTGACCTTCACGAGCTTCGTCGCGCCCTCGCCGTCGCGCACGATCTGGATCGCAAGGTCGACAAGCACCTCGCGCAACGCCGCGCGGAAGCCGTCGAGGCGCGGGTCCTTTGCGTCGGCGATCGGCGGGACTTTGGCTTGGCCAGTCGCGAACAGCAGCACGCAATCATTGGTGCTGCGATCACCGTCGACCGTGATCGAGTTAAAGCTCGTTTCGGTTTCCTGGCGCAGCAGTGTTTTCAGGATCGGCGCGGAGAGCGCCGCGTCGGTGAACACGAACGCCAGCATCGTCGCCATGTTCGGGGCGATCATGCCGGAACCCTTGGCGATGCCGCTGATGGCCACCTCCGCGCCGTCGATTAGGCAGCGTGCGCCGGCGCCTTTGGGAAAGGTGTCGGTGGTGCCAATGGCTTTCGCCGCCTCGTGCCAGTCGACGGGCTTCAGTTCCATCTTCGGCACTGCCGCTTCGATCTTGGTGGCGTCGAGCGGCACGCCGATCACGCCCGTGGACGCGGCTAGCAATTCGCGTGCTTCAACACCTACCTTTGCGGCGGCCGCTTCGAGCGCGTGCTTGCAGGCCGCATCGCCGATTGGCCCGGTGAACGAATTGGCGCAGCCCGCGTTCACGAGAACGCCGCGCGCGCCGCCTCGGCCAGCCGCGAGGGCGGCTTTGCACCAATCTGTCGGCGCAGAGCCGACGGCGTTGGTGGTGAACACGCCGGCGGCTTTCGTGCCCGGTGCGCACAGAGCCAACAAAAGATCCGGGCGCTCGTGTTTGTAGAAACCCGCCCGGCCAATCGCAGCGCTTAGACCCGCGATGGCTGGAAGCTCTGGAAACGTCGCTGGCGCGAGCGGCGACACCTTCTCGCTCATTGTTGCGGCGCTTCGGCTGGCGGTTGGCCAACATTTGCCGCAGGCGCTTCTGCCGGCGCTGGCGCCGGCGCGTTGGGCTGTGGCGCGGTGTAGACGCCGCCTGGGCCCATGGGGAAGGGGAAGGGCGGGGCTTCTTGGCCTGGCGCCGGCGTTTCGGGCCGCACGGGCTCGGGCGTTGCGTCGGCCGGCGCGTCCACTTCGCCGCCGGGCTCCATCGCCACTTCGGGTTCGCGCAAGCGTTCGATGCGCGCGTCGCGCGCGAGACGTTCATGCAACTGGCTGATTTCCTGGAAGCGCAGCCAGTCAATGATCCGGGGGCGCAACGTTTCCAGGCTTGGCACGCCACGCTCGCGGCGATCTTCAACGCGGACGACATGCCAAGCGCCATTGTATTCGATGGGACCGGCAACGTCTCCGACGTTCGCGGTGTCGGCGGCTTCGCGGATCGGCGGCGCCAGATCGGATACGGCGCGGAAGCCTAAGTCGCCGCCATCGGGCGCGGTGGCGCGGTCGGTCGAAAGCTCGAAAGCGAGCGCTTCAAATCTTTCGCCTTGGTCGAGCCTTCTTTTGGCCGCCTCGGCGGCCTCACGTGTCTCGAACTGAATGTGGCGCAGATGGATTTCCTGACCTTGGCCAAGCCGCGATGCGTTTTCGCGGTAGAGCCGTTCGATCGCCTCCGGGTCGGTCGCGCGGGCGTTCAGTTCTTCGTAGATCGCGCCCGCAAGCACGCGCTCGCGCGCGATCTCCAATTGCCGGCGCACATGCGCTTCGCGATCAAGCCCGCGCGCTTCCGCCTCCATCGCGAACAGACGCATCTGAATCAGCTCATCGAGCGCGAAATAGAAAGAATCCGAATTGGCGTCGAGGTCCTGTCCTTCTTGCAGAAGGCCAAGCGCCACCGCGTGCGAACGCACATCCTCTGTGTAGATCGGCCGCCCGTTCACAGTAGCGGCGACGATCGGATCAGAAATGCCGCTGCCATCGCTGCCAGAATCTCGACCAAGCCCGCAGCCCGAGAGGGCGACAGCCAAGGCGATCAGGGCGGCTCGGAAGGGTGCGCGGACCATGCGTTCTGCTCTCGTTTTCTGCGCTGGAACAATGCCTTTAAGGGCAGGGCGGGCAAGGCCGTCGCATTGACACCGCCGGCGCCCGCTCTTAAGTCTCGCGAGCGCACAAGTCGAGAGTGTTTCAGCACGCGAACACGCGCCGGTGGGCCCAAAAAAGACAATAAAATTAATGCAATCGCCGAAACATCCAACGTCTTGTGCACAAGACGTTTCAAGGTCTTGATCGCTCCATGCTGAACCTCGCCAAGCAGATTTTCGGGTCCGTCAATGAGCGCAAGGTGCGCCATTTGAAGGGCGCGGTGCAGCGCATCAACGCGCTCGAACCGAATTATGAGGCGCTGAGCGACGAAGCGCTGCGCAACAAGACCAGCGAATACCGCCACCGCCTCGCCCGCGGCGCCAAGATCGACGAAGTGCTGCCGGAAGCCTTCGCGACCGTGCGTGAAGCGGCCAAGCGCACCGTCGGCATGCGTCATTTCGACGTGCAGCTGATGGGCGGGATGATCCTGCACAGCGGCAAGATCGCCGAGATGCGCACCGGTGAAGGCAAGACGCTCGTCGCGACTTTGCCGGTTTACCTCAACGCGCTCGAAAGCCGCGGCGTTCACGTCATCACCGTGAACGATTATCTCGCCAAGCGCGACGCCGAGTGGATGGGGCAGATCTACCGGTTCCTCGGCTTGAGCGTCGGCATTATCGTCCACGGTCTTTACGACAACGAACGCCGCCAAGCTTATGCGGCCGATGTCACGTACGGCACGAACAATGAGTTCGGCTTCGACTATCTGCGCGACAACATGAAGTATTCGCTGGGCGAGATGGTTCAGCGCGGCCACCGCTACGCGATCGTCGACGAAGTCGACTCCATCCTGATCGACGAAGCGCGGACACCGTTGATCATCTCTGGGCCGACTGAAGATCGGAGCGAACTTTACAAAGCGGTTGACGCAATCATCCCGCTGCTGCGCCCCGAGCACTACGAGCACGACGAGAAGCAGCGTTCGGTGACCTACACCGAAGCCGGCTCGGAGCGCATCGAGGAGATGTTGGCCGAGCGCGACCTGCTTCAAGGCTCGCTCTACGAGCCCGCAAACATTTCACTCGTGCACCACGTCAACCAGGGCTTGCGCGCGCACAAGCTGTTCCATCGGGACAAGGATTACATCGTCAAGGACAAGGAAATCGTCCTGATCGATGAATTCACCGGGCGCATGATGCACGGCCGCCGCTTGAGCGAAGGCCTGCACCAGGCGATCGAAGCCAAGGAAGGCGTGCAGATCCAGCCTGAGAACCAGACGCTCGCGTCGATCACGTTCCAGAACTATTTCCGCCTCTACGACAAGCTCTCCGGCATGACCGGTACGGCGGCGACCGAGGCGCAAGAATTCGGCGACATCTACAAGCTCGACGTGGTCGAAGTGCCGACCAATCGCGAGATCAAACGCGTCGACGACGATGATGAGGTTTATCGGACGTCGAAGGAAAAATACCGCGCTATCATCACTGACATCGAAGAGACGCACCGCAAGGGCCAGCCGGTGCTTGTCGGCACGGTGTCGATCGAGAAATCGGAAACGCTCTCGGGGCTCTTGAAGCAACGCGGCATCCCCCACCAGGTGTTGAACGCGCGCTATCACGAGCAGGAAGCATCGATCGTCGCGCAAGCTGGCGTGCCGGGAGCGGTGACAATCGCCACCAACATGGCCGGCCGCGGCACCGACATTCAGCTCGGCGGCAATCTCGACATGCGCTTGAAAACGGCGCTGAAGGGCGACGAAACGCCGGATCAGATCGCCGCTTTGAAGCGCGAGCTGGTGCATGACATCGAAGCCAAGAAGCAAGTCGCGCTCGCGGCCGGCGGGCTTTATGTGCTTGGTACGGAACGCCACGAAAGCCGCCGCATCGACAACCAATTACGCGGCCGGACAGGGCGCCAAGGCGACCCCGGCAAGTCGAAATTCTACATCTGCCTGGAAGACGACCTGCTGCGCATCTTCGCCGCCGAGCGCTTGGACGCGATCATGCGCGGCCTTGGCATTCAAGAGGGTGAGGCGATTGTCCACCCATGGATGAACAAGGCGCTCGAAACGTCGCAGCGGCGTGTCGAACAGCGAAACTTCGAAATCCGCAAGAACTTGCTGAAGTTCGACGACGTCATCAACGACCAGCGCAAGGCGATCTTCGAGCAGCGCATCGAGTTCATGCGCACGGCCGACGTTGCGCCGATCGTGAAGGATATGCGCCACGATGTGGTGGAGAAGCTCGTCTGGCGGCACATGCCGGAGAAGGCTTATCCCGAGCAGTGGAACATCGAGGAAATGGAGATCGAGGCAGACGAAATCTTCGACCTCAAAATCCCGTTCGCGCGTTGGGCCGCGGAAGAAGGCATCGCGCAGCAGGAAATCGTCGAGCGTCTGACGCGCGAAGTGGACCAAGCGTATGCGCAGAAGGCGGCTCTGCTGGGACCGGAGCGCTTGCGCGCGGTGGAAAAGCAGGTGCTGCTCTCCGTTGTCGACATGCGCTGGCGCGAGCACTTGAGTTTGCTCGACCACCTGCGCAGCGTGATCCATTTGCGTGGCTATGCGCAGCGCGATCCGCTGAATGAGTTCAAGACCGAAGCGTTCACGCTGTTTGAGCGTATGCTGCTTGACCTGCGCACGACGGTGACGCGCATGCTGCTGCGCTTGCAGATCGGCCAGGCCGACGAAGTGCCGCGTCCGCAGACGCCAGCGCAGACGTTTGAAATCCACCAGAACCCGGATACCGGCGAAAACGAGATGCAATCGGCTGATCTCGCGATGACGCCGGAGGGCTTCGACCGTCACAATCCGCGCACATGGGGCAAGGTGAGCCGCAACGCGCCGTGCCCGTGCGGATCAGGCAAGAAGTTCAAGTATTGCCACGGGCAGGAAGCGGCGACGGCTTAGCCGTCAGTCGCGCCCGGCGAGCTCTGTCAGCAGAATGCGCCAATGGTCGAGGCCGTTGTAGAACGCTTCGACCGGTACGCGTTCGTTGAGGCCGTGAGCGAAGGCATCGCTGTCCTTCATGAAAATCTCGCCCACGCCGTAGGTCGGGATGCCGGCGGCGCGATAGAACATGCCGTCGGTGTAATAGGGCGCCATGTTCGGGATAATTGGCACGCCCGGATGATGGCGATGCACGGCGGCGGTGACAGCGGCGAGCACGTCGTCTCGTAACGGCGAGGGGTCGGTCGCGGGCAGATCGCTGCGCAACGCCACCTCAACGCCTTCGCCGGACAAAGTTTGCAGTTGCGCTTGCACTTCGCTGACGGCCACACCGGGGAAGATGCGGCAATTGACCGTGGCGACGGCTGATTGCGGCAGCGCATTGTCCGCGTGGCCGGCGGTGAGCCGCGTTGGAATGCAGGTGGTGCGCAATTGGCCGACGAAGCCCGGCTCGCGCGAAAGCCGCGCCGCCGCGCGGCGGTCGCCGGGGCGTTGTACAAAGCGTCGCAAAGCCGCACCGAACTCGCCTTCGGCGCCCGCTGCGCGCGCACGGAAGGATGCGAGCGTGGTGTCGTTCCACATCACCGGAAATTCGTAGGCGCGCAGACGCGCGATGGCGTCGGTGAGATCGAAGATTGCGTTATCGGCGCGTGGCGCGGAGGAGTGGCCGCCAGGGTTGCGCGCGGTAAGCGTGAAGGTCGCGAAGGTCTTTTCGGCGGTCTGGATTGAGTAGGCGGATGGGGCGCCGTCGGCCTCGCGTAGGCCGCCACCGCCACCATCGGAATTCAGCGCAAACTCGGCGTCGCCCAGCAATGCGCGATGGTCGCGAAGCAGAATGCGTGTCGTGGTCGGGTTGGTTTCTTCGTCGCCGCTGAACACCAAAATGAGATCGCGCGTCGGCGTAAAGCCTTCGGCGCGCAGCGTCAGAAATGTGGTCGCAAGCATGGCGATGCCGGCCTTATTGTCCGACGTGCCGCGCCCGAAGAAATAGCCGTTCTCTTCCACCAGGGTGAACGGGTCGCGTTCCCAATCCGAGCGCAAAGCCGCGACGACATCCATATGCGCCAGCAATAGGATAGGGCGCCCACCGGAACCATCGCCCCGATAGCGCACGACAAGGAGGGCCGTGCTGTCCATCGGCAGAACGTGAACGTCCTCGGCTGGAAAGCCAGCGCCGCGGAAGCGCTCAGCGAGATAGGCGGCCATTGCTGGCGTCTGCCCGCCCGCGACCGACGTATCCATGCCGATCACACGCTGGAAGATGTCGCGCGCCATGGCGCGCGCGGCGGGATTATCGGTCTGCGCTTGCGCGCTCGCGCCGGCGACGATCGCGAACAGCGCCGCGCCAATAAAGCGCGCAATCCAAGTCAGCATGAAACTCTCCCGCTTGGTCGGACGATGATTTGCCATCGCGCGTTTGGCAAACAAAAAGGCCGCCGGCGAAACCGGCGGCCTTACAGTTGGGTGCAAACTTTTGTTACCGAACGGCGTCGCTGCCCGGGCGGTAGCGATCGCGCAGCATCGTCTGGCGCGACGTCAAGGGCTGCTCGGCGCCTTCGATGAACACAGCGGTCGGAGCGGACTTCACCTCGAGCGGATCGCCGTCCCACACCACGACGTCGGCTGTTGCGCCGGCGCGCAAGACGCCGAGGTTTGTTGCGCCGAACACTTCTGCAGGCACGCGTGTGATCGATTCAAACGCCGCGCCCCATTCCATGCCGTTGGCGACAGCGTTGCCGGCTTGCTGCAATGTGAGGCGCGGTTGGTGTCCGTCAGCTGGGCTGGCTATGATCACCCGAACGCCAGCACGCGAGAGGATCGCGGCATTGTCGAGACGTGAGCCGATTTGCTCAAAGTTGCCAGGTAGGTTCTGCATCGTGTCGATGATCACCGGGATGCCGGAAGCGGCGACTTCGTCAGCAATTTCCCACGCCTCGGAGCCACCATTGATGACGAACCGCAGCTGCGCATTGCGGCGCTTGAACTCGATCAAGCGACGGATATCGGTGGCGCTCTCGACGTTAACGAGGATGAGGCCTCGTCCCTGTGCGAAGGGTTGCACCGCTTGGGCGTCGATTTCGTTCAATACCGCGCCGCCTTGGCCGCTGCGATAGCGGCCTGGATATTCGCGCGCGTCTCGCAAGGCCGCTTCAAGCGCTGGCCAATAGGCAGCGCGTGAACCGCCGGTGCGGTTTGCGCCGGCTTCGCCCATTTGCAGCACCAGAAACGCGTCGTCGCGGAAGACGCTGTCGGGGCGGCCGCTCATCGAAACGAGTGCGCCAATGCCGGAGAACATCGTGTTGGCGCCGCCAGGTGCGATGGCCGCGCGCGTCACGCCCTCGATGCGCGTTACCGGAATGGCGGTGACGGTGTGATCGAACGCGGCGCCGGCATCGGCGGCGGCCGAGACCAGTTCGCCTTCGACGCTTGCGTCGTTTGGCGCGCCGGAGCCTGAGATTTCGGACAAGCCGATCTGGCTCAATGCGGCGAACACGCCGGGCGTAACCCATTTGCCGGTGGCGTCGATCACGCGCGCCCCTTGCGGGGCGGCGATGTTGGCGCCGACGGCGCGGACTTGATTGTCGACGATGAGAACATCGTCGCCTTCAAGCACGCCGGCTTGGGTGTTGGTGATCACGCGCCCATCTCGGATGAGCACGGTTTCGGCGGCCGCGGGCGCTGCGAGCGCGAGCGCGACCAAAGCGGGAGAAAGCCACTTCATTGGCCGGTGCTCCAAGCGGTTTGACCAAGTTCAAAGTCTGATGGCGGCAGACGCGACGCGCCACGTTCGTGGGCGAGTGCGCCATCCATGTAGACGCGTTCAGCGACGGCGTAGCTGGACAGCGGATCGGCCGACCACACGACGACGTCAGCGGCTTTGCCGACGCTGAGCGTGCCGGTCTCGTTTTCGATGCCAAGCGCGCGGGCCGGATTGCGCGAAAGCCATGTCCACGCATGTGCGCGAGAGATTTCAAGGCCGGCACGACGGCCGTCGGACATCGCTTTCGCGGCTTCCTGGTTCAGACGCTGAATGCCCACGGCGCTATCGGAGTGGACGATGGCGCAGCTGTTGTCGGGCGCATCCACAAACGGGATGTTCTCGCGGATGCCATCATAGGCCTCCATCTTGAAGCCCCACCAATCGGCCCACATCGCCGCGCATGTGCCATGCTCGGCCAGAAGGTCGGCGATCTTGTAGGCTTCGACCGCGTGGTGGAATGCCGCGACCTGGAAGCCGAACTCCTCAGCGATGTCGAGGCCGATGGCCATTTCGTTGGCGCGGTAGCAGTGCCATTGCACGCGGATCTCGCCGCGCAGTACGCCAGCGAGGGTGTCGAGCTCGAGATCGCGGTCCGGCGCGCGTGGAGCGTTGGCGCCGCCGGCGCGCGAGCGCTCAAGGTTGCGATTGTATTCGGTCGCGCGCGCAAACGCTTGGCGCCAGCCGGCGACGTTGCCCATGTCGGTGGCGGGGCTTTGGTTGCGCGCACCGTAAACACGCGACGGATTTTCGCCGCAGGCCATCTTCAAGGATTGTGGTGCGTTCGGGAATTTCATCTGTTGCATCGTCGCGACGCCAAGGACGGGACGCAGTGTCGTGCCGCGTCCACCGAACAAATTGGCGGAGCCGGGCAGGATGTGCAGAGCGGTGATGCCGCCGGCGACTGCGCGCTGAAAGCCGGGGTCCTGCGGCCAGACCGAATGCTCGGCCCAAACTTCGGCCGTGTTCGGCTGCGTCACTTCGTTGCCGTCGGAGTTCGCCTGAATGCCTGGTGATGGATAATCGCCCAAGTGCGAGTGCGCATCGATAATGCCCGGCGTGACGAACTTGCCGCGGCCATCGACGATCTCGGCGCCAGCGGGCGCGGCGAGGTTTTGTCCAACGCCCGTGATACGGCCGTTTTCGAATGTCACATCGGTGTTGGCGAATTCGTTTCCATCACCATCGAAAACCGTGGCGCCTCGGATCAGCACCGGCGCGTAGGCGCGGCGCTCGTAGGTGGATGGAAACGCGACGCTGGACGTCGCGGCGGCATCGTTACTTGGCGTAGTGCTCGAGCCAGTGCTGGCGCAAGCCGCAAGCGCTAGGCCGCCCATCAAGGCGGTCCAGGTCTTCTTTCCGGAAAGCATGCTCTCTCCCTCACGAGAAGCCGACATGAGAACGGCTCACACGCCGCTCGACAAGGGCTTGCACGCCTTTCGGGAGAGATTTTCGACGAAGTTCGGGCCCCTGGCCGCAACACAGCAATTGTTTGCAACCGCCAGTGCGGAAAGTGTGTCAGCGCGGGCCGGCGATTGTCATGATCAGCACGCGCCAATGGGTGAGGCCGTTATAGAAGCCATCGACCGGCACACGTTCGTTGAGGCCATGCGCGAAATCGTCGCCGAACTTCATAAACACGCCGCCGACGCCATAGGTAGGAATGCCGGCGCCGCGAAAGTACACGCCGTCGGTTGCGCCCGCCGACATGCCAGGGGAAACGCCGGCGTTCGGGTAAACCGCGCGCACGGCCGCATTGACGGCGGCTAACACATCTTCTCGCAACGGCGAAGCGTCGCTGGCGAAAGCGGGATCGGTTTGTTGGATTTCGATGTTCGCGCCCACAACGCGCTGCAATTCGGCTTGCACGTCCTCAACTTGCACGCCGGGGAATACGCGGCAGTTCACCGTAACCGTCGCCGATTGCGGCAGCGCGTTCTCCGCGTGCCCGCCGGCGAGCAACGTTGGCACACATGTCGTGCGCACTTGCCCGACCCAGGAAGGGTCGCGCGAAATGATCGCTGCCGCGCGGCGATCGCCTGGTCGTTGCGAGAAACGACGCAGCGCCGCGCCAAGCTCGCCTTCTATGGTTTCGCTTGCCGCCCCAAAACTGCGCAGGGTTGTATCGTTCCACATTGCCGCGAACTGATGCGTACGGACGCGGTTAATGGCGTCAGCGAGGTCGAAAATCGCATTGTCGGCGCGCGGCAGAGATGAGTGGCCGCCCGGATTGCGCGCGGTGAGACGATACGAAACGTACGTTTTCTCCGCCGTTTGCATCTCGTAGCCCATCGGCGCCCCAGCGTCGTTTAAACCGCCGCCGCCAGCATCGGAGTTCAGCGCGAATTCCGCCTCACCCAACAGTGCGCGGTGATCGCTGAGCAGATTTTGTACGGTGTGCCCTAAAGTTTCCTCATCGCCGCTGAACACGACGATCAGGTCGCGTGACGGGGTAAAGCCTTCAGCCTTGAGGCGCAGCAACGTTGCGGTGATGTGTGCGATGCCGGTTTTGTTGTCCAAGCTACCACGGCCGAAGAAATAGCCGTTCTCTTCGACCATGGTGAAGGGGTCGCGCTCCCAATCCGCGCGCAGCGCAGGCACAACGTCCATGTGGGCAAGCAAGAGGATCGGGCGCCCGCCAGAGCCATCGCCACGATAGCGGACAATCAAAGATGCTGTGTTCTCAAGCGGAAGAATAAGGACGTCGGCGGCGGGAAAGCCCCCATCGCGGTAAAGCTCAGCAAGATAAGCCGCAAGCTGGGGTGTTTGGCCGCCTTCAGGCGAGGAATTGAACGCGATCGAGCGCTGGAGGATTTCCCGCGCCTGAGCGCGGGTCGCGTCGTCCGTGGGTTGGGCGTAGGCGACGCTTGCGAACGTCAGCAGGGCGGCGAGCGCAGCGATGGTCGATTTCATTATGGCCCCACACATTGAACTTTGACGTTTCTTGCCGCGCCGATTAGGGCTTTGGCAAGGGTTGCGGCGCATCGGTTGACTCTATGTCACTGGCGACATCGGCCCTCGACCTGAAGGAAACCCACGCGCGCGCGCCAGCAGTGCCGCACCGCTTGGAAACGATCGCGGCTGGACTTTGCCTCGCCCAATTTTCTGAGCCCTTGTTCGCCGCTATCGCGCAGTCACAGGGCCTGACCGAGACGCCAGGCTGGACGCGGATATTCTTCGTTCCGGTCTATGCTTTTCTCGGTTGGGCGATCTGGCGCGACCGTGCGTCTGCGGTGCGCGCGGCTGGAGCCGCACCGCTGCTTGTCGGCTTGCTGCTTCTCGCCGGTGTATCGACGCTCTGGTCCATCGATTCCGGCGCGACGCTGCGGCGTTCGGTTTGGCTGGCGCTGAACATGGCGTTCGGACTGTATCTCGCGTGGCGATATCGTTGGCCGCAGTTGGTTGAAGTGCTGGGGCTTGGGTTCATTGCCCTGATCGCAGGTTCGTTCGCGACCGCGTTGCTTGCGCCGCACGTCGGCACAATGACGTTCGAGCATCCGGGCGCCTGGTCCGGTCTTTGGACGCACAAGAACACGCTTGGCGGCATCATGGCGCTTGGCGTCGCCATTTGCGCGGCATGCTCGATTGTTGCGCCGGCGCGGCGGAGCTTTTGGATCGGCGCGGCGATTGCGGCGTTCGTGCTGGTGTTGCTCTCAACCTCAAAGACGGCGTTGATCGCCAGTGCGCTTGGTTTGATGGTGATGGTCGCCTGCGCGCTGATGCGGCGCGGGCCGATCGCGACCATCGTGGTGGTATCCTCCGCGCTTGGCGCGGTTATCGTTGGCGGCGGCATCGTGTTTTTGGCGCCCGAACTGGTCGTCACGATGATTGGCCGCGATCTTACCCTGACGGGCCGCACCGACATTTGGGACGCCGCACAACGTTTCGTCGAAGCGCGGCCGTGGCTCGGCTACGGCTATTCCGCGTTCTGGCTGCCAGAGAATGGGCCGGCCTATTGGGTGCGCGAAGCCGTGCGTTGGCAAGTGGCGTCGGCGCATTCGGGTTGGCTTGAGTTGGCGCTCGGTCTTGGCCGCGTGGGCGTCGTTTTGTTTGCGCTCCAATTGTTCGCGACATTGCGGCGCGGCGCGGGCGCTATCTTCAATGCTGATGCGGGGCTGTGGGCGCCGGCGTTTCTGGCGGCGTTTGCGCTGTACACGTTGAGCGAAAGCCATGCGCTGCAGGCCAACAATTTATTCTGGACGATCTATGTGGCGGTCGCGGTGCGACTCGCGCTGGATGCGCGGGAGCGAAAGCAATGAGCGCCATGTTGATCCTTGGCATCGATCCGGGCCTCAATCGTTGCGGTTGGGGATTGGTCGCGAGCGAAGGCTCGCGTCTCACGTACATCGCCCATGGCGTGATCAAGCCGGTCGTGCAGCAGCAACTCGCCAGCCGTTTGCACGACGTGTTCGAAGGCCTCTTGCGGGTGATGGAAGAGCATCGTCCGCACGAGGTGGCGGTGGAAGAAACGTTCGTAAACTCGAACGCGCGCGCCGCTCTTGCGCTCGGCCAAGCGCGCGGCGTTGCACTGGCGGCGGCGGCGCGCAGCGGCGTCGTGGTCGCGGAATACTCGCCGGCGACAATCAAAAAAGCCGTCGTTGGTTCAGGCGCGGCTGACAAAACCCAGATCGCCTTCATGGTGCGGCGCTTGTTGCCGACGGCCGGTGATGTCACCGCTGACGCCGCCGATGCGTTAGGCGTTGCGCTATGCCACGCCGCGCACGGCGGCTTCCGTCGACGGGCCGGCGGCTAGAACCGCTCCACCAACCCATAAGCCAGCAGGCGCGCCGCGATTGTGGTTGCGTCGTCGGCGCCAAGCTCGCTCGGTGCGAACGGCTTGCCGTTGAGGGCGCGTTCGATGGCGGCGCGCGCGGTGGGCGCAAAGTCTAGTTCGCCGCCTGGACAGATGAGCACGAGCTTGTCGCCGTCCTCAGCCAGGCGGAAATGTGCGTGGCGCTTCAGTTGGAATTTCTCGTCCGCGCTAACAGGCTTGATTGCATCGCGCAAAGCGAAGCGATTGTCAGCGGGGCGGGAGCGGATGAATTCATCAGCTATGAGATCGAGCGCGGGATCGAGTAGCGCTTCCTGGGCAGCGATATTGAGCAGCTGCGCCATGTAGGCGCGTGCCGACGCTCGGTTGTGGCCGGTGCGCGCATAGCCCGCCGGCAAGCTCTTGCGGAACTCGGCCCGGCGCAGTGCGACCTCGGACACGGCTTCCAACATCAGATCGGCCCAGGTGCGCGTGATGAGGCCAATGGTGATGTGCAACGAGGCAGCGTCGCCGGGTGTCAGCGCGTCGTGCATCAGCCCGCGCGGCACGTAAGCGCAGTCGCCGGCCTTCAGCGTGAATTCCTGCTTCAGTTCGCCGGCTTCGAACTTGCCGAGCTCGAAGCCCTCGCCGCGATAGGGTGTGTCGATCGGTTTGTCGTAGAGGCGCCACGTCTTCTCGCCCTCGATCTGAATCACGAGCACGTCGTGATTGTCGTAATGCGTGCGGAAGCCTTGGGCGTTTGGCGGCGTGAGGTAGAGATTGGTTTGCACATGGGCGGAAAAGGTGTGCTCCAGACCGCGGCACAGTCGCCCGAGGGTCGGATCGAGTTGATGCGCCTGGTTCAGGATGATGGTGGAGCCGGCGCGATACAGCTCGGCGACCGCGCCGCGATCGACATAGCCCGCGCCGTCGAGATAGTCCGAGCGCATCATTTGGCGCGAGGCGTTGGCCATATCGAGCTGACCTTCGCGCAGATCCGTACCAGTGACGATGCGGTCCACGGCGTCGATTGAGAGCAGGCCTTCGAAGCGTTTTGGCGCGTTGTGATGCACCACGAGCGGATCACGCTCGTAACCGCGCGCCAGAAATTCGACGACCCGTTCGGCGCCGATCAGATAGCCAAGCGGATCGTCGAGCCACGGCTCGCTGACGCGCATGTGCGCTTAGCGATCCGAGCCGCGGCCGTAACCCGACGCGTCCGACGTTGAGCCGGAATCGCCATCGGTGATGCCGGTACGCTGGCCGCGACGCGGCCCGCGTCCGTTGCCGCCGGGATCGGACATCGAACCGGAATCGCTATCGGTATAGCCGGTGTTGCCGCCGCCATAGACGCCTTGACGGCCGCCGCCGCGCCCGTTGCCGGCGCGGTCTGCGCCTGAACCGGTGTCGCTGTCGGTGAGACCTGATTGGCCACGACCGCCGCCGCCGCGTCCGCGACCGGCTGGGTCCGCATACTGGCCGCTGTCGCCATCAGTGACGCCAGTGCGGCCGCCGCGTCCGCGGCCAGCGGGGTCAGCGTAAGCGCCGGAATCGGAATCTGTGACGCCGGATGAGCCACGTCCGCGCCCGGCCGGGTCGGCATAGGCGCCGCTATCGCTATCGGAAACGCCGCGTTGGCCGCCGCGGCCGTAGCCGGCGCGGTCCGAGCCGCCGCCACTATCGCCATCTGTCACGCCAGTGCGGCCGTAGCCGGAGCGGTCTGCGCCGCTGCCCGTGTCGCTATCGGTGCGGCCGGTATAATTTTGCGCTGAAGCCTCGCCGGTGACGATTGCTGTCGCGCCGCCCGCGATCACCGCCGCGCCTGCGACGCGGCTCATGAACGAGCGCCGGTTCAGCGGCTTCTTCTCGTCTTTCTTATCGGCCATGGGTCACATCCCCGCACATGCTTGCGATCGCCACTCCTGCGAGCGGTTCGCAAAACCATTGCCCCTGCAAGGGAATCGATAACACGGCCCGTTGCGTTTGACTCGTGCGAACGTCTCGCAAGTCGTTTCGCCGGCGGGCGAATCCAGCCAAGCCTGGACGCGGAGACATCAGAATGATCGGGTCCTTGAACGGCATAGTTGCGGCCATTGGCGAAGATAGCGCGCTGATTGAAGTCGGTGGCGTCGGGTATTTGGTGCAGGCGAGCGCGCGCACCCTGTCGAAACTGGAAACCGGTGCGCCGGCGCGGGTGATGATCGAAACCCACGTGCGCGAGGACGCGATCAAGCTGTTCGGCTTCGCCAGCGAAGATGAGCGTGCCTGGTTCGTGCATCTGCAATCGATCCCCGGTGTGGGCGCGAAAGTTGCGCTGGCGATCCTCGATGTGCTTCCGCCCGAGCAGTTGGCTGACGCGATTGCGTTGCAGGACAAAGCCTCGGTCTCACGCGCCAATGGCGTCGGCCCAAAGCTGGCTGCGCGCATCGTGCAGGAGCTTGCGGGCAAAGCGGGACCAAAGGGCTCGCTGACGGCCGCAGCGCTCGCGCCGCGGGGAGCGCCTTCTATTAGCGGCGCCCGCGCGGAAGCGGTGTCGGCGCTCGTCAATCTGGGCATCGATCAATCGAGCGCGGCGCGCGCCGTGGCGAGTGCGGCTAAGCAATTCGATGCCGCCGCACCCGCGCCAGAACTGATCCGCGCCGCTTTGAAAGAAGTGAGCCGCTAGCTCACGCAGCGCAGCTGGCGATTTCGCTCATCGCCGCGATTTGGCGCATCTCGCATGTGCCTTCCCACCCTTCGGCGTAGAGACGGTGCAGGTCCATGAACTCGTGCATCGACGCGACGGCCGCTTCGCGAGTGGGAAATTGCATGATGGCGAAGCCGCCAATCACTTCTTTGGTCTCAGCGAACGGCCCGTCGGTGACGATGGTCTTGCCGCTCTTCAGGTGAAGCCGGACGGCTTGCGATGTCGGCATAAGGCCGGCGTTCAGCACCATGGTGCCGTTGGCGATGGCGCGCTCAGAGAGCTTTGCCATTTCTTCCATCAGCCGCATCGGCGGCGGTCCGTCATTCTCTTCGGCGCTCGATACTAGAAACATGTATTGCATCATGATTTTGGTCCCATTCACAGCTTTGCGCCAAGGTGCGCGATCCTAGGACGGCGCGCCATCGCGCACCCCGACATTTTTATTTTCGACAAGAATGCCAAAGCCGCGCACACGGAGCGCGGCCATTGTCGGGGCCCGCGCTTCGTCAACGTCCTATGGCACAGGAGGACGCCATGTCGTTTCAAGCCTATCTCGACAATATCCAAGCCAAGACCGGCAAGAGCGGAGAGGACTTCAAGAAGCTCGCGGCGAAGAAGGGCTTCGCTGAGAAGGGCAAACTTAAACCCGGCGTAAAGGCAGGGGAGATTGTCGCGTGGCTCAAAGCCGATTTTGACCTCGGCCACGGGCACGCCATGGCGATTTATGCGCTGTTGAGCGGTAAGAAGAAGCCTGGCGACTGAGGCCTGAACGAATTGCGAACCCGAATCGGCTAAGACCGAGGCATGTCTGAAGCAGAACGCCTCGTGACCGCCGCCCGCATGCCCGGAGAAGGAGCCGACCGCGCGCTCCGCCCCACCGGCTTTGACGAATTCGTCGGCCAGCCCGCCGCCAAGGCAAACCTTCGCGTGTTCGTGGACGCCGCGCGCAAGCGCAACGAGGCGATGGACCACGTGCTGCTGTTCGGCCCGCCGGGCTTGGGCAAGACGACGCTCTCGCAGATCGTCGCGCGCGAATTGGGCGTGGGCTTTCGCGCAACCTCCGGCCCTGTGATCGCGCGTGCGGGGGATCTTGCGGCGTTGCTCACCAATCTCGAACCGCGCGATGTGCTGTTCATCGACGAGATCCATCGCCTCGCGCCGGCGGTGGAGGAAATCCTCTATCCGGCGATGGAGGATTATCACCTCGACATCATCATCGGCGAAGGCCCGTCGGCGCGCAGCGTACGCATCGATCTGGCGCCGTTCACGCTCGTCGGCGCCACAACGCGCGCTGGTATGCTCGGCACGCCGCTCAGGGATCGCTTCGGCATTCCGGTGCGGCTCGAATTTTACAGCGCCGAGGAATTGCTCGGCATCGTCCAGCGCGCCGGCGAAAAGCTGGGCGCGCCCTTGACGCCGGATGGCGCGTTGGAAATCGCCAAACGCGCGCGCGGCACGCCACGTGTGGCCGTGCGTTTGCTGCGCCGTGTGCGCGATTTCGCGGATGCGAGCGGCGGCGCGATCGACGCAAAGGCCGCGGACGCCGCTTTGAAGCGCCTCGATGTCGATAGCGATGGGCTCGATCTTTTAGATCGCCGCTACCTCAACGCCATCGTCACCACGTATGGCGGCGGCCCAGTCGGCGTCGACACGCTCGCCGCCGCGCTCTCCGAAGCGCGCGACGCCATCGAAGACATGATCGAGCCGTACTTGATGCAGCAAGGCTTCGTCATGCGTACGCCACGAGGCCGCATGGCCGCGCCGAAAGCGTATGAGCGGCTGGGGAAGAAGCCACCGCCGGTGAACGCGCAGACGGGGGCGTTGTTCGGGGAGGAGTGATAGTAGCGAGATTACACTGTTGTTGTATTCTCGCTGGATGACAGTTGATCTTTCGCACCCGTCTCCCGTGCCCATTCAGCGCGGCGCGCCGCTCATGCGGTACATGGACATCGGCAAGTTTTATGACCTGCTTTCAACTCAAGAAATCCACTTCGCGCGCCTCGATTTGCTTCGTGCGCTAGACCCCCGAGAGGGGCGACTTCCTGATGTCGTGCGCAACGATATGAAGGATCTTTGCCGAATGTCTCTTGCAGAGGTTCAGTCGGATCCGCGATTCCCGTCAAAAGAAACCGACGCCCGCGCGCTGAAGGACAGCGCGACCGTCTTGTTCGACACGATGGAAGGGATCGCAGGGCAAATGTATGTTCATTGTTGGCATGCGGGTGCCGATGAAAGCATGGCAATGTGGAACTCCTATTCCGGACGCGGTGCAGGCGTTGCCGTTTCGTCGACCGCCGGCGCTCTTTGCGACGCCATAGAAGCATGCCATCGCAAGCTTATTGGTGGCGCGGTCAAGTACATAAATCCTGGAGCGGTCGCCGCAGAAGTTGGCAACGTCTACAACCTCGTTTTCAGAAAGCACAAAGCATTTGAGTTCGAGCGCGAGTTCCGGTTGGTTTTCTCCACAACGGGTGAGAAGGAGGTGGGGCACGAAATTGGTAAAGTCGATCCCCGGAAATTCATTAGGCTAAAGACACCCACGCACTCGTACATCACGCGAATAACACCGTCGCCGAACATTCCAAGCAGAGAGCGATTGCTCATTAAACATCTGTGCGACCGCTTCGGGCTAGCGCAAGTGTTTCAACCTTCGGCACTGAGCTTCGATCCGGACGGCTAGAATCGTCGCGCTGTTCAACTTCATGCTTCCCGCTGGGAAATCTCACCCCCGCCGCGCCAAGATCGCTTCCATCTCATCCATGATTGCATCCATCCGCGTCACCACGGCGCGGTAGGGCGCGGGGGTTGAGAGATCGACGCCAGCGGCGACGAACATCTCGTGCGGGTGTTGCGAGCCGCCGCTGCGCAGCATGTTGATCACCGCCGCCTGCGCGCCCGGTTGGTTGGACATGAGGCGTTCGGCGAACAGCGTCGAAGCGGCGACCGACGTGGCGTACTGGAAGACGTAGAAGTTCGTGTAGAAGTGCGGGATGTAGGCCCATTCGAGCGCGTAGGCGGGATCGATCGCCATCACGCCGGAATCGGCGCCGTGATAGCTGCGCAGCAGCGCCAGATAAATCTCCGACATGCGTTCGCCCGTCAGCGGTTCGCCGCGTTCGGCGGCGGCGTGAATCTGGGCTTCGAATTCGGCGAACATGGTCTGGCGGAAGAAGGTGCCGCGATAGAGTTCGAGCTCCTGGCTCAACAGGAATAGCCGCTCATCGTCGCTGGTCGCGCGCGCTTGCACATTTCGCAGCAGCAGCACTTCGTTGATGGTGGACGCCATCTCCGCGACGAACGTCGCATAATTGGAGGTTTCCCAAGGCTGCGTTGAATTCGAGAGCGAGGAATGGACGGCATGTCCCCATTCGTGCGCGAACGTTGAGAGGCTGTCGAAATCGTCCTGATGGTTCAACAGCACGTACGGATGCACGTCATAGGCCGCGCCGAACACATAGGCGCCCGATTGTTTGCCCTCCTGCGGATAGAGGTGCGTCCAGTCCGCCGCAAAGCCTTGGCGCAAGATGTTGAGATAATCCTCGCCGAACGGCTGCAGCGCTTCGAGCGTGATGCGCTCGGAATCGTCGACCGAGTAGGTTGCGTCATACGACAACAAATCTGGATAGATGTCGTAATAAGCGAGATCGTTGATGCCGAGCATGCGCCCGCGCAGGCGGAAATAGCGATGCAACGTGGGCAGGCCGGCGTGCGCCTGGCTTACCAATTGATCGTAGATCGACACGGGCAGGGCATTTGCAAACAAAGCCGCTTCCCGCGCTGAGCCGTAATTGCGCACCTGCGCGTTCATCACTTGGCCTTGGGTGTTGGAGGCCAAAGCTTCGCCGAGCGTCGATTCGTATTGGCGCCATGTTCCGAAGAACGCGTCAAACACGCGCTTGCGTGTGTCGCGATCGGGATTCTGCCGATGGCGCGTATAGGCCTGGGCATCGAGCCGCACTTGCTCGCCGTCGATCTCGATGGTTGGCCAGGGAATGTCGGATCCTGCCATCTGCGTATAGATGCGCTGCGGACCGCCAAGCGGCAGGCCGGCGGCGGCAAGCACGGCTTCGCTTTGCGGCGTGAGCGTGTGTTCGGCAAAGCGCAACGTTTCGCGGAGATTCACCGCGTGGACGCCAAGGCGTGGCTCCTGGCGAATGAATGTCTCGACTCGGCGCTCGCCAATCGTGAGGATTTCCGGGTTCATCCACGACGTCGCTTCGCCGAGGCGCGAGAGCAATTGGTTGCCGAGCTGACGGCGCGCAAGGTTTTCCTGGATGCGGGTATCCTCGTCGCCACGCAACGTGGCGTAAACGAAGAGACGCACGGCGCGTTTGCTCAGCCCAGAGGTAAGCTCCATCGCTTCGGCGAGTGTCGCGGCGTTGCGGCCAAGCCGGCCGCGATAGGCGGAGATACGCTCCATGTCGGCGACGACGGCGTCATGCTCGCTCTGCCACGCCGCGGCGTCGGGATAGAGGTCCGTCAAATCCCATACGATGGGCGTGTGCGCCGGGGCGGGGGCGGCCTCTGCCACAGGTGTCGCGGCGCTTGGCGCGGAGGTGGCGCACCCGGCCAGCGCGAATGCCAATGTGGCCGCCGAAGCGGCGGTGAGAAGCGCGCGAACCTTCATGTCTTACCCCCTGCGCCCGGAGCGTGCGCCGCCGGAAACGTAGCCCATCTGTGGCGCTCATCCTCCCCGACAAGACCAATGTTCGCAAGTTTGCGATCAAGGGCGGTCTTAAACCGTGCGCCCCAGCGTTTTCGGCGCCACCGCGACGTAGCTTTGCTTCAGCCAGCCCCTCAGCGTATCCATTTCCGCCAGCACATCGTCATCGGCGGCGAAGTGCGCGATGATCCAACTATGCTGCTTGTACCAGCCGCGCGCCGGCCGCACGAAATAGAGCTCTTCGGCCATCTCCGCCGAGATCGGCAGCTTCATGATCAGAGTGAGCGCGTCGAGCGCTTCACCCTTGGCGCCGAACACAGCAAACATTTTTTTGCGTACATAGAGGGCGCGCGTCGTTTGCCAGCCTTGACCGGCCACCGTTTCCGGAAACGAGAGCCCGTAGGCCGTTAGCTCAGCTTCCGCCCGCTGGTGCGGCGTAATTGTCATCCAACGATTATAGCACAACGCCCGTGGTTGTGTGGTAGGCGAAGGCCTGCGAGGACATCATGCAAACCAACAATGATGCACGTTTCTGGGATCGCGCCGCGCGGAAATATGCCGCCAGCACGATCAGCGATCCTGCCGGCTACGAACGAACGCTTGAGCGCGCACGCTACTATCTCAAACCGGCCGACGTGGCTTTGGAGGTAGGGTGTGGCACCGGCACGACGGCGCTTCGTCTTGCGCCGTCCGTTGCACGCCTTGCGGCTACGGATATCTCCAACGAGATGCTCGCGATCGCGCGCGAGAAGGCGCAAGCGCAGGGGCTCGCGAATGTCGAGTTTGTGTGCGCGCCCGCAGACGCTTCGCCTTGGCCGAACGCATCCTTTGACGCAGCGATGGCGTTTAACCTGCTGCACTTGGTGAGAGATCGCCCGGCTGTGCTTGGCGCCATACATCGGCTGCTGAAGCCAGGCGCCTTGTTCATATCGAAGACGCCAAGCATTCAGGAAATGAATCCCCTGATCCGACTGGCCGTGCCGCTGATGCAGGCGATCGGCCAAGCGCCTTATGTCGGCATATTCTCGGCCGAGCAGCTGGAGCGCGAAGTTGAGGCGGCAGGCTTTGAAATCATCGAGCGCGCGCGCCATGCCTCGCGCGGCCAGGATGTGCGTCCGTTTCTCGTCGCGCGCGCAAGCCATAGGCCGCCAGAAACCTGACGCCCGACGTTTTTTGCTCCCGGGCGCGGCTGGAATGGCGCGTTCTTCATTGCGCACGTTCCAAGGTCCCGCGCTGGCCTGAGCAAACAAAGCGTTAAGCCGAAGCCGCCAGAATCGCGCCCATGCTTGGCACGTTCTGGATCCGGATCGATCGTTTCGCGGGCCGTCACCGCGTTTGGCTCTCGACGCTTTGGATTTCAGCGGCGATCACGTGCATCGCGCTGTTGGCGGATTATCTCGTCAACGTGGTGCTGATGCCGGGCGTTACCCCGTACACGCCGATCGGCACATTGGTGATTGTGCTGCTGATCGCGCCGCCGTTTGTGTTCACGTTGTTGCGCCAGACGGAGAAGGTCCGCGAGGCGCAGGCGCGCTTGGCGGCCGAGCAGGCAAGCCGCGCGGCGCTTGAAGCTGCGCACGCGGCCCGCAACACGTTTCTTGCCAACACCAGCCACGAGCTGCGCACACCGCTGAACGGCATTATCGGGTACACCGAATTGATGCAGGAAACGGCGCAGGAGGAGGGACGCGCCAAGGACGCGGCGGACCACCAACGCGTGATCTCCCTCGCGCAGCGCCTGCTGCATCTGATGAACGATCTCTTGGATCTGGCGAAGGTCGAAGCCAATCAGATCTTGATGTCGCCGGCGAGCTACGACGTGCGCAAATTGATCGAGGACGCCATCGACGGCGTGCGCCCGGAGATCGAGCGTAATCGCAATCGCGTGAGCCTGCACATTGACGCCGAGTTAGTCGCCGGACGCGCCGATCCGTTCCGTCTTGGTCAATGCGTGCTGAACCTTGTGTCCAATGCGGCGAAGTTTACATCCGACGGCGAAATTGCCGTGCGCGCCACGCGCGCGGCGATCGAGGGCGTGGATTGGCTCTCGATCGAGGTTGCCGATACTGGAATTGGAATCGCGCAGGAGCGGCAAGTTGTTCTGTTCGAGCCGTTCATGCAGGCCGATGCCTCAAGCAGCGCGCAAGGGACAGGCTTGGGCCTTGCGATCACACGCCAACTCGCGCGGTTGATGGGCGGGGACGTTTCCGTGCGCAGCACGCCGAGCAAGGGCTCGTGCTTCACGCTGCGCCTGCCTCTGGTTGCCGTGGAAGCGGCGCAGGTGGGCGGTCGCATCGCCGCCTAGCGGCTCAGGTATAGCGCTTCGAGGTCCGCTGTTCGCCGATGTTTGGCGCTTGTGTTTGGGTGCCTGCGTAACCTGTGAGCCGATCCGCCACGAAGGGGTTGCTTTGTCTTTCGCGTCCGAAGGTCGATGTCGGACCATGCCCCGGCACAAAGGCGACGTCCGCGCCGAGCGGCCAGAGTTTCATCGTGATCGAATTGATCAGCTGTGCATGATCGCCGCGTGGAAAATCGGTGCGGCCGATAGAGCCGGCGAACAGAACATCTCCGACGAATGCGATCTTTAGATCCGCGTTGTGGATCACGACATGTCCTGGTGTGTGGCCAGGCGTGTGCGACACGCCGAAGCGGACGCCTTCGAAATCGAGCACATCGCCGTCTTCGAAGTAGCGGTCGGGCGTCACGTTGCGTAGGCCGCTTATGCTGTAACGCTCAGCGCCGTCTTCAATCTGATCGAGCCAGAACTGATCGTCGCGATGCGGGCCCTCAACGGCGACACCGGTGCGCTCGCGCAGTTCGGCTGCGGGGCCAGCGTGATCGAAGTGCCCGTGGGTGAGCCAGATGCGGGTGAGGGTCAGGCCAAATTCGACAAGCGCGCGGCAGAGACTTTCGATGTCGCCGCCTGGGTCGACGAAGGCCGCGCGTTTGGTCTCGGTGTTCCAGATCAACGAACAATTCTGCTGGAGCGGCGTCACCGGGATGACGCGGACTTGCAGGTTCGGCTGAGGTGCAGGCGTGCTCATCGGCGGCGAATGCCGAGTTTTCGCGAGGGGCGCAAGGCCGGGCGCTGAATGCGCTTAGTTGGTAACCAGTCGCTCAGCGTCCAACGCCACGACACTGTCGCCCACCACGCGCACCGCAATGTTGTGGGTTTCGGTACGGTCCAGGCGGTCACGACGGCCGGAGATGGTGTGGTTGTAATAGCGCCAGTCGGAAATCGGCGCAGCGTCACCAAGGCGATGCTCGACTTGCGACAATGGCGCACCCAGCCACAAGCCCGGATCCAACGCGATGCGTGCGTACGCGGCGGGCAATGTCGGGCAATCGCCCGTGGCGGCGGCGGCGGCGTTGGATGCGGCGCGCACGCCGGTGACGAACTCGCCATTGCTCATGGCGTTTGAGGTGAGCCATACGCGCTGCGCGCCGGCGATCGTGTAGCAGAGCCAGCTTTCGTCGCTGCCGCTACTTTGCAGCTCGCCGACGCCGACCGCGTCGCGCACGTCCTGCAATGTTGTGCGGCCGAGGATCACCGTGAGCGATCCCATCTGCAAACTGTAGAGATTGAGATTGTCGACGACACTGATCTGCTCAAACGAGGCGTAAGGCGCGTGCGGGGGCGCTTGGCGCACGGGCGCGGGCGGGGGCGGCGTCGCGGCGGTGGCCGTGGGGCCTTGCGAGGCCGGCGCATCGCAGCCGAACAGCGCGAGCGCGGCGATCAGGGGCGCAATGCGCGAACTTAACGTTTTGGACAGGTTGAGGAAGGACATCGCGCGCAAAATGCGCAGACCGGTTGGCTTCGTCCAGTGCTGTTCGCATCGTTTTGCAGACGTTTCGGCGCTAGGCCGTTCGGCTAGCGCGCCTTTGCGAAGCGCGCATTGGCGCCCTTCCAGTTGAGCATGTCCTCTACCAGCGCGCGGAGGTGCCGCTCACGCTCTTGCTGGTAGTCGAGATAATAAGCGTGCTCCCAGAGATCGAGCACAAGCAGCGCGTCGTAGCCGTGAACGAGGGCGTTGTCCGCGTCGTGCGTGTCGATCACCTGCAGCTTGTCGCTCGACCAGGCGAGCCACACCCAACCGCTGGCGAAATGATCGACGCCCTTCCTGACCAGCTCATCCTTGAGCTTGTCGAGGCCGCCGAGATCGGTTTCGATCTGAGCGGCAAGCGCATCGTCGGGCGCTCCGCCCTCCGGCGAAAGGCTGTCCCAGTAGCGCGTGTGATTCCAGATTTGCGCGGCGTTGTTGAAAATTGCGCGGCCCGCTTTCGAGCGATCGCCCGCAGTTTCCAGAATAATCTGCTCCAGGGTCAGAGCATCATAGTCAGTGCCGATGATGAGCTTATTGAGCTTATCGACGTAGCCCTTGTGGTGCTTTCCGTAGTGCGCCTCGATCGTGCGCGCGGATATGGCCGGCTCGAGCGAACTTGGCGCCCATGGCAGGCGTGGTAACTGGATATGCGACATGGCTGACTCCATTCGCTCCCCGCAACCTAAACGTCAGGCCGAATGAGGGGATGATGTGGCTGATCGAGGAGCGAGGCGCCACATTGCGCCTCCAAATCCGTTTCGTCGTGGAAATGGACGTGATTTCACCTGTGTCGGAATGGGCCGAGCCCGTTTCTTATGAAGCGGCGACTTCTGAAGGGTCTGGAATTGGCTCGCGCCCAACTGCGCAAGTGTGACAATCCGGCAAAGAATTCTTGCTGAAGCCGCTTCCCCAGCGGGCACGGATCGTGCTGGTTGCAAGGAAAGTAGGGCGGTGATGGCCGGAACGGCTCAGACCTTGGGCAGGGCGCAAATGTCGGGCGCCGCTTTGGACGTCGGCCGCGGGCTGGCGATCGTGGCGGTGATCTACGGCCACGCGCTTGCGCCCTGGTTCGTGGAAACCGGCGCGCGCTTCAACGAACTCGCTTATCTGCAATGGAAGTTCGGCGCGTCTTTCATGATGCCGTTCTTCTTCTTCGTTTCGGGTCTTGCCTGGCGTGCTGAGAAGACGTTGTGGGCGGCCGTTCGCGAGGCGTTGACGCTTATTTTCGTGGCGATCGGTGCGAGCTTGGCGCACGACCTCGTTGTGCTGGCGTTGAGCGCCGGCGGTGTTGCGCCAATCGCGGCGCAAGCGCCGATGACCTGGCAGGTGTTCTTCGCGAATGCTTGGCGCATGATCGCTCTCGGCGACGTCTATTCGCTCAGCGCACTCTGGTTCTTGCCGGCGTTGGCGCTCACGCGCGTGCTGGCGGCGTTGTGCTCACGTGTCGGCGCCTGGGCGTCTGTTGCGATGGGCGTCGCGTTGTTCGCGCTGTACTTGGTCAGCCGCGACGAGGGTTGGGCCAACGTTTATCAGTCAAAGGTTCTCTGGGCCGGGTTCATCGCCTTCATGGCTGGGCATTGGCTGCGTGACGGTTTCGACACGCTCGCACAGCGGTCGAAACTGACGTGGGCGATTGCCATCGCCGGCTTCGCGTTGACGGCGGCCACGGCCGGCTTCAATCGCGGCTGCGAGTTCGACGCGCTGCGTTATTGCACGTTTGATTTTCTAAGCGGCCATTTCGGCGTTTCCATGTTTGCGAGCGCGTTCGGCTTCTTGCCCCTGTTTGTATTCACCGCCGCCGCTGGGTCTCTCATGGCGACGGCTGCATCGTTGGTGATCGTTCGTCACGGCGCGTTCGTCGCGGGACTGCTAAAGCGTTTGGGGCGCAATTCCTTGAACTTGCTGATCGTCAACGCCGCCTTGCTGGAACTTGTGAATCCGCTTGTTTGGCGCGACATCGCCCCAAACATTGACGCCTCAGGACCGCTGTTCTTCGCGGCTTTGTTCGCTGTCGCAATGTTGGCCAACATCATTGCGGCAGGCCTGCTGCGACCTGCATTGACGCGCTTGCGGTTGGTGTCGCGCGATGTGGCGCAGAGCTTGGTGAGCCTGTTGCGCAATGGCGGGGCGACGTTTCCTCCGGCGGCGCCGGCGGCGCACTAAGCGTCGGTCGCGCGCCGCATGGTTCCCAGCTTGATGTGAAACAAGATGCCCGCCGCGCGCACGGCGCCGGTGACGACTAGCGCAACGATCAGCGGCGCTTGGGGCGCGTTTGTGAATGCTTCGGCAGCGTAATAGGCCGCGCCCCCTGCGAACGCCGCGGTGACGTAGAGTTCGGTTTCCGGCGAGAACACGATTGGCGTGCGGTTGGCGAGCACATCGCGCAGGATGCCGCCGCCGGACGCGCCGATCGCCGCGAGGAAGACGCAAACCACCGGATCGATGTCGAGCGCACTGAGGCGCTCCATGCCTGTAGCGGTGAACACGGCGAGCCCTGCGGCGTCGGCCCACAACAACGCCGCGTGCGTGATCGAGGCGTGTTTGCCGCCGCGTAGCACGCGCGTCAGCAGGAACGTTGCCGTGCCCGCGGCGGCGGCGAGCCACAGGGTGGTCGGTGTTTCGATCCAGCGCACCGGCGTGTGGCCGATCAGCAGATCAACGATAGTGCCGCCGCCAATGGCCGTGGCGACCGCCAGGAAGAGCGCGCCGACCAGGTCAAGCCGGTCTTCGTCGGCCACCAGGGCGCCGGAGGCAGCGAAGACGGCGGTGCCGATCAGCGACAATATTGCGAGCGCGGCGTCCATTTGTCGGTGTCTATCCGCTTGCTGCCGCCGCTGCCATCGCCATCATGGCGTTATGAGTCAGAACGACCTTCCAAACGCGGGCGCCTTCGCGGGGCGCGAGCATCGTTTGCCGGTGCGGGTCTATTATGAAGACACCGACTTCTCGGGCATCGTCTATCACGCCAATTATCTGCGGTTTTTCGAGCGCGGGAGGAGCGACTTTCTGCGCGTCGCGGGGATCCATCACACAGCGCTGCTTGAGGGCGATTCTCCCATCGCTTTCGCGGTCAACCGTATGGAGCTCGACTTCCTGAAGCCGGCGCGAATCGATGACGCGCTTTTGGTGCGAACCGTGTTCGAAACGATGCGCGGACCGCGCATTTTCATCACCCAGACGCTGGAGCGGGCGGGGGAGGCCTTGGTGTCCGCCAAGGTCGAAGTCTGTTGCATCAGCCTCACAGGCCGCCCCCGGAAGCCGCCAACCCTGCTTTTAGAGCGGCTTAAACCATTTCTTGGGCCTTGAGCGTCCACCTTTTGACAAACTCCCCTGGCTCTACACCAGGGGTTGGGCGCGGCTGACGAAACGGCCGCGGATGCGGGAGCAAGCATGGAATCCGGCGTCGAGAACCAGATGACAGTATTGAGCCTTTTTCTTCAGGCCGATCCTGTCGTGAAGGGCGTTATGTTGGTGTTGGCGGTGGCCTCGGTGTGGTCCTGGGCCATCGCCGTCGATAAATGGCTGCAATTCGGCGAGCTTGAAAGCAATGCGCGCAAGTTTGAGCGGGCGTTCTGGTCAGGCCGTTCGTTTGAGGACTTCGAGGGCGGCGGCGATGACAAAGCCCGCGATGCGCTGTCGCGTGTGTTCGCGGCCGCTGCGCGCGAGTGGCGCGAAGCGCGCCGCGCAGGGGGCTTGAGCGCCGAAGCTGCGGGCATGCTGATCGAACGCGTCGACCGGCTGATGTCGGCGCAGATCTCACGCGAGATGGGCCGCGCCTCGCGCAACATGGGCGTGCTGGCGACGGTCGGTGCGTCAGCGCCGTTCATCGGCTTGTTCGGCACCGTGTGGGGCATCATGAACGCCTTCACCAACATCGCCGCGCAGCAACAAACCAATCTCGCCGTCGTCGCGCCCGGCATCGCCGAAGCTTTGTTCGCGACCGCGCTCGGCTTGGTCGCGGCGATCCCGGCGGTGATTTTCTACAACAAGTTCACCGGCGATCTCGATCGCTTCGGCGATCGTCTCGATACGTTCAGTGATGAAGTGAACGCGCGTCTCTCGCGCCGCCTCAGTGAGCGCGGTTGATGGGCGCAAGCCTCGCATCCTCCAAGGGCGGACGGCGCGGGCGCAGGTCAGCGCGCCGCGGGCGGCTGTCCGAGATCAACGTCACGCCTTTCGTGGACGTGATGCTGGTGCTGCTCATCGTGTTCATGGTGACGGCGCCGTTGCTCACGGTCGGCGTGCCGGTGGAATTGCCGCGCACCGAAGCCAAGCAGCTCGAAAGCGAAACCGATCCGCTTTCCATTTCGATCAAGGCCGATGGCACCGTGTACGTGCAGGAAACCGTGGTCACGCGCGAAGAGCTCGTGGCGCAGATGCGGGCGATTTCGCGCGAGGGCTATGACCGGCGCGTGTTCATCCGCGCTGACGCGACCGCCGATTACGGCCTCGTCGCTGACGTGATGGCGCGGCTCTCAAGCTCCGGCTTCCGTAATCTCGGCCTTGTCACCGATACCGCGGATGCAGCGCCGCGCGCGGAGCCCGCGCGCGAGGAGGAATAACGATGCGCGCGGGCGTGATCGTTTCCATCGTTGGCCATATCGGGGCCGTGATGATGACGATGCTCGCCTGGGAAGCGCGCAGCGAGATGCCGGCGGAAATCGGCAACGTCGTGCCGGTTGAGATCGTGGACGTCGCGGAGGAATCCAACGTTCAGGCGCTTGCCGAGCAAGTGCCGGAAGAGGAGACGCCGGCGCCCGAGGAAGCGCCGCCCGCCGAGGAAGAGCCCGCGCCCGCGCCAACGCCCGCGCCGCAACGTCGCGCGACCGCTGCCGACGAGTTTGATCTCGCGGCTGTGTCTGGCCTGATTGACAAACAGAAGACGCCGGGACGTCAGCGCCAAGAGGGCGCGCCGTCTGATCGCAATCAACGCAGTGCTGGCCTTGGCACTGCCGAACGCGCCTCGATGGAAGATCGCGTGCGCTCTCTGACGCGCGCCCATCTGATGCGCTGCTGGCGCATGCCGGTGGATTTGCCGGAGCCGGAGCGGCTGGTGGTGACGCTCGAGTTCGATTTAAACCGCAACGGCACTCTGAATGGCCAACCGCGCGTCACAAATCCGCGCAATTACACCTTCGATCCTTCTATGCGCACGGCGGTGGAAGCTGCTGTGCGCGCCGTGCGCCAGTGCGATCCCTATCCGTTCCCGGACGATCCGGCGGTAGGTGAGCACTTCGATACCTGGGCGAGACTGGAGTTCACATTCCGGCCTCGTATCTGAGCCAAGGAAGTCTGATGATGCATCAGTTCAGAACCCTGTTCGCCGCTTTTGTCGCGTTTTGCGCGCTGTTTGCTGCTGCGCCCGCCTTCGCGCAACAGACGACGGGTGGCGGTCGTCTCCACGTCGACATCGAAGAGGGCCACCTCAATCCGATGCCGGTCGCTGCGCCGGATTTCCTTGCTGCGAGCCCCGCCGCGCAGCAAATCGGCCGCGATGTCGCCAGCGTCATTCGTGCCGACCTTGAGCGCTCGGCGTTGTTTCGTCCGATCGATCAGCAAGCCTTCATCGAGCGCATCGGTGATCTCAACGTGCCGCCGCGTTTCGCCGATTGGAAAATCATCGACGCGCAAGCGTTGGTTGTCGGCCAGGTGACGCCGCTGCCGGATGGGCGCGTGCGCATCGAGTTCCGCCTCTGGGACGTGTTCGCCGAGCAATCTCTCGCCGGCTTCCAATACGCGACGACGCCGGACAATTGGCGCCGCATCGCCCATCGCATTGCTGACCAGATCTACGAGCAGCTCACCGGCGAGCGCGGTTATTTCGATACGCGCATCGTGTTCGTGTCGGAAAGCGGCCCGCGTACGCGCCGCATCAAGCGTTTGATGGTGATGGATCAGGACGGCGCCAATCCGTTCTTCCTCACCGGCCAGGACGCCATGGTGCTGACGCCGCGCTTTTCGCCGTCGGCGCAAATGATCACCTATATGAGCTTCGAGACGGGCGCGCCGCGCGTGTTCCTCTACAATCTCGAAACCAATCGCCGCGAAGTGCTGGGCGATTTTCCCGGCATGACGTTCTCGCCGCGCTTCAATCCCGATGGCTCGGGCGTGGTGTTTACGCTCGATATGAACGGCAACAGCGAGATCTTCTCGATGGATTTGCGCTCACGCCAACGCGTGCGGCTCACCAATCAACCGGCGATCGATACGTCGCCAAGCTATTCGCCGGATGGGTCGCAGATCACGTTCAACTCCGATCGCGGCGGAACCCCACAGATTTATGTGATGAACCGCGACGGCTCAGGGCAGCGTCGCATCAGCTTTGGCGACGGGCGCTATTCGACGCCGGTGTGGAGCCCGCGCGGTGATTTGATTGCGTTTACGCGTCAGGGCAACGGGCGCTTCGCGATCGGCGTCATGCGCCCTGATGGCTCTGGTGAACGCATATTAACCGAAAGCTATCTCGACGAAGCGCCCACTTGGTCCCCCAATGGGCGGGTGATCATGTTCTTTCGCGAAGAGCGCGGGCGCGGGCCGCGTTTATGGTCCGTTGACCTTACGGGACGGAATTTGCGTCCAGTTTCAACGCAAACCGACGCTTCCGACCCCGCTTGGTCGCCCTTGCTGCCGTGATGGGAACATGATTGTGAGGTATGCGGTTCGTCAGTAGTCTTGCAGTCGAACTGCTAGAGTTTCATGCGATCGCCGAAGGCGCCGCCCAACAGGGGAGAATTGACCCAATGCGTAACACTCTCATCGCCGTCGCCGCTGTGGCGTCTCTCGCTGCTTGTGCGAGCCGTCCCGAACCGACGCCGGTCCCAGAGACGCAAGCGCCGGTCGTGACGCCGCAGCAACCGTCTGGCCCGACGGCGGGCTCCATCGAAGATTTCCGCGTGTCGGTCGGTGACCGTGTGTTCTTCGGCTATGACCGTTTCGACCTTTCGCCGGAAGCGCGCTCCATCCTTGAGCGTCAAGCGGCGTGGCTGCGCCAATATCCGAACGTGCGTCTGCTGGTCGCCGGCAATTGCGACGAGCGCGGCACGCGCGAATACAACCTTGCGCTCGGCGCCCGCCGCGCCGCCGCGGTGCGCGATTATCTCGTTGGTCTCGGCGTCGCCGCCAACCGGATGGAAACGGTCTCCTACGGCAAGGAACGTCCGCTCGATCCGCGCGCCAACGAAGAAGCCTGGAGCGTGAACCGCAACGGTCACAGCCAGATCGTTTCCGGCGCGGTGTCCTAAAAGGCACGCTGGCGATTGGGGCGCAGCCGCGCCCCAATTTCGCCGGCGCCCGCGCGCAAGGGTGCGGTCCATGAACAAATCATTTGATGTGAACCGGGTCCGGCTGGCGGCGTTGCTCGCCGCGACCGGTCTTGCCTTTGCGCCTGCCGCGTTCGCGCAGACGCAGCTGCCGCCGCCCTCGGGGTACGGCCAAGCCGATGCGCGCCAGGATCGGATCGAGGAATTGGAAAGCCAACTCCGCCAAGCGACGGCTGAGAACGAACGCGTTCAGTACGAATTGGTGCAGGCCAATCGTGAAATCACGCGCCTGCGGGCAATGGTCGGCGAGCTTGCATCGGTGAACCAAAGCGCCGTCGAGAGCACGCAAACGCCTGCCGCCGCGCAAACGCCGACGCAGCCTGCCGGCGGCCCGATCGGCCCGCCGCCGCCGCCCGCGAGTGCGCCAAGCGCGGCGACTGGTCAGTTGGGCACGCTGTCGGCGAGTCAATTGCCGGGAAATGCGGGCGACGCCTATTCCCGTGCGCGCGAGCATCTCGTGAACGGCAATTACGCTGAAGCTGAAAACGCATTCGGACAATTTCTCGAAGCGTTCCCAAACGCGGAGCAAACCGCTGACGCGCGTTTCTGGTTCGCGTTCACTTTGCTGGCGCGCAACAATTATCAGGCGTCCGCCGCCAACTTCGTTCAATATCTTCAAGCAACGCCAAATGGCCCACGCGGGCCGGAGGCCCAGGTGCGTCTCGGTATGGCGCTGGCCGGTATGGCGCAGGATGGCGCTAACGACGCCGCGGATTTGCGCCAAGCGTGCGGCGCGTTTGCGTCGCTCGCGCGCCGTTATCCGAACGCGCCGCGCAACGTGCGTGATTTGGCGACGCGCGAAGCCCGCGCCGCCAATTGCCCGGCGTGACGAGCGTATCGCTCGATCAAGCCTTTATTCATCGCTGGAAAAACGCGCCGCTCGTCCTCGCATTGTCGGGCGGCGGCGATTCCACCGCTTTGTTGCATCTCCTCGCTGATTCCGGCGCGCGCTTCCGCGCGGTCGTGATTGATCACGCGCTGCGCGACGGCTCGTCAAAGGACGCAAACCGCGCAGCGATGTTTGCAGAGGCACGCGGCGTCGGGGCTGAAATCGTCACGCTGACGTGGACCGGGAACAGCGCCCGCGGCCAAGAGGCCTCGCGTCGCGCACGTTACGTGGCGCTCTGTGACGCCGCGCGACGCAGCGGCGCTGAAGCGATCCTCACAGCGCACACGGCGGACGATCAGGCGGAGACGGTGCTGATGCGCGCGGGGGCGGGCTCCGGCTGGCGTGGGCTTGCCGGCATGGCCGCTGAGAGCAGTGCGCCGGTATGGCCAGAGGGGCGCGGCGTCAGGCTTCTCCGGCCCTTGCTCAACACGCGCCGCGACGACCTTCGCGCGCTGTTGCGCGCGCGGGGCGCGGCATGGATCGAGGATCCCGCCAATACCAACCCGCGTTTCGAGCGCGTGCGCGTGCGCGCTCAGCTGTCGGAACTGGAGCGCAGCGGCTTCGATTCCGCGCGGTTGGCGCGCACGGCCGGGCGGCTGCGCACACTGGCGGACTCGTTGGACGCGGAGGCGCGCGCCTTGATCGCGCAGGCCGCCATCATCGGGCAAGGCGAGATCAAGCTGGCGCGCGCCGCGTGGCGAGGCGCGGAATTGGTCTGCCAGCGCGCTCTGGCGGTGTTGCTTGCAGCGGCGGCGGGCGCTGAGCGTCTGGCCGAGGCAGAAGCGGTGGCCCGTCTGATGCCGCGTCTCACCGAAGAGGGCTTTCGCGGCGCGACCTTAGGCGGAGCGGCTCTCGTCGCGGCCAATGGCGATGTTGTGCTTAAGCGTGATCCGGGCGCCCTGCTTGGGCGAGCAGGCGTGGCCGCCATCGCGCCGCTCCATCTGCCGCCCCGTATTGAGACGGTGTGGGACGGGCGTCTCGCGGTCAACGCCAACGAGGCGGGCTGGCGCGTTACAATTGATGACCAAGCGAGGCCGATTTTCGAGCGCGGGCAGGCAGTGTTGTCGCTGGCAGAGGCTATTTCAGGAGGCGTTGTCGAAGCCACTTGGCTGACGCGCGCGGCTATCGCCCATCGCCTAGGCCCGGATTTCGCGATGTCGCCAAGCATTTCCGTGGGTTAACCCGCTCCACATAAACCGGACCTTGACTGCGTGCGCGTATAAGCGCCCGTCAGTCTGGGGTTTTCAGGGGTCCGCGCGGTCCCTATCTTGCTCAACACGTTGTTTACGTTTCCGGCGCGGTGGCGCCGGACCAGAAGGTCCGCTTGATGCCGATGCGTACGATAATGATTTGGGCCGTGGTCGCGCTTGTGATCGTGATCGGCTTTGCGGTGATGACGCCGAATGCGGCCAACACGGCGAGCCCGTGGACCTACAGCCAATTGGTCGATCAGGTTAACAGCGGCACGGTGCGTTCCGCGGAAGTGCGCGACAACGCGATCGACATCGTCACGACCTCGAACGAGAAACACACCGTCTACATTCCGTTCGGCGCTGGGGTGGAAGCTATCCAAACCCTCGATGCGAAGGGCGTCGATGTGAGTTCGCCGCGCCCGCGCAATGGCCCTGGCATCGGTGACATTCTGCTTGGCGTGCTGCCGATGCTGCTGCTGATCGGCGCGTGGTTCTTCTTCATGCGCCAGATGCAGGGCGGTGGCCGTGGCGGCGCAATGGGCTTTGGCCGCTCGAAGGCGCGCCTGCTCACCGAAGCGAAGGGCCGCATCACATTTGAGGACGTCGCCGGCGTCGACGAAGCCAAGGAAGAATTGGGCGAGATCGTCGACTTCCTGAAGGACCCCGGCAAGTTCCAACGCCTCGGCGGCAAGATTCCAAAAGGCGCGTTGCTCGTTGGCCCACCAGGCACGGGGAAGACGCTGCTCGCGCGCGCGATCGCCGGCGAAGCCAACGTGCCGTTCTTCACCATTTCAGGTTCGGACTTTGTCGAAATGTTTGTGGGCGTCGGCGCGAGCCGCGTGCGCGACATGTTCGAGCAGGCCAAGAAGAACGCCCCCTGCATCATCTTCATCGACGAAATCGACGCCGTCGGCCGTCACCGTGGCGCGGGCCTCGGCGGTGGCAACGATGAGCGCGAACAGACGCTCAACCAATTGCTGGTCGAGATGGATGGCTTTGAAGCCAACGAAGGCATCATCCTGATTGCCGCGACGAACCGTCCGGACGTTCTCGATCCGGCGCTGCTGCGTCCGGGCCGTTTCGACCGTCAAATCGTCGTGCCGAACCCGGATGTCGGCGGGCGCGAGAAAATCCTCCGCGTTCACACGCGCAATGTGCCAGTGGCGCAAGGCGTTGATCTCAAGGCGATCGCACGCGGCACGCCCGGCTTCTCAGGCGCCGATCTCGCCAATCTCGTCAATGAAGCGGCGTTGCTCGCGGCGCGTCGTGGCAAACGCGTGGTGACGAACAAGGAATTCGAAGACGCCAAGGACAAGGTCATGATGGGCGCCGAGCGGCGCTCCATGGTGATGAGCGAAGACGAAAAGAAGCTCACGGCTTGGCACGAAGGCGGCCACGCCATCGTCGCGCTCAACGTGCCGGAGAGCGATCCAGTGCATAAAGCCACGATCATTCCGCGCGGCCGTGCGCTTGGCATGGTGATGCAGCTGCCGGAAGGCGACAAGTACTCGATGAACTTCACCCAGATGACCTCGCGCCTTGCGGTCATGATGGGCGGTCGCGTTGCCGAGGAGCTGATCTTCGGCAAGGAGAAGGTCACCTCCGGCGCGTCGTCGGACATTTCAGCCGCTACGCGCCTCGCCAAGATGATGGTGACGCGTTGGGGTTATTCCGACGAACTCGGTTTCGTTGCGTACGGTGACAACAACGACGAAGTGTTCCTCGGCATGAACGTGCAGCGCACGCAGGCCGTGTCGGAAGCGACAGCGCAAAAGATTGACGCTGAAGTGCGCCGCTTGGTGCAAGAGGGCTACAACGAAGCCAAGCGTATCCTGACCGAAAAGGCTGAGGACCATAAGCGCCTGTCGGAAGCGTTGCTTGAGTACGAATCTCTCACCGGTGAGGAAATCGCCGCCGTGATCCGTGGCGAAAAGCTCGATCGCCCGGATGATACGCCATCGACGCCGTTGCCGCCCACGCCGGCTCTGCCGGTGACCGACGAGGACGACGCGCCTGCAAGCGCGTCCCCCTGGGGTGGAGCGCAGCCGCAAGGCGCATAGGCTCTCGCACCATTATCAAGATCAACCGCCGGCGGTCGTTCTCGCCGGCGGTTTTTCTTTTGACCTACTCCCGGGCGCGGAATTGATAGTCGGGTACCGCCATGCGATGCTTCCTTGAACGGGGGCGCACATGGCCGAGTGTGACGTTTTCATTTCGTACAAGCGAGAGGAACGACCGCGCGTCGAACTTGTCGCGCAAAAGCTGAAAGCTGTTGGGCTCAAGGTGTGGTTCGACACCAGCTTAAGCGCGGGTGCGACATTCGACGAGCAGATCGCAGGCGCCCTGAAGGGTGCGAAGTGCGTGCTTGTCTGTTGGACGCCCGGCGCGATCGCGTCCGATTGGGTCCGTGCCGAGGCGGCGATGGGCCACAGCGCCAACAAATTGGTGGCGGCGTTTCTCGAGCCGACTGACCTCATCCCGCCGTTCAACTTGATTCACGCTGAAAATCTCGCCGATTGGAGCGGTGAGGATGACCACGCTGGTTGGGCAAAAATTTTAGCGCGCGTCGCGTCGATGTCCGGGCAGGCCGGACTGGCGGACTGGGCAAAGATGATGGGCGACGGCGATGCGCGCGCCGTGCGCGCTTGGGTCGCCGCGCAGCCAGCCGGCCCGCTGCGTAGCACGACGCGTTTTTGGCTTTCGGAAATGAACGCTCAGCCGATCTTCGGCTCATCGCGCCCGCCTGCGCCGCGTGCGAACAAGAAAGGCGGCGCCGGCGGATTGCTCGCGGCGCTTGCGTTCTTCACCTTGCTTGGCGTTGGCGGCTATTTTGCGTGGCGCACCTTTGGGGCCGATCCTTCATCAACCACCGCCCAGACGCCTGCCGGCGCGGCGCCCGGCGCCAGCGCAATCGTCACGCCGCGGGCCGCCGCAGCGATTGAGCTTGCGGACGGCTCTACGCTGCGCGCGGTCGCCGGTTCGCTGGTTGATTTTGAGTCTGGCCGCATGGGCGAGGCCGACGATCCGGCATACGATTTCGAGATTGCGTTCACATCGCGTTATGAATGGCGACCACGCGGCGACGCGCGCATGCAAACCGGCCACTTCGACCTCGCGCCGAGCAGACGCCAATGCGACGAACTTCAGCCATCGGATTTTCAGGGCGTCGCCTACCCGGCATGGCGGGCTTCTCCTCGGTTCCAGTGCTTCATTACTGGAGACGGTCATCGCGGTTTCGTGCAACACGTGGACGGCTACGACGATCCGGCGACTGGGCTTGAGTTTGTTGTCACCTTTTTCCGCTAAGAGGCGCGAATGCTTGGGTCATCGACAATCACGACTTTGGTCGGCACGGGAAAACCGTTCGATGTGGCGAAGGCGTTTTACGGTGATGCGCTTGGTCTCAAATTCGTGAGCGAGGACACATTCGCTTGTGTGTTCGAGGGCAAGAACGCACGCATCCGCGTCTCGCGCGTGCCGGCCGTGGTTCCCGCGCCGTACTCGGTGCTCGCCTTCAACGTGGACGATATCGACAAGGCCGTGGGCGCATTGGCGGCGAAAGGCATCGTGTTTCAGCGCTACGGCTTCTTCGTCCAGGACGCGAAGGGTATCTGGGCCGCCCCGGACGGTACGAAGGTGGCCTGGTTTCACGACCCTGACTTGAACCTGCTTTCGGTTGTCCAGCACGTGTGACGAGAGGCCCCAAGCGCGCCGCTAGCCAGCGCCGGGCTGATCGGTTAGGAGCGGGCAGGAAGTTCGGAATCGGAGACGTGTCATGGCGACGGGTTGGATCGCGGCGGGCCTGATTGGGGCGTTCGTTGTCGTTATTCTGCTGCTGAACGTGATCGAGTTCCGCCGCCCGGACTAAGCCGGCTTTCTGAGCGCCAGCGCATATTGTGCGCCGCTCACGACAGCCAACGCCGCTGCGCCCCAGAGCAGGATGCGCGCCGCCCAATCCAGACCAAGCACGGTGCCGTCAGGCGCAACAAGGATGGCCGCCGACTGGTAGGCAAGAAAGCTCGCGACGCCCGCCATTTCCGCGGCCGCTTTCCATTTCCCAATTGGGCTTACCGGCAGAATTCGCCCTGACGCGGACAAGCCTTCGCGCAAGCCTGCAATCAAAACGTCGCGGCCAAGGATGAGCACAGCGGCGGCGGTGAGGTGCAGCGGCAGCGCTGCGTAGGCGAGCGCCAGCAATGCGCACGTGACGAGCACCTTGTCGGCGCAATGATCGAGCGCTGCGCCCAGCGGCGTCACCGCGTCGAATTTGCGCGCGAGGTAGCCGTCGAGCCAGTCGGTGAGCGCGGCGATGACGAACAGGATCGCCGCCAGCGCGAAGATGAAGCCCGCAAGCAGCCGATCAGAGTAGAGTGACTCCGCCGCCCACAAAATCAACGCGGCGACGACCGGGCCCATGGCGATGCGGAAGAGGGTGAGCAAAAGCGGGAGCGATGACATGCTCCCTTCTGGCGGTCAAAGCGCGCCGCTTCAAGTACTCTGGCTTGTCTGGGGGTGGGGCCGTCCGATTCCTTTCTCCAGATGAGGTATGAGGCTCGTCATGAAGAAAAAGTCCCAGCCCTTCTCGCAAGCGCTGTAGCAACCAATGGATCGGTTAAGCCCAACATGCGTCACGCTCAGCCTGGCGCCATTCTCCGACGCCTCGATCTCCCATCGGATATCAGTGCCGGTCCACTCCGACTTGTTTTCAAGCGTATCAAGGTCGAGATGGCTGTCGATGCAACGCCAAACGACCGTGCGATTTGCTATCAGTTCAGCGACCCTCATCGTCTTGAAGGTTCGTCCGAAATGGACTGTGAATTCAGCGCCTGCGTCCTCGGCCGCGCCATCGGTGCGCGTGGTCCACCACAAGGCGATATCTCGCGTGAGCGCGCGAAAGCATCTCTCCGGTGCGCAACTCACCTTTGCGCTCGCTTGGTAGTCTTGCATTCGTGTCCTCTAATCGGCTCAACTTGGCGGAACCAGACGCTGCATTTCTTCGTCAAAGCGGGCGATATCGCTCCAGAAGCCACGATGCTTACGGCCGACGAGTTCGTCCTCAAGCACGTTGAGGTGCGCATTCCAGCCGCCGCCAACGCCCACTAGCTCCTCGCGGTTCGGCAGCTTTGAGTGCGTGATCACGAGGCGCGTGCCATCGCTGCGTGGCGATAGCTCGAACAACACGTCGGAGGCGTTGTCGTCATTCTCCATCCATGAGAAGCGCAAGCGCCGGTTCGGCTCGAACTCCAGAATTTTGCCGTATGAAACGAAATCCGGCTGCGTTCCATCGAAGCGTTTGTACTTTTCCGGCGGCGGTTCGTCGGTGATGCGGTGATGGCCGAAATGCAACTCGAATTTCTGACCGACGCCCACGAGATCGTCGCCGGCGCAGAACCAACGTGAGCGTTTCTTCGCATCGACAAGATTGTTCCAGACACGCTCGGGCGAGGCAGGAAGCGTGCGTTCGACGCGCAGCGCATCGCGCGAGAGAATCTCTGCGAGGTCGGTCATTCTGATCTCCTTCAGTCTTCGTCGTCTTCAAGAAGCGCGCGTTCGAGCTTGTCGAGACGGCGGTTCCACAAGGCGCGTTGCGTATCGATCCAAAACGCCGCCGCATCGAGCGGCTTCGGGTTAAGCGTGAGAAAATGCTCGCGGCCCGCGCGTCGCCGCTTCACCAGCTTGGCGCGCTCCAGCACGCGGATGTGCTTCGACACCGCGTTCAGCGACATATCGAACGGCGCCGCGAGCTCGGTCACCCGCGCTTCGCCAAGGCCGAGCTTCTGCAAAATCGCCCGCCGTGTCGGATCGGCAAGCGCCATCATGGTGTTGTCCAAGGCTTGCGTGGCTGTCATCAATATTCAACCGTATGGGTGAATATTAGCGCGCGAATGCTGGACGTCAAGGGCGGGTGGCGCGATCAGCGTTTGTCGTGGAAAAAATCGTAGATGCGCTGGGCGAGTTCGCGGCTCACGCCTTCAACGCCTTCGAGTTCGGACAAAGCCGCGCGCGAGACGCCGCGCGCCGATCCGAAGCGATCGAGCAAAGCACGCTTGCGCGCGGGCCCGATGCCGCCGATTTCATCAAGCGGATTTTTCACAAGTCCAGCGCTGCGTTTGCCGCGATGGGCGCCGATGGCGAAGCGATGCGCTTCGTCGCGCAGGCGCTGCAAATAATAGAGCACCGGGCTTTTCTCTTCGAGCCGAAACGGCGCGCGCCCTGGAATGAAGAAGCGTTCGCGCCCCGCGTCACGATCAACGCCTTTGGCGATGCCGGCGATGACGATCTTGCCTTTGAGGCCAAGCTCATCGAGCGCATCGAGAGCGGCGTGAAGCTGGCCTTCACCGCCATCGATAAGTACGAGATCGGGCTTCGCCGCGAACTTTGTTTCCGGTGCGTCGGGCTCGTCGTCGCGTTCCTTGGAGAAATCGACGCCGCCGTCATGAATAGAACCCCCGCCCCCTTGCGGGGCGGGGGTAGGGGGTGGGGGGCTGTCGGAATTGAGCGCGACATCGACATCCGCGCCTTCTTCTGCGCGCCCCCCCTCCCAACCCTCCCCCGCGAGGGGGGAGGGCTCAGCGCGCTCGCTCAACATCCGCGCGAACCTGCGCCGGATCATGGCTTTCATCATCGCGAAATCGTCGCCACCGAACTCGTCGGCTTTCATGTTGAATTTGCGGTATTGGTTTTTGATGAACCCGTCCGGGCCGGCGACGATCATTGCGCCGAGCGCGCTCGTGCCTTGGATGTGGCTGTTGTCGTACACCTCAATGCGTTCGGGCCGCTGTGACAGCCCAAACGTTTCCGCGACGCCGTCGAGCAATTTCGCCACGCTGCCGCTTTCCGCGAGCCGTCGTCCCAACGCTTCGCGCGCGTTGAGCAAAGCCGCTTCGACGATCTCTCGTTTCTCGCCGCGTTCTGGTTTGCGGATCTCAACCTTGCACTCCGCGCGCAAACACAAGGCTTCTTCAATCAAGCTCTGATCAGTTGGCTCCACATTCACCAGCACCAGCTTCGGGGGATCGCGGCCTTCATAGAATTGGGCGATGAAAGCGGCGAGAATGTCGGGCGCGGTTTCTTCGACATTGTGGCGCGGGAAATAGGCTCGGTTGCCCCAGTTCTGGCCGGCGCGGAAGAAGAATACCTGAACACACGATTGTCCGCCTTCCTGGAACAGCGCGAACACGTCGGCCTCCGTGAAGGTGGCCGGGTTGATGCCTTGCGCGGCGCGCACTGATGCAAGCGCGCGAATGCGATTGCGTAGACGCGCGGCCTTCTCGAATTCCAGCGTGTCTGAGGCTTCTCGCATCTCCGCTGCGAGGCGATCTTGAAGGTCGACGGAATGGCCTTCGAGGAAATCCGTCGCGTCGCGCACCAGGCCGGCATACTCGCCTGCGCCAATCAAGCCGACGCACGGCGCAGCGCAGCGTTTGATCTGATAGAGCATGCATGGCCGTGTGCGGGCCGAATATGTGCTGTCCGAGCAAGAGCGCAGTAGGAAGGCTTTCTGCAACGTGTTCAGCGTGCGGTTGACGGCGCCGGCGCTGGCGAACGGACCGTAGAATTTGCCTTTGAAGCTTTTCGCGCCGCGATGCTTTTGCAATGCCGGCGCTTCGTGATCGGCGCGGATGGCGATGTAGGGAAAGCTCTTGTCGTCGCGCATCAACACGTTGAAGCGGGGCTTCAGCCGCTTGATCATGTTGGTTTCGAGCAGCAAGGCTTCAGTTTCGGTGGCGGTGAGGATCACCTCCATCGACGCCGTCATGCCGATCATGCGGGCGATGGCGTTGGTGTGGCCGCGTCCCTGGGCGTACTGCGCCACGCGCGCCTTGAGGCTCTTGGCTTTGCCGACATAAAGCACCTCTCCGTCGGCCCCGAGCATGCGGTAGACGCCTGGCCGCGTCGGCAGGCGCTTCCACACATCGCGGATGGCTTCCACGCCCTTCAGCTGCGCCGGCGGCTGGTCTTCGCCGGGCAGGGTTTCGAGCGGGGGCAGAGGGGGTTTGTCGGCGCCGGTCATGAGGCTGGACGAATGTAGCGATCCATTGCTGATTTGCGCAGTGCTTGCCCCAGACGGGGCAGCGCTCTACCCCTCAAGTATCGCACGACCAGAAGGGGAGGCGGATAGATGCGCGCGATCGTCGGGGCTTTGTGTGCGTTGGCGCTGGCCGCGCCGCTGGCGAGCGCGCAGGGGCGAACAGAGGTGCGCTCCTATCTCGAGGCCGGCATGGCCCCGCACGTTGCGCGTGGCTATGCGCAGGATCGCACTGAGCCTGATTTGCTGGTGGTTTCGCGCGAGCGTGGCGATCCGCATCTGTGGTCGATCTATCTCGTTGCGGGGGTGAATTATCGCGTTTACGGCGCGTGCGACGATCATTGCTCCGACATGGACATGGAAATCTACGGCAATGACGGCGCGCTGGTGGATCGCGATCTGTCTACCAATGACACGCCGTTCGTGCAGATCACGCCGACGGTCAGCGGCCGCGCTTACGTGCGGGTTTGGGCGTTTGCGTGCGATCCTGGGCCTTGCGCGCTTGCCGCGCGTTTGATGTCCGGTGGACAGCCGGAGGACCGCGTTGAAACCGGCCGCACTGTGGAAACGGCGCCGGGCTGAACTTGCCCCGCGACGCTTGGCCGGCTCGACAGTTTCTGTCGATTGCCCCATTTCAGAGTTATGGAAAAAGCCAATACCGCCCGTCAGATCGAGGATCCCGGCCCGCGTTTTGAGGCGCCCGATCCGGGGGCCTGCCGCGACATGAAAGACGTCCGCGCGGGCGTTGACGAGATCGATCGTATTCTGGTTGCGCTGATTGCGCGCCGGCAGGGCTACATGGACGCCGCCGCCCGGATTAAGCCGAGCCGGAACGTCGTCCGGGACGAGGCGCGCATCCAAGAAGTGTTGTCGAAAGTCCACGCCGAGGCGGAGAAACACGGGCTCTGCTGGTCCATCGCCGAGCCAGTTTGGCGGGAAATGATGGAACGCTGCATCGCTTATGAGTTCCAGGTGTGGGACCGCACCCGAACTTGATGCAGCCACCGGCTGACGGCCGGTTCATCCGTGTGCTAACCAAATCGCGGCTGGAGGGGCGTCGTCCGGGCACGCGATGACGCTAAAAATGCAATCATGGTTAGTGGCTCGCGCTTTGCGCGAGCGAGCGGGTGCGTTTGCAAGCCGGCAACGCCACGCGTGGCGGGGTGTGGGCGGCGATGGTACGGCCTTACGCTTGGTTTGCGGCGGCGGGTGCGGCGCATGAGATGGTTTCTTGGGCTAATCCTGGTGATCGCGCTGATCACCGGCGCGCTTTACGGCGTCGGCCGCTTTCTTCTGCCCAACGAACTTGAGGTGACGCGGAGCGTCGTCGTCGATCGGCCACGCGCGGCGGTGTTCGCGATGGTCAACGATTTGCGCATCGTCAAGGAATGGTCGCCTTATTACGCGCGCGACCCCGATGCTGATTACGCGATCTCCGACATTCCTGGCGAAGGTCAGTCGATGCGTTGGATTTCGACGGTGCGCGAAGTGGGCGCCGGGCGGATGTCGATCGTCGGCTCAGCTGAGAACGAGCAGGTCGAAACGATCCTCGAACTCGGCGATCGGGCTACGCTCAATGCGCGGATGGAACTGCGCAACACCGCGACCGAAACCTCGGCAAAAGCCACCAATGTGTCTTGGCTGGTGACGGCCGAATGCGCCGAGGGCTGGATCAATGTGCCTTGCCGCTACATGAACTTGGTGCTGCGGCAGATGATCGAAAAGGATCTTGATAGCGGCCTCACACGCTTGAAGACACTTACCGAACAATTGCCCAACGTCGATTTTGAAGGCCTTAATCCAGGCTTCGACCAGTTCGAGCCGCAGACGTTCGTCTATTCGGTTGTTGAGACCGTTTCCGACAATCAAGCTGAAGTCGATCGCGCCGAAGGCGTCGGCCTGCAGCAGGTGCGCAACTTCATGACCGAGTATCAGCTGGCGCCATCAGGCCCGCTGGTGCGCGTCGTCACCGACTATGACGCCGTCCAAAAGCGCATGAGCTTCCGTGTCGGCTATCCTTTCTCAGGCCCAACGCCGCTCACCGTGGTTGGCGTGCAGATCGGGCAAACCCCGTCAGGCCAAGCGATGCACGTGCTCGTGGAAGGCACGCGCGCGCAAGTGAATGCGGTCTATCAGCAGATGTATGCGTACATGCAGGCGCATCGCATTCCGATGCGTGAGGACGGCCGGCCATGGGAGATCGTGCACCAAGCGGGCGCCGCGGACGGCACTGTGCCGACGCGGATCGAGATTTTCATGCCGCTGAACTGAGTTTTGGGAATTGAGTTGGGTGGGGGACCCGCGGGGGACGCGGGGGACGGTGAAAGGCCCGCGGAGAGCGATCTCCGCGGGCCTTTTGCTGTTCAGAACTGAACGTCAGCCGTTTAGTCGCTGACCTTCAGATTGACGGCCTTCGGGCCTTTGCCCTTGGAGTCCGGCAAGGTCTGGAAGTTGACGCGTTGGCCTTCGGTGAGCTGGGTTAGGCCCGCACGCTCGACCGCGCTCACGTGGACGAACACGTCCGCGCCGCCGCCGTCCGGCGTGATGAAGCCGAAGCCACGGGCGCCGTTGAAGAACTTCACGGTGCCGTCCTGCGGATCGCCGAGAGGCTGACGCGGGGGACGATCGCCGCCGCCAAAGCCGCCGCCTTCACGCGGGGGGCCGCGGAAACCGCCGCCGCCACCACCACCACCGTAGCCGCCGCCACCGCCGCCGCCGCGATAACCGCCGCCACCGCCGCCGCCGTAACCGCCGCCGCCACCGCCGCCACGATAGCCGCCGCCACCGCCACCGCCACGATCACCGCCGCCGCCGCCGCGATATCCGCCGCCGCCGCCGTAGCCACCACCGCCGCCGCCGCCGCGATATCCGCCGCCGCCGCCGCCCGGGCCGCCGCCGCCGAAGCCGCCGCGATCGCCACGGCCTTCACCGCGATAACCGCCACCGCCGCCGCCACCATAGCCACCGCCGCCACCGAAGGTGTCGCCGCCGCCAAACTCAGGCGGGGTCGGCTCATCGCCGCCGCCGCGCTTGCGCTTGTCTTTCTTCCGGTCGTTGGTGTCGTCGTCGCTGAAATCGTCGTCGAAGCTCATTTCCATATTTCCTGTTTGCTCGGGCAATAGCCCGCCATCGCGCGCACGCTAAAGCGCCCGCACGTCACCGCGATCTTCTGCTTGTTTGGGGGAAGTAAACACTGCCGCACTTTGCGGAATTTCGCACCTGCGCCGGCCCTGCGACCGACATACCACCTCGCGCTTGTAGCGGGCCATTCCGGCTACGCAAGGGCAAACGCGGTTTTTTACCAGGGATTCACCCACTTTGCGCGGCTTTACGCTCCCGCGCTGCAACCAAACGGGACACCACGTAGGCGCCCGCGAGCTTCGAGATGATGCCGGTGATCACCGAGCCCCAGGCGAAGATGCCCGGCACGGCGAGCGAGGCGAGCGATAGAAACAACACTTGGTCAACGGGCGCGCTGACCAGGCTCGAGATCATGATGCGCTGCGATAGCGGGCGTTTGGTGAAGGTGTAGACGGCCCAATCGGCGGTTTCGCTGATCATGAAGGCGACGCCGGAGGCGACTACGATCTGCACCCAGGACGTCAAGGTCGAGAGTGCGAGGCCGGCGACCATGGCGGCGAATATCCAATGGCGAATTTCGCGCTGCGCGAAATCCCGCACCACCAGCACCAGGCCGGTGACGATCGTGAACGGGTGCCAATCGCCGCCGCCGATCCAGCCCGGCAGCGGGATCGTCGGGATGCCGGCGAAGGCCCAATTGATCACCGGCATCAGCCCGACGTAGAGCGCGGTGAAGCGCTTGCCGGCGGCAAAGATCACGCCGCACACGATGGCGACGATGATCGCGTTGAGCGTCACGCCGGCAATGGCGGCAGCCTGGATCTGCTCGATGAATTGGATGGGGCTCATCCGCGCCTTTTGCCCGGCCGCGTTTGGTTCCGCCAGCATTTTGCAACGCGTGACACTCGTCACATCAACACGAACTAGGCCGGCCTAGGTTCACTCATCGCTTCGGCGATGCCTTGAACCCAACCCAAACAGGGAGACCGGATATGACGAAGTTTTACAGCCTGATCGCCGCTTGCGCCGTTTTCGTTCCGGTCGCCCTGTCGACCTTGAACCAAGCTGCATTGATCGTCGCCTGAGCGGGGACGATCGCGGGGGAAGGGCGCGGAGCGATCCGCGCCCTTTTTTGTTGGGGTGGCTTGGCGGCGAAACCTTTGCCCTCCGTCGATCGGAGGCGGCGCCGAAGGCGCGGGAGGGTGAGGCCCGCGGCGCTTGCGGTGAGCCACAGGCGGCTCGCCTTCATCATCGCGCGCGCACCTCCTCCGGCCACTTCGTGGCCACCTCCTCCATCGAGGAGGAGGTGGGCTTAACAAGCAAGCGCAGGCGCCGCGTCAGCCGGGCATTGCTGCGCGTTTTGTGTGCTCAGGACAAAGCAAAAAAAATCAGGACGTGTCGGCGAACGCAGGAACGCAACCCGGCGCGTGCGAAATCAGCACAAGCGGCGCGCCGCCGCGCTTGGCGCAACGGCGCATCAGCAAGCCGCGGGCGAGGCGTTGCATGAAGCGCTTGACGTAACGATCGATGTTGGCGGCGACGTGCTTGATGCGCGCGAGGCGATCTTGGTTGAACGCGCTCAGTTTCGGCAGCGCGTTGCGCAGAACGAAACTATGCCAGCTGCCGCGATAGGAACGGCCAACACGGTGTGACCCCATGCGGCGTGCGCCGGGCGCATAGCCGGCGACGATGGCGCTCACGAAAATAAGCTGCGCAATGCGGCGCTCCATGCGGAGCATGTCGGCGCGCGAGCGTTGGATGGGGAGCCGCGCCAACCACAACAGCACGAACCCGCTCCAACGTCGCAGCAAGGCGACGATGGCGCGGAGCGCGTCTGTGTTGAGGGATGGGGCGGATGTCATGGGACGCAGTATGCGCGCGGTCGAGGGGTGTCGGATAAATTTAGCGCGAAGGCTTGCGCCACAACGTGCGCAGCGCGGTTTGGGCGGGGATAGAGGCGCTACCAGGGTCCATTGGCGCCGGGCGATGGTGTGTGAGTTTAAGCCTCTTCGGGCACGGGTTGGAGCGCGCGGACCGCCTTCCGACTCGCGCTGGCCAGTTTGGTCAAGGGCCAGCGACGGGCGCGCGGAGGCGGCACTCAACGCCGCTTGGTTCAAAGCTGAGATCGACCACGCCATCAAAGGCGGTCGTGAGATTGAGCGTGACCAGCGACGTGCCAAAGCCGGTCCGTGTTGGTTTGGAGACCAGCGGGCCGCTGCGCTCGCGCCACAGGAAATCCAGCTTGTCGTTTGCTTTGCTCCATACAATTTCGACGGCGCCGCCCTCATTGGACAAGGCGCCGTACTTCACCGCGTTGGTGGCGAGCTCGTGCAACGCCAAGGTCAATGCGTGAGCCTGTCGTCCGTTCAAGATGATTTCTGGACCGGCGACAATGATGCGGTCGTCGTTATGCGCCGCGAGCGCCAGCCGTACGACATCTGAAAGCATGGCGGGCTTGCTCTCGGCGTCGATCAGTATTGTTTGCGCGGCGGCGAGCGCGCTTAACCGGGCGGTGAAGTCGTCGACGCGCGCGATATCGGCGTCTCGAAAGGTCTTGCGCGCCATCGCTTGAACGACGGTGATCAGATTGCCAATGCGGTGTTTGAGTTCCTGGGAGACCAATTCGCGCTGAATGCTGGTTCCCTCGGCTAACGCCAGCGCGGCCCGTAGGCCAGTGTTCTCGGCCACCAGGTCAATCAGATGCTCTGGTTCAGGCGGTGTACGCTTGGATGCCGAAAGCCCGTGAATTGTCAAAATATGCCTGGCCGGATCGATCCAGGGACAGAAACGAGCATCCCGCAACGCCGACAGGCGATAGGTAACATGCCCTTCCGTAGCCAGCTAGCCAGTAGGCTGCGCGGTCGACGTGCGTCTAGACAACCCGCCAGGCTGCTTTGCCCATCGCCATGCGTGCCGCGAGCAGCGGCAACGCTTCGCGCAATGCCGCGTCGAGGCCATACGGCGGGTTGATGACCAAGAGGCTTGAGCCGGTGAGTTTGCCGTCCGGCCTTGGCGTATCGACCCAGAGATCGGCGCGCAGGATTTCGCGTTCGCCTTGCGCCTGAACTTCGGAATCGGCGCGTTGAAGTGCGCTTTCGCTCTTGAGTGGCCGCCACCAAACAAAAACGCCGTGGCCAAAGCGCTTGAGCGCCGGGCCGAGGGCGCGTGCGGCGCGTTCGAGTTCATCGGGCTCTTCGTAGGGCGGATCGATCAGCACCAGGCCGCGCGTGCGCGGCGGCGGCAGCAAAGCGGTGAGCGCTTCCCAGCCGTCGCGGGCATGTACGCGGACATTGGTTTGGCGCGCGAAGCGTGCGCGTAGGGTTTCGGAGTCTTCGCCATGCAGTTCACACGCGATCAAGAGATCATCGTCGCGGAGAGCGTGCGCGATCAGCGCCGGAGAGCCTGGATAGAAGCGCGCGCCGCCATCGGGATTGAAAGCGGCCACGGCGTCGAGATAGGCGCGCACCGGCGTGGGCGCGTCGGGCCAATGGTGCAGACGGGCAATGCCATGGCGCCATTCCGGGCTGCGCTCGGCCTCGCTGCTGTCGAGATCGTAAAGGCCGATGCCGGCATGGGTATCGAGCACGGCGAATGGGGATTGCTTGCGCTTCAGGTGCGCAAGGCAATAGACCAAAGCGAGATGCTTTAAGACGTCAGCATGATTGCCGGCGTGGAAGGCGTGGCGGTAGTTCACGCGTGCGGTTTAGCTGGAGGGACGCGAATGGCCAAGGTGTTGGGCGTGGGCGGCGTGTTTTACAAAGCGGCGAATCCTCCAGAATCGTCCGATTGGTTCAAGCGCGTGCTGGGGTTGGAGTTTCATGATTGGGGCGGCGTCGTGTTCACGCCTGAGGCCGCCGCAGCGCATCCGGGCGCGGGCACGGTGTTCAGCCCGTTCAAGCAGAGCACGGATTATTTCGAACCATCGACACGCGAATTCATGATCAATTTCATGGTCGACGACCTCGATGGCGTCCTGGCGCGCTGCAAGGACCACGGCGTCGAGCCAGTGAAGATGTTTCCCGATGAGGCGAACGGACGTTTCGCGCATATTCTCGGGCCGGACGGCATGAAGATCGAATTGTGGCAGCCCAAGCCGATGCCGGAGGCGTGACATGACTTACCGCGACAATCAGAGTTCACACCGCTACGAATTGGAAGAAGACGGCGCGGTTGCGTTCGCCGATTATCGCGATGAGCGCGATGGCCGCCGCGCGCTGACGCATTTCGAAACACCCGAAGCGCTGCGCGGGCGTGGCGTTGCCGGGCGTTTGATGGAGCACATCCTGGCCGACGTGCGCGCGAGTGGCTTGAAGCTGCACGCGCGTTGCCCGTTTGCTGTGACCTATCTGGAGAAGAACCCCAGCGCGGGCGACGTGTTGAGTTTGTGATGCAAGGCTTTCGCGATAATTCGGAGGAGCAGCGCTTTGAGCTCGCTCACGCGGGTGGGGTGAGTTTTTGCGATTATCGCGTAACGCCTGAAGGCGTTCTGCTCACGCATGTCGAGACGCCGCCGGCGTTGCGGGGGCGCGGGCATGCAGCGAAGCTGATGGACGCGATTGTGACCCATGCGCGTGAAAACAAGCTGAAACTTCAGCCTTTGTGTTCGTATGCGGTGGCGTACCTGCAGCGTCGACGCGATGTCAGCGACGTCTTGGCGGGTTAGCGCCGACACGCCGGCGGCTCTTCACCCATTTGCACGAGTACGCGCCGCGCCTGCGCACAGAGGCCGAACTCGCGATCGGCCATAACGCGCTCGAGATAGGTTGCCGCCAGCGCTCGATCTTCCGCCGAACCGCGCCGTAGATAGAGGCTCGCAAAATCGAACATGGCGCGTGGATAATTTTCGGCTGCGGCGGCCGAGAGCAAAGCGCGTTCGCGCGTGGCGTCCGGCGTAAACCCTTCCTGCCGATTGCGATGAAAGCCGGCGAGGAGACGTTGCGCTGGCGCCCAGCCGCCATCGGCGGCGGCGATCAGATGGCGGCGCGCGTCATCGTAGCCGATGCCGGCGCGGTCTCGCAGCATCCAGGCGAGATACAGGCCGGCGGGGTGCGCCTGCGCGGCGCTGGCGGCGCAGGGTGCGTGCGCGCCCTCGCGCGCGAGGCCGGCGATGCCTTGAAGATGAGCGACGCAAAGTTCGAACTGGGCGGCCGGATCGCCGGTTGCGGCTTTCTCTTGCAGCGCTGCCGCGCCGCCTTCGCCGATGCGCTGCTCGATGCGAAGCGCCACCGCTTGCCAATCGTAACGTTCGAGTTCCGCGAGCGTGACGAGGTTTTCCTCGCCGGCAAAGCGGCGTGGACCGGTCGGCGCCGCTGGTGCGGCGATTGCGGAGGCGGTGAGCGCGGGCGCGACAGTTTGAGCGTTCGCGGGGGCGGTCTGTTCGCGGTCGAACGCTTGGCGGAGTTCGCTGCCGAGGAAGAAAAAGCTGACCGCGATGATCGGCGCGGCCGCGGCGCCGGCGAGCCACATCAGCCAGTCAGCGCGGCGCAGGCGTGGTGATGCTGGTTTTGATGGCTTCAGTGTGGGGTGCGGAAGCAGCGCGGCCACGGCGACCGGCGCGCGCGCGGGCTCGCGCTTGGGCGCCTTCTTGGTGTGGCGCTTCAAGGCCGCGAACAAAAGCTCGGCGGAAGGCGTGGGGCTTACATAGTCCCAGCCGGCGAGATTGATGGTGCCGAGGTGGGCGAGGATGCGCGGTTCGGCATCGCCATAGGCGCTGATCGAGATCAGTTTGCCCTGAGCGGCAGCACTCGTCGCCCAGAAGGTCACATGCTCGGACGTGACAGAACGCGGCGACCACAGCGCGATGACGCAGCGTGCGCCTTTCACCGTGGCGAGCGCGCGCTCGGCCCAATCGTCATTGACAACGCCGCCCGCGTCCCACGCGCACTCATAGCCCAGCTTCTTTAGTGCGCGTGCGTAGGCCTCGGCGATGCCGACATCGGCGCGATCATGGGCAATGAATACGTCCTGCATCGTCCCCGCTCTGAAGTGCTAGCCCTTGGGCTGCGGCACCACGCGCAGATAGGGTTTCAACGTCGTCCAGCCGTTCGGGAAGCGTGTTTTCGCTTCTTCATCGGAGACCGCGGGCACGATGATCACGTCCTCGCCGTTCTTCCAGTTCACGGGAGTGGCCACTTTGTGGTTGGCGGTGAGTTGGATAGATTCCACCAGGCGCAGCACCTCATCGAAATTGCGGCCCGAGCTCATCGGATAGATCAGCATCGCTTTGATCAATTTGTCGGGGCCGATGATGTAAACGGTGCGTACAGTCGCGTTGGTGGCGGCGGTGCGGCCTTGGCTGGTTTCGCCAGCGTCGCCCGGCAGCATGTCATAAAGCTTGGCGACGTTCAGATCGTGATCGCCGATCATTGGATACTGGACGTCGCCGCCGGTGACTTCCTTGATGTCGCCGCGCCAGCGTTCGTGGTCGGTGACCGGATCGACCGAAAGCCCCATGACCTTGACGTTGCGCCTCTTGAATTCGGGTTCGAGCTTCGCGAGGTAGCCGAGTTCGGTGGTGCAGACGGGTGTGAAATCTTTCGGGTGCGAGAATAGAATGGCGTAGCTGTCGCCGATCCATTCGTGGAATTTGATCCGGCCATGCGTGGTCTCGGCCTCAAAATCGGGGGCTTTATCGTTGATCCGCAAGGCCATGGGTCCGCTCCTTAAATTTATGCCTGCTCTTTAGCACGCGGCCCGCACCGCGATAAACGGGAAACGACGAGAGGGCGCTGGTTTGGAGCGCCAGCGCGCGGCAAGATGACGGGCGATTCATGGAGCATTGTTCTTGGGACGATTGGGCACCTGGTTTGGCGCGCATCCATTGCGGCCCGCGTTCGCGGCGATGGCTTTCATCACGCTGCTTGGATCGTGCGCGAGCATGTTGGAGCCGCCGCGCCAGGATCGGAACTGGTACCCTTATCTCTCGCGCACGCCCGACGTCAGTGTCACGGGAACGTCGTTCGAGGTGACGCCAGTAAGCGATTGGAGCTACAACGCCGATGGGCCGATCGACGAAACCTATGTCTCCGCCGAATTCGACATCGCCGATCTGCGGAGCGTCTGGTTCATGCTGGAGCCGCAGCCGGGCTCGCAGCTGGCGGCGCACACATTGTTGCTGTTTGAGTTCGAAGGCGACCGCCTGCTGGGCCTCACGATCGAGGCGCGGCGCGAGGAGGGCGAGGAATACGATGCGCTCGCCGGCATTTGGAACACGTTTGAGCTGAGCTACATTTGGGCCAGCGCGCGCGACCTCCTGGTGCGGCGCGCGGTGATGCTCGATCACGAGATATTTGTGTACCCGGTGGCGATCGATGATGAACAGAAGCGCACTTTGCTCACGCGCCTCCTAGCGCGCACTGAGGCGCTCGAAACCCAGCCGCGCTATTACAACACCATCTTCTCCAACTGCACCAACGAGCTGGCGAAGGCGGCGGGCTTCAATTGGGCGCCAGCATTTATCCTTACGGGACGGTCCGACGAATATCTCTTCCGCCGCGCCATCATCCCAGGGCGAACGTTCGCGGAGGCGCATGAACGCTCCGACGTGACGGAATTCGTGCAAGCGCTGAACGAGGCGCCGGCGGAGATCTTCGATGCGCAATTGCTCGCTGAGCTGCGGCGGCGGAACACGGGCGATAGCGCGACGATTGAGCCCTAGCGCTGGTGGCGCCGGCGTTCGGCGACAGATCAGCGCTCGTGTGTGATCGCCGTCACCACGCCGAGCACCACCGCGAATGTCGCCATTGCGCCCACCACAAACCACACGAAGGTTTGGCCATCGACCATCGCTGTTCTCCTCTAGGGGGCAGTTTCGTGCAGGCCCGCCGGAGGCGCTTTGATCCAGATCAAGGCGTTGCTATGATTGGGCGATCAGCGCTTTGCGCTCTTGCGGCGTCAGCGCACGCCATTTGCCTTCGTGCAGATCGCCGAGCTTCAGCGGGCCGATGCGAAGGCGCAGCAGGTCGGTGACGCCGAGATCGACGGCTTCGCACATACGTCGGATCTGGCGGTTGCGTCCTTCGCTGAGGGTGAAGCGCAGGCGCTGATCTTCGACGACGTTGATCTTTGCCGGCTTCAATGCTTTGCCATCGAGCGACAGACCGTGACGCAGAAGCGTCAGTTTCTTGTCGTTCAGCTTGCCGTCAACGCGGACCAGATATTCCTTGTCGAGCCTCGACGCCGGACCGATGACGGCCTTAGCCAGCACGCCATCGTCAGACAGCAACAGCAGCCCGCGAGAGTCCTGGTCGAGGCGACCGAGCGGGGCCAGACTTGCGTCTTTGGCGGGTACCGAGGCGGCGCCGATGAGATTAGCTCCGGTGATCAAACGCGCGGCGGGCGTTTGGCCGGTCTCCGGCTGCGATGACACATAGCCGACCGGCTTGTTCAGCACGGCCGTGAACGCCGCGTCGAGTTTGCGCTGGGCTTTGTCCGAAAGCGTCAGCTTCTGGCCGGGCTCGATCTTGCGCCCGACGTCATCGACGCGCGCGCCGTCAATCGAAACCAGTCCGTCGGCGATCAGGGCCTCGGCTTCGCGCCGCGAACAGACGCCCTCCTGCGCCAGCCATTTGTTGACGCGCTGCGGCTCAGGCCCGGAATAGAGCTTGCTCCAACTCACCGATCCCGCTTCGGCTTTATGCCTGTCTGCTGGCCCACCGGCGTGCCGATGCGGCGCGCAACGAAGTCAGCCACGTAAGGTTGGAAGGAGGCAGCGCTGACGGCGATGTAGATGAAAGGCCCACCTGGATTGTTGCGGAAGTTCGAGTCGACGCCGATCACGTCCCACGCATTGCCGTTGCGCACGAGGAAAGCCGAGCCGCTATCGCCGCGCGTCGTGTCGCACTCGTGCGCGAACGTGTTATCCGGGCCCTGCACCTGGACGATGTGGCAGGCGATGTTGGCGCTAAGCCGGTCGCCGGTGTCCCACGAATAGCCGGCCTGGTAGAGATCGAACGCGCGCGCGGCGGCCGTGCCCTGGGCGGTGATGATGCGCGTGCCGGCAAAACCCCAACGCTCGCCGAGTGGTTGGTCGATGCGCAGCAAGGACCAATCGAGTCCATCGATTTCGTCGGTGGTGTTGAAACGCTCATAATTGAAGCGGGGATTGAGGAAATAGTCGGTGGTGCGCGCGGCGGGGCCGCCGGCTTCGGGCTGGAACGTGCCGTCGGCGCGGATGCCTTCGTCGGTGTTGATGCAATGGGCGGCGGTGACGATAACGTCGCGGGCGATGAGCGTTGCGGTGCAGCGTTCGCCGGCGCCATTCGTGTATTGGCCCATGTAGCGCCAGGGCAATTCTTGGGCGTTGACGCGCACGCGGTCGTCGCGCCCGAAGAAGTGATCGTTGATGGTCATCGGGCGCTGGCGGCCGCGGCAATCGCTGCGGTCGGTGCGGGCGGCGCAACCGCTGCCGCGGCCGGGCTCTTCGCAGACATTGTTGAAGGAGGTGGCGCAGCTGTCGTTCAGATTGCGCAGCCAGGACACTTGTCCGCAATCGGTGCGGTCCGTGCCTTGCACACATGCGCCGGTGCCGAAATTCGGATCGTCGCATTCGCCATCGCGCGCCCAACGGCAGCTATCGTCATCGCCAGCGCGCATGGCGCGGCAATCGGAAACGTCGGTGCCCATCCGGCACGCGCCGGTGCCGATGTCGGGATCGTCGCACTCGCGATCGTTCGCCCATTGGCAGCTATCGTCGCCACCGCCGGAGACGCCGCGTGGCGGCGGCTTGTTGGGTACCGCCTGCTTGCCGATTTCTAGGCTCGCGTGCTCAGCGCGCATCGCGGTTTCGCCGGCGATTACGGAAGCGGGCGCCGGGTCCGACTCCCGGCCACTCATAATGTGACCTGCCGCTAAGCAAGCCCCGATCGTCGCCGCCGCCAAAATCAAGCGCATCGCGCCCTCCGCAAACCCGAGAATCGAGTGTATCGGTCACGCAAGCATTGGAAAAGCGCGAGACGCTTGATCTCCCTGCAGGGCTCTGAAACAAGCGCGCATGGCTGACGTGACGCTTTATATCGGCAATAAGAATTATTCGTCCTGGTCGCTGCGGCCGTGGCTGGCATTGCGCTGGGGCGGCATAGCGTTTGAAGAGCGTGTGATCCCGCTGGGCGGGGAAGGCTACGGCGTCGCCCAGATCAAGGACATTGTCGCGGTGTCGCCGAGCGGCAAAGTGCCGTGTTTGAACTGGAACGGAACCACCATCCAAGAAAGCCTGGCGATTTGCGAATGGGCAGCCGAGCAGGCGCCGTCGCTGTGGCCGAAGGATGCGAAGGCGCGCGCGCTTGCGCGGGCGGCGGCGAGTGAAATGCACGCGGGCTTCGCGGCTTTGCGTCGGGATATGTCGATGAACATCCGCCGCCGTCTGGATACGGCGCCAGCCTGGCCCGAGGACACGCAGCGCGATCTGACGCGCTTGTTTGAATTGTGGGGCGCCGCGCGCAAGCAATTCGCCGGTGACGGCCCGTGGCTGTTCGGCACGCGCTCGATCGCCGATGCGATGTTCGCGCCGGTGACGACGCGCTTGCGCACCTACAAGGTTTCCGCGCCAGCGGCTTCGCAAGCCTATTGCGAGACGATGTTCGCGGATGCTGATTTCAAGGACTGGGAACGCGCCGGGATCGCTGAGACCTGGACCATCCCGCAATCGGATGAGCTTTATACATGATGATGCGAATTTTCGCGGTCGCCGCCATTTTGATCATTGCGGCGTGCGGCGACAGCGGCGGCGTGATGGGCGAGATCGAACGCTCGGAGAAAGAGCGCGAAGCGTCTGCGGCCGAAGCTGCGGAGCGCTCCGCGGAATTCTTGACCGAAACCCGTGCGCAAGCAGGTGTCGAAGCGAGGCCCTCTGGGTTGTTGATTGAGTTCCGCTCGCGCGGCTCGAACCAATCGCTGCCGCGTCCAACTGCGGAAAGCACGGTTTTGGTCCATTACGAAGGCAAGTTGGCCGATGGCAGCGTGTTCGATTCATCGTTTGAGCGCGGCCAGCCGGCGCAGTTTCCGCTGAACGGCGTCGTGCCGGGCTTCTCCGAGGCGATCCAGCAAATGCGCCCTGGCGATGAAGTGATCGCGACGTTTCCGGCCGAACTTGGCTACGGCCCCGAAGGCCAGCCGCCAGTGATCCCGCCAGGCGCGGCGTTGCAATTCCGCATCGTGCTGCTGGCGTTCCAAGGGGCTGACGGCCGCATCGTCGAGGCGCCGCGGAGCTGACGCGTGGCCGCCGATCAGACGCTCGAGATTCTCGCGCGGCTGATCGCGTTCGACACCACGTCGCGCAATTCCAATCTTGAGTTGATCGCGTGGGTTGAGGATTTCCTCTCCGTGCGCGGGATTGCGTCGAAGCGCGTGCTCAATGCGGATGGCGCGAAGGCGAACCTTTATGCGCTGATCGGGCCGGAGGTTGAGGGCGGCGTGGTGCTGTCGGGGCACACCGATGTCGTGCCGGTTGATGGGCAACCCTGGACGTCCGATCCGTGGGCGCTGACGGAGCGCGATGGCAAGCTCTACGGCCGCGGTACGGCTGACATGAAAAGCTTCCTCGCTTTGGCGCTGGCGCACGTCGATGCGGCGCTGGCGGCGAAGCTGAAAGCGCCGATCATCGTGGCGTTTTCGTATGACGAAGAGGTGGGCTGTCTCGGCGCACCGTCTCTGATCGCGGACATGCAAGGCATTGTACCGCGCCCGCAAGCGGTGATCGTTGGCGAGCCGACCAGCATGAAAGTGGTGAGCGGCCACAAGGGCGTGCGCGGCTTTCGTGTCGAGGTGATCGGGCGCGAGGCGCATTCCAGCCTGCCGGACGATGGCGTCTCGGCGGTGATGGAAGCGATGAAGCTGATGAATCTCGTCGTCGACTTGGCGCACGAGGCGCGCGCGCATGCGGACGTGCAATCATTGTTCTCGCCGCCTGGCCCGACGATGACGATCGGCAAAATCGAAGGCGGCACGGCGATGAACATCATCGCGCGCCGCTGCGAATTTCTATGGGATTTGCGCTGCCCGCCGGGAATCGATCCCGATCCGATCGAAGCGCGTTTCCGCGCGGCGGCGGAGGCGTTGGACACGGAGATCAAACGCCGCGCGCCGGAAGGTGGCGTCACGGTGTTCCGCCGTTCGAACAATCCGCCGCTGACGCCGGATCGCACCAGCGTTGCGGAAACATTGGCGCGCGCGCTCACTGGCGACAACGACACACGCGCAGCGTCGTACGCGGCGGAGGCGGGGCTGTTTCAGCGCGCCGGCTGGCCGTGCGTATTGTGCGGGCCGGGCTCGATCACCCAAGCGCACCAGCCGGATGAGTGCATCGAGCTGAGCCAGATCGAGGAGGGCGCGCGGTTTATGGCGCGACTGATCGAACGCCTGAGCGCTTAGCATCTTGCCCTCCCTCGATGGGAGGGCCGCGCGGAGCGCGGGGAGGGCGAGGCCGGCGACGCTTCGGGATTTGCCTCACGAGGCTCTTCCTTCATCGTCACGCGAGCACCTCCTCCGGCCACTTCGCCTGCCTTCGCTAATGCTACGGCGCGCCAAGTGGCCACCTCCTCCATCGAGGAGGAGGTGTTAGCGCAAGGCGTTCAACGCCGCTTCCTTAGCTGCTTCGCTCGCGTAGGCGATAAGTCCGTGGATTAAGAACGCGTCCGCACGATTGCCATAGTGCAACGGCGCGCCGTCAAGGCGCATGACGCCGCCGCCGGCGGCGGCCAGGATGGCGTGACCAGCTGCGGCGTCCCATTCGCTAAGGTCACCAAAGCGCGGATAAAGGTCAGCGACGCCTTCCGCCAAGCGGCAGAATTTGATTGACGATGATGCGTGTAACAATGTGTGCGGGCCGATCGCGTTGGCGAAATCTTGCGTCCGCGCGTTGCGGCCCGAGCGTTCTGAGGCGACGAGCCGCCAGTTTACGCCGGGTTGCGTTGTGCTGATCGCGACATCGCCCTTCAGCGCGCGGCCCGGCTCGGCGGCGAACATCTCGCCGCTCACGGGCGAGTAGACGACGCCGACGATCGGAACGTGGTTTTCGATGAGCGCGATGTTGACGGTGAATTCCTCGCCGCCGCTGACGAAGCCACGCGTGCCGTCGAGCGGGTCTACGCAGAAGAAATTGTCGCCGCATTCGGGCATGCGGCCGGCGGCGACCGCTTCCTCGCCGATCATGGGCACGCCGGGCGCGAGGTGCGCGAGGCCAGCCTCGATGATCGCTTCAGCGCGTTGGTCGGCGATGGTGACGAGCGAGCCATCGCCTTTTTGGATCGCGTCGAAACCCTCGGCGCGGACGCGCATGATCTCGTCGCCAGCTTCGCGGGCGAGGGAGATGAGTGCGGAAAGGGAGGGATACGTCACGGCGCGCAGTGTTGCATGAAGCGTTGATGGGTTGAAGGCGAAACGCCCCGCTCCTCCTCGCCACCGCCCGCTTCGCGGCCGGCGCTGGATAGTTCCCGAAATCGCAAAGCGATTTCGGCGGGGAGCTGTCAGAGAGCGCAGCGAGCTGACAGAGGAGGTGAGGCCCGCGACGCAATCGGGTTAGCCTCTCGAGGCTGACCATCATCGTCGCGCGCGCACCTCCTCCGGCCACTTCGTGGCCACCTCCTCCATCGAGGAGGAGGTTGGGCGCCTACTTAGTCCAGCGTTTCGGGCGTGTTCTTCGCGAGTTCGTCGAGCCACGGTTTCGCGCTGGCGTCGCTCGGCGCGCGCCAATCGCCGCGTGGGCTAAGCGCGCCGCCCGAAACGATTTTGGGTCCGTTGGGCATGGCGGAGCGTTTGAATTGGCTTTGGCCGAAGAAGCGCTTGATGAAAACGCCGAGCCATTTGCGCAAGTCGGCGTATGGATATTTCTCGCCCCAGGCGCTGTGCGCGAGGAACAGCACCTTGCTCGGCGCGCAGCCGTAGCGATTGATCCAGTAGAGATTGAAATCCTGCAGCTCGTAAGGCCCCACCACGGCTTGCGTGCTTTGCGGCGCGTCGCCCGGCACGAGTTCTGGGCTGATCTCGGTGTCGAGCACTTTGAGCAAAGTGTGCGACGCGTTGTCGTCGAACAATTTTTGCGCGGCGACCCAGCGGATCAGATGTTGGATCAACGTCTTCGGCGCACCGGCATTGACGTTGTAATGGCTCATGTGATCGCCGACGCCGTAGGTCTGCCAGCCGAGTGCGTTCTCGGAGAGATCGCCGGTGCCGATGACGAGGCCGTTTTCCTGGTTGGCGAGGCGGAAGAGATAATCGGTGCGTAGGCCCGCTTGCACGTTCTCGAACGTGATGTCGTAGACCTTCTCGCCCTTCGCGGCGGGGTGGTTGAGGTCCGTCAGCATTTGCCGCGCGAGCGGTTCAATCGACACTTCGCGCGCGTCGATGCCGAGCGAGCGCATCAAGGCCCAAGCGTTGGACTTTGTGCCGTCGCTGGTGGCGAAGCCCGGCAGCGTGACGCCGATGATGTTGGTGCGCGGCAGACCGATGAGATCGAAGGCGCGCGCGGTGACGATGAGCGCGTGTGTTGAATCGAGGCCGCCGGAAACGCCGATGATTGCGCGTTTGATGCCGGAGGATTCAAGCCGCTTTGCAAGGCCGGCGACTTGGATGTTGTAGGCTTCGTAGCAATCCTGATCGCGGCGTGTGAGATCGTCCGGCACGAACGGGTAGCGGTCGAGTGTGCGCTTGAGCGGCAGCGCCCCGGTGGGTGCGTCGAGCGTGAAGCGCACTTGCTCGAAACCGATCAGGCGATCCTGTTCGCGGGCTTGGGCGTCGCGGAAATTGGAGACGCGGCGGCGTTCCTGAGCGATGCGCTGTACGTCCACGTCGGCGATGACGAGCTTCGGCGCGCGCGCGAAGCGTTCGCCTTCGGCGATTTTCTCACCGAGTTCGTAGGCGATGACTTGGCCGTCCCAAGCAAGGTCGGTGGTGCTTTCGCCCGTGCCGGCGGCGGCGAACACGTACGCGGCGGCGCAGCGGCGCGATTGGGAATCGCACAAAACCTTGCGGTCCTCGGCTTTGCCGATCGTGACGTTGGAGGCGGAGAGATTGAGCAGCAAAGTCGCGCCGGCGAGCGCGCCGTAGGTTGAGGGCGGCGTGGGGGACCAGAAGTCCTCGCAGATTTCAACATGGAACGCGAAATCGGCGATGTCGTTGGCGACGAAGATTTGCTCGGCGCCGAAGCTCACATCCTCGCCGCAGATTTGGATGGTGTTGTCAGTGGTGTCGGCGGCAGAAGCGAAGTGGCGCTTCTCGTAATATTCGCGGTAGTTCGGCAGGAAGCTTTTGGGCACGACGCCCAGCACTTCGCCGCGATGGATCAACACGGCGCAATTGAAGAGCGCGCCCCGTGCGCGGAGCGGTGCGCCGACGATGATCACCGGCAGCAGCTTCGCGCTTTCCGCTTTGATCTTCGCGATGGCGTCTTCGACGGCGTTCAGGAGCACGTCCTGGTGCAGCAGATCGTCTATCGCGTAGCCCGAAAGCGAGAGCTCTGGCGTCAGCAGAATGGCCGCTTTCTCCGCGTCGGCGTCGCGGGCGAAGGCGAGGATGGCTTCGGCATTGGCGGCTGGATCGGCGGGAACCACCACCGGCGCGCACGCGGCCACACGCACGAAGCCGTGCGCGTAAAGGGAGCCGAAACGCTCGGCGCCGGACGGCTTGGTTTTGGACTTGGCCATTGGAGAGAGTGTATCAGCTTATGCTCAGTCTGAACATAAGGATGGTTAAGCGACTTTACGACGGCTTATCCGGATCGGTGTCGACCTCGATACGGTCGTCATAGCCTTTACGCGCGGAGTAGAAGGTCAGCGCCATCAGGCCGCCGCCAAGCGCGAGCGAAACCACCGTGCCGAGCGCCAACGCGATCCACCCATGAATGCTCATGGCGGACGCGTCCCAGCCCGTGAGCACGCCGAACGTCACCACGGCCAGAATGCCGCCGAGCGTGATCGTAAGCAGAAACACCTGCAACATGGCGTCAATGTAGGCCGCGTCGCGCGCCGGCGCCATGTGCGCAGGCGCGCGCGGCGTTTTGGCTTAGCTCGCCGCTGGACACCAGCTTGGCAGCGCGGCCGGTGCGCTGGCGGTGACTTGGCGCCATGTGCCGCCCTCGTCGCGATAGTATTCGCCAGCGCGCAGGCGCTCACGAAACAGCACGCAGACGATGCTGGCGGCCATTTCGTTGGGCGTCACGTTGTTGCGTTCAGCGCGGGTTGTATATTCGGCGCGGCGGCGAATGTTCAACTGGTCGACGCGCGCCCGCAGGTCTGCGGAGGCCGTCTGGCCGGTGCGGACGCCGAGATAGCCGTCGGCCTGCTCGCCGATCACGCCAGCAGCGCGGCCTTGGCTGATCGCATTGTCCTGTGCGAGCGCGGGAGCGGCGGCGAGAGCGCCAGCGAGCGCAATCGCGCCGAAGATCAGTTTGATGTTGCGGGCGGTCATCGCGGGTCTCCGAACAGGTCCGGGTTGTCGTTCAACAAATCGCGCGCTTCTTGATCGAGACGCACGATCACTTCGTGGCGAATGTTCACGTTGAGATTGATCTCGATCGGCCGATCCGGCGCCTGCACCTGCACGGGTATGCACCCGGCGGTGAGAGCGACGGCCGCGCCCATCAACAGCAATCCAGAACCGGCTTTCGCCCCGGTCTTCAACATGGGGAAGCTCCTCGCGTGTTCCCGCTCTTAATCTAGGCGCCCCAGCTGAACGTCAACTGAGCGTCTCATTGATCTGGCGTCTGATTTGCGGCGGGATTGGGGTTTTCGCCTTGGTTTTCGGGCAGGGCGTCGGGCGGAATTGGCGTCACCACCACCTCGCTGATGATGTCGCGCGGATTGGCGAAGCCCGCAGCGGTTTGCGCGAGGCGGCGGAAGGGGGCGGTGACGTTGACGTTGAACGCGAACGGCACGCCGCGTGCGGTGACGCGGCCAACGCCGGGGATTGGCGCCAATTCGCTGATATCGACTGAGCGGCCAGAATTCTCGCCGGTGAATTGGATCGAGGACACCACTTCGCCGGAAATGTCGCCATTCAAAGTGATGCGCAGATTGTCGTAGTCGAAATTGCGCAACGCGTCGAAAGCGATGCGAGCCGCGCCGGTGGCGTCTTGGCCTGCGTTGCCGACATACTGGATCACGCCGCCGCCGGGCGCGGCATAAAGCTCGCCGTCCGTCACGAAGGCGGTGTTGCGCGCCAGACGCAGCGGAAACGATCCTTCGATGGTGCCGGTGGCTTGCAGGTCGGGAATGTTGAGCGTTGCAAGCAAATTGGCGGCATCCACGTTGCGCAACAATAGCCGAACGTTCGCTTCTTCGGCGCCAAGCGTGATGGTCGTCGGCTCTAGCGCCAATATGCCGGAGGCAAAGTCGAACTCGGCGCTTTCAACCGCGACGCGCTGCTCGCCCAAAAGTTGGAAGCGAATGCGCCCATTGGCGACGGCGATGCCGGGGTTCACGAGACCGACGGTGACGTTTTGGCCCGGAGGCGTGGTCAGCGCGAACAAATCGTCAAACACGATCTCGCCGCGCACATTTTCGATCACCGGAATTGTGGCCAGCGCAAGCGATACGCCGTCGAGGCGCACGCGGCCCGCGCCGCGCACGCCTTCCTTGTCCCATGTAATCTCTGCCACGCCCGCGGCGGGGCCGCGCACATTTTCGACAACGCCGCGGGCAAGCTCGCTGATCTCGTAGGGCTGCAGTGCGTCGCCGAATTGGATCGCGTCGGCGGTGAAAACCGCGCCGCCCGCGCCGCTTTCGATGTCGTGGCGCGCGGTGAAGCTGGCGAGGTTGCGGGCTTGGTCGTTCAGGAGCAGCGCGCCCTGCGCGTTGATGGCGCCGTTGCGCATTTCCGCGTTCACGCCGGAGAGCTGCATGGGGTTGAATAAAGGGCGTTCGTCTTCGGCGCTTGCGGGGCGGGCGGTGAGCGCCGCTTCGGCGGCATCGACGCGGATGAGGACGCCGTCGTCTTGTGGTGTCGCTGACCAATTGCCGTGAATCGCCGACACTTGACCTGGGAGACCCGGATCGTCCAAGCGGCCGAGGTCGAAGGCGCCGTCAACACGCCAAGCGCCGCCGCCGAAGCGCGCGAGCGCGGTCATGGATTGGCCAACGACGTCGATGGTGCGATCGGGCGCCATGTCGACAGAGAACGACGGCGCGGCGGCTTCGATGTTGAGCTGGATGGCGTCGCCGCCACCGCTGAAGCGACCGGTGATGCGCGAGGATGAAAGGCGCGCTGGTTGCGCGGCTTCGCCGGCCATGCGGCCGTTGAGATTGAGGCCGGTGATGATGAAACCATCACCCCAGCGACCGTTGGCGTCGGCTGAGGCGATCGCGCCGCCCGGGCCGGCGCAGAGACTGAATGCGCCACCCTGAAATGAGAGGCCGGCCGCATCCATACCGGCCATACGAACGGGCAGACACGAGCGGTTCGGCGCCACCCGCCAGCCCTGGCCCCATTGCACGGCGAGATCGAGATCGATGGCCATGTCACGCACTTCGCCGTCGCCGAGCGGGCCGGTGATGATGACGGGACCCACGAGATCGAGTTGCCCGCGTTGACCGAGCGGTGCGGCGATGGACATCGTGAGCTCACGCGCCGCGATGCGCGCGCCATTGGCGCTCCAGTCGCCGATCGAGAGCGAGCCGTCGCTGTCGAAGCCCGTTGTTGGCGCCCAGGCGATCGTATCGAACAGCAAAGTCGCGCGCGGAACGCTGCCGCCTTCAAGGTCGATCGCGGCGGCGCCAGTCAACGTGCTGCCGGGCCATTGCATCGCCAGCGCAGGTGCACCCGGACGCAGCGCCGCAACACGCACACGCGCGCCTGTGGCGGCGCGCGCCTCGATCGGCTGTGCGGCGACGATGCGCGTGACACCTTCGGTGTGGGTGAGCGTGAGCGGGATTGCGAGATCGAAGCGATCCGCAGCGCGATCGATTGCGTTCTCCGCTTGCGCCAGTGTTGGGCCGATGGGCGAACCGGAAATGTTGGGTAGGGCGTTGCGGATGCTTTGCTGGGCGTTGGGCGTGAGCGCTGCGTTGGTGAGGCGGAGTTGCGCAGCGCCGTTGAACGCGCCTGGCCCCGTGAACTCAATCTCGCCGGTGGCGATGGGCTGGGCGGCGCGTACGCCGAGTCCTTGGGCGTTCGCGGCCGTGACCGACCATGTCATCGCGCCTTGGCCGTTTGCACCGTTGAGGTTTGCTCGAAGCTCCCCGTTCTCAAGGCGCATTTCGCGTTGCGCGCCGCGCAACAGACTAAGCCGCGCCTCGGCCTGCCAAGTGGCGGGCGTCAGTTCGGTCTCGCTGAAGGTGAGGCTGGTGTTTGCGGCGCCGGCGATACCGGCGGCGGAATTGTGCTCGCTGGTGATGGCGGCGATACGCCAAGCGGCAGAGCCGGTGAGGGTGGCGAGGTCGAGCGGCGTTTCAGCAGCGGCTTCGATCTGAGCTGGGCCAACGCGCGCGCCATTCCACACCATGGCTCGCGATCGCGCCGCGAAGCGCATGCTGAGCAAATCGCCCGCAGCGGTCGCGCTGAATTCGGCGCGGCCTGAATCGAGCGCGAAAGCGGCGCCCTGGTGTGAGGTTTCGGCGATGCGCGCGAGGGCGGCGAAATCCTGGCCGATTACGCCGCTCGCCACGAGTTCGGCACGGAGGGGTCCGAACGGCGCATCGATCAGGACTTCACCTTGCTCGATCGTGAGGCGCACCCGAGGCACGACCGGGCGAGCGCCGCCCCGTTCGCCGGGGCGGATATTTCTTAATGCCCCGGCGGAGACCGCGCCGGCCTGGTTGACCGATAGTCGCAGGCTTGGGCGGACCAGCCGAAGCGTTTCGAGCCTGGGGCTGACCCCGGCCCAGGACCAGCTTGCTTCAGCCAGCGGCAGGGCAAGGTCGGGCCGGGAGGGGTCGCCGATGGCGAAGTTGGCCAGGGTCGCGCTCGAAAAATCGAGCTGAATCAACTGAAAGCTGGCGCCAAGGCCGCGCTGGGCCAGGGCCCCTCGGATCGTCATTTCCGCCAGCGGCAGCCGGATCATCCAAAGGCCGGCGGCCAAAATGGCCATGCCGGCCCCCGCCATGCTCCAAATCGCGACACGGCGCACAACCCTGCGCCGGCGCGGGGCGGGCGCCGGGGTGTCGGGCTCTGTCAGCGGTCGATCTTGACTCGCAATGGCCTGGTTAGACCTATGTGCCATACTGTTCTGGTTGGCGTGCGTTCTGCTTAGGTAGGGACGTCCCAATTCGCATGGGCCGAGGGTTCGTTATGTGACCAAGGGCCCGTAGTGACGTCTTTAATGAGGCGGGCAGGGTTTCCGGGGGAATAACCCCAGACCTTTGATCTGGTTTCGAGATGATATAGGCCCTCGCGGGGCTGGAGCATTGAATTTGGGAGTAGAATTCTCTCAAGCGGGCCCGAGTGGGGTTCCAAAATCCTGGAAGGGATTGGTCGCGGGCGGAGTGCTCATGGCCTGTCTGTGCTTTGGCGCGGGCTGGGCTTGGAGCGCCGGTCTGTTCAGCGCCGCCCCTGCCGCTGACGCCGCCGATCAAGCCGCCTACGAAGCCGCGGCCCGGCGCGCCGAACATCTGGCATTCACAGAAGTTTACCTCTCGCATGAAACCCGCGCCGTCACGGTGGGGCGGGGCGAGACATTCGCCGGCCTGCTGACGCGCAATGGCGTGACGCCCGGCGAAGTGACCAATGCGTTGGCGTCGATCGCCGGAGTGTATGACACGCGGCGGATCCGCCCCGGCCAGCCAATCAACCTGATTTTTGACCGCGATGGCGCAACCGAGGCGCGGCTGACGGCTGTCGCGTTCCGCTCCGAGCCCGGCGCTTCCGTCACCGCGAACCGCACGCTCGACGGAGAATTCGCCGCGCGCGAAGTGTTGATGCCGCTGACGTTCGAAATCGCGCGCATTGCCGCGCCAGTGGAAACGAGCCTCTACGGCACGGCGCTGCACCTTGGCGCCACCGACCGTGAGGTCGCGGCCTTGGCCGATGCGTTCTCGTACGACGTCGACTTTCAGCGCGACGTGCAACCGGGTGACAATTTCGAACTGGTGTTCGAACGCTTCTATGACGATGAGGGCAATACAGTCCGTACCGGCGATCTGTTGTTCGTGTCGCTGGAAACGCGGCGGGGCGCGCGCAATTTCTATTCGTTCATGGCGCCGGGCTCCAGCACGCCGGATTGGTTTGACGCCGACGGCAAGAGCGCGCGGCGCTTCCTGATGAAGACGCCGATTAACGGCGCGCGGCTTTCGTCGCGCTTCGGCATGCGCCGTCACCCCGTGCTCGGCTATTCGCGGATGCACCGCGGCGTCGATTTCGCCGCCCCGACCGGCACGCCGATCTTGGCGGCGGGCGAGGGCGTCGTTGTGCGTGCCGGGCCCTTCAGCTCTTTTGGCAATTATGTCCGCATCCGTCATGGCGATGGTTACGAGACGGCCTACGCCCACATGTCGCGTTTCGCGCGCGGTGTGCGCGCCGGCACGCGCGTGCGGCAAGGGCAGGTGATCGGTTATGTCGGGACGACCGGCCGGTCGACGGGCCCGCACTTGCACTACGAAGTGATGCGCCGGGGCCAGCAGATGAACCCCATGAGCCTGCGTGTCGCAAATGGCCGTAATCTCGAAGGCCGTGATCTTGAACTCTTCCAGATCGAGCGTGGCCGCATCGATACTCTGCGTGACGTGCGTGCGCGCGAAGTCACACCGATCAGCGCCACCGGCGGATCGATCGCCGGCGCGCCCTAACCGCAAATTTATGCCGGTCGATTTTTGTTGAGCGACTCCAAGTTGTCGATAATCTGAAAACGGTTGCAACACCGCCGCGCGGGGCGGGGGCGTTGCCATCGGCGTGGCTAGGAGTCCGCTATGGCGTTGTCCGTGCTGATTGCGGACGATCACGAGCTGTTTCGAAGCGGCCTCAAGCAATTGCTGGTCGATGAACTTGGCGCGGACATTGTTCGTGAAGCCGAAACCTTCGACGCTGCTCTCGAAATACTGATGACCGAAGGCGCAGGCGATCTGATCCTGGTCGACCTACGCATGCCCGGCATGTCTGGTGCGGAGGCGCTGGCGGCGCTGCGCGACGGGTTTCCCGAAGCTAAAGTCGCAGTCGTCTCGGCGTGGGAGGAGCGGCCGGAGATCTTCAGCGCCCTGGCTGCCGGCGTCCACGGCTACATTCCGAAATCGCTTCCGTCAGCGGAGATCGCCGCGGCGATCCGCAGCGTGCTGGAAGGGCGCATCTTCGTGCCACCGGCGATTGGCAAACGCGAGCCAGGGCAGACGGTGACGCCGGCCGCGCCAATGGAGGGGGCCGACCGGTTGACGATCCGCCAGAAAGACGTGCTGGGGGAGTTGGTGAAGGGACGCGCGAGCAAGGAAATCGCGCGCTCGCTCAACATAGCCGAAGGCACCGTGAAGATCCATTTGGCGGCGATCTACCGCGCACTCGGCGTGCGCACGCGCGCCGAAGCAATCGCCAAGCTGAAATCACATTAGCCTTCGAGCGCCGCGCTTGCGTCACCCGAAAGACCGAGCGGTCATAGGCCCGTCGCTTCGGCTGCGCCGCTGAGTTCCGCGGCCGCCTGCGCGAGGTGTTGCGGGTCAACCGGCTTGATGAGCCAACGATGGTTGGACTGACGCAGCGTCGCCAGCGTGTCGGCGCCTGTGTCGCCGGTGACGATGATCGCGCGAACGATGCCGCCAAGCCGCGCCAACGCGCGATTAGCGATGTCGATGCCGACCAGCGCGCCGTCGATCCGCAAATCCAACACCAGAAGATTTGGCGCGAAGGCTTCGTCAAGCGCGCTCATTACCTCGGCTTCGGTGGCGCACGCGCGCACGATCGCCTCAAGGTCTGTCAGCGCACCGCAAATGGCTTCGAGCGCTTGGGGGTCATCGTCAAGGACGAGGATACGTACGCCCCGTAGCGAGACGGGCTGAAGTGTACGCGGGTTTTGCGCCGCGCTGCGCGCGCCGCGTGCGATGGGCACGCGTACCGTGAATGTCGCGCCCTCGCCGGGTGCGGAACGCACGCCGATTTTGTGGTCAAGCAATTCGGCGATGCGTTGCACGATGGAGAGACCGAGCCCCAATCCTTCGCTGCTGGCGCGCCCGTCGAGGCGCACGAACTCGTCGAAGATGCGTGCTTGGTCGTCCACCGCGATGCCAGGGCCTTCGTCGCGCACGGCTATCTCGGCGAAGGCGTCGCGCGTGGTCACGCTGATATGGGCCTTGCCGCCGCCGTGCTTCAGCGCGTTCGACACGAGGTTGCGCAATAGGCGCTCGAGGAGGCCGCGGTCGGAGCGAACCTCGATCGGAGCGGGCTCCGCGCTCAGATCGGCGCCGGGGTTTTCGGTGACGATGCGATCGAGCAAATCCTGCAAGGAAAACACTTCGATCTCGGGCTTGATGACTTGCGCTTGAATGCGGGCAAGATCGAGCAGCGTGGAGAACATGCCCGAAAGCGAGTGCGCGGCGCGTTCGGCCTTGGCGACGATGTCGCGCGCTTCGTCGGTTTGCACGCGTCGACCGATGGCGTTGAGATAGAGCGTCAGTGCATGCAAGGGCTGGCGCATGTCGTGGCTGGCGGCGGCGAGGAAGCGCGTTTTCGCAAGGTCGGACGCCGTGGCGCTCGCCCGCGCGCTTTCTGCGGCGTCCTGCGCCAGCCGCCATTGATCACGTTCGCGCCGCAAGGCGAATATCGACAAACCTGCGGCGATGAGCGAAAGCGCCGCCAGCGCCAGTGCGAGGATCTCGACGCTGCGTTGGGCCCGCTGCTCCGCGGCGCGCGCCACATCGATGCGTGCGTTGAGCGCGGCGTGGAGGCGGGGTAGCACGGCGCCAAGCCGGATGCGCGGGTCGGTGTCGGTATCGCGGGTCTCGCTTCGGCGGCCGGTGCGCAGCGCCGCTTCCATCAGCGCGAAATCTTCTTGCACCAAGCTGGTGACTTGCGCGCCGAGAGCGGCGAGTTCGGGATAGCCTTCGGTGACGCGGCCCAGGCTGGCGAGGCTGTCTTCAGCTTGATCCTTGGCGTACGCGAACTGCGGAAGCCGGTCCCGGCGGCGATCAAGCAGGTAGACGAGCTGCACCGATTGCGCCGCGAATTGCGCTTCGCGCAGATCGATCAATATCGCACGGACAATGCGGCTGTTGGCGGCAGCGTCGCGCGAGGCGTCCACAGCGCGGGAGCCCGACGTCAACAACACGACCATGACGATGACAAGCACGCACACAAGCGCAATCGCGCCGGACAAGATCAAGTCGGCTCGCGGGATGCGCGCGACTAAACGTGCGCTATCAATGGACGGCACTCGCGGCATTCCGGTCTCATGCGTGGCGTCGCTGCGCCGCACAAGCGTGTTCTTGGTCAGCGGCGTTCAAGCCAATCGATGATCGCCGCCGCGGTGGCTGGCTTTTGCATGATTTCGTAGCCGGAGGCTGCCGCTGACAATGCGGCCCGCCCGTGGAACGAACCCGAAAGCACCAGCACGCGTGCAGTTGGCGCGTGTTCTTTAAGCCGCTGCGTCAGCGTTACCCCGTCTGGGCCATCTCCGAGATTGAAGTCGGTGATGATGCAGGCAATTTCACCAATGCGCCGGCCCAGCATATCAGCAATCGGGTCCACGGCCTCGGCGCGCAGGACCTCCGCGCCCCAATCGCGCAGGATAAGCATCAGCCCATCGGCGGAGGCGTCGTCGTCTTCAAAGATGACGACCAAAGGCTTCGGCGCATTCATGAGCGCTAAGATGACCATTTCGCTGGCGCTTTCGGGAGGGGGCGGTGCGCTCTAGGCCGTAGGGCATAGGTCTGGTCTTAGGTCCTTCCCGTGAGCGGCTAGGTCTTCAACCACGACTTCTGTGCAATTTTTTGCAGTGCGGGATTTTGGCATCATGCGCGCAATCCAAGGGGTTGCGGACATGAGCCTGAGCTTAGCAATGAAGCCGTTTGACGACGAAGAATTTTCCGCTTTCGCGCCCGTGCGCGCGCCGGGTTCGCTGGTAGATTTTTGCACCCGCGAAGGCGCCCAGGCGTTGAAGGACAAGATCGAAGCCTATTGGCGCGATCGCGGCCACGCCGTGATGGTCTCGCTCGAGAACGTGGGCTTCCATCCTGCGATCCGCGCGGCGCGCTACGAAGTGCGCAGTGACATGGTCAACGGCATGCCGCGCAGCATCGTGCACGCCAAGAAGCCGGCGCCGGCGAACGAAGTTTACGTTGACGATTATGACGGGGACGACCTCGACGTCGAGTAAGAGGTCGGCTCACGTTATTGGCGGGAGAGGGCGCGGTCACTAGACTGCGCCCTCTTTGCATTTGGATGGTTGAATGTCCGATGACGTCGCCGCACCCGAGATGGAAATTCCAGAAGGTTATCGCCTTCTGGATTGGCGCCGGGGCTTCACCCGTCAAATCGGTCCGCTCTATCGCAAGCTCGACGAAACCGGTTCGACTATGGCGTTTCGTGTCGAGGATCAGCACACCAACGGCATGCGCAACGCCCACGGTGGGATGTTGATGACGCTCGCGGACATGGCTTGGGGCCAGATCGTCTCAATCGAAACGTCGTCCTATTGGGTGACCATCCGCTTGACGTGCGATTTCCTGTCGAGCGCCAAAACCGGCGATTGGGTTGAGGGGCGGGGCGAAGTCATGTCGCGCGAAAACGGGCTGTTTTTGGTGCGCGGGCGTGTTTGGTCAGGCGAGCGCACGCTTATGACCGGAACAGGCGTGTTCAAGCCGATCGAGAAGCGCGAACCGCGTCCCGGCGAAAAAGCCTATAGTCAACCAAGCTGAAATCAGCAGGCGTCGCGCGCAAACATCACCGCTGGAAGCGTAAGCGCGGCGATACGCAACTCCTGGAACCACGACCATTCTTCGAGGTACTCGCGGTCGTACTGAACGCGGCGATCGTAGCTGACGCTTGAGCGGCCGCTAACCTGCCAGAGGCCCGAGATACCTGGGCGGACCAGAAGGTAGAAACGACGGTCGCGGCCGTAGCGCGCGAGTTCGTCGCGGGTGATCGGACGCGGGCCGATCATGCTCATCTCGCCTTTGATGACGTTCCAAAGCTGCGGCAGCTCGTCGAGGCTGGTCTTGCGCAAGAATGCGCCGATGCGCGTGACGCGCGGATCGTTGCGCAGCTTCTGCGACTCCAGCCATTCGGCCGCAGCGTTTGGATCGGTTTCGAGCAGATGCCGAAGACGCGCTTCGGAATCGACCGCCATGGTGCGGAATTTGATGCAGCCAAAACGCTTGCCGCGGCGACCGAGACGCTTGTGGCGATAAAAGATGGGGCCTGGATCGGTGAGCTTGATGGCCGCAGCAATCGTCAGCAGCGCCGGCATCAGAAATGCGAGCAGCAGCGACGCCAGCACTACGTCAAAGAAGCGTTTCGCGCGGCCGTTGGCGAGACGCGCTTTGCGGATGAGCCGCCGGTCTGTCACACGGTGTGGCGAACGCGAAGGGTAAAGACGATACCGTCCAGCCGCTGCATTCTGCCGACCGCGAAACAGGACGCGAACCTCAGCGCCTGCCTCGATAGTCCTATTGGTCATTTTAACCAAAATCCCCGGCCGCTAACCCTCGCTTAGCGGCTCGGAAACAATCGCATGCAAGAATTGTGCGGCGCAACCTATCTCGCGCGGTTGTGGAATTGGATTGTTAGTGAAGCTTGCCAGGGCCGGCCCTGGAGATAGAGTCGTTTCAGGTGCTCTCGCCACGGGGCGAGTCGAACGAAAGGCACACGTTTGGGTGCTCTCCGCCGCCCCCAAGTCCATGCAGAACCGAGGCGGTATCCGCCTGCGGTAACCACAGAGTATCTGCGGGAAAAGTCGAAGATTCCGCCCTGGATCGTGGCCAGCGGCGTTATCCTTTATTGCAGTATCATTTGGTTCATCGTTTCACGCGCAGGCTTGTGGGCGTTCGCGCAATTGTGGCCTGCCGCGTAGAACGGGATTGGCGTTTTAATTGAACGCTTAGGGCGTAACGAGTCCTGCCTATCCCCCCGCGCGCGCATCGCATTGCACTGCAACCGGAAGCGAGGGATCGATGCCGCAATCGTTTGACAGGTTTGCCGCCCCCGAAGCGGCTAGTGGGGAGCCTGACGTGGGCATTCGTTCAGCATCAGTGTCGACTTTGGCTGCCGTTTTGGTGGCGTTTGCTCCGGTTCATGCGGTAGCCCAGGAAGCGCAGGCGAACCAGGGCGTTCAGGATCGGCCGCGGCCCGACTACGACCCGCTTGGCCGTCGCATCGGCGGCTTCACTTTGCAGGCGGGCGTGAACCTGTTCGCGGGCACAAATGACAATGTGTTCGCTACCGAAACAAACGAACAAGACGATATGGAATTCAGCGTTAATCCGTATGGCAGCCTCGACTCCAATTGGTCGCGCCACGCGCTGTCGTTTTCGGCTGGCGCGAATTTCAATCGCTTCCAGGATTTCGACTCTGAAAACACCGAGTCCAGCTACATCGGCACCTACGGTCGTCTCGATGTGGGCCGCGACAGCAATGTGTCGGCCAGCTTGCGCCTCGCCAACGAAACCGAGCCGCGCACCGCGCCGGACGCTGGCGGTTTGGCCGAACCGGTCGAATATCAGCGCCGCGAAGCGCAGATCGGCGCCGAGCACACCATCAATCGGTTCCGCCTCTCGGGCGTCATCGGCACGAATGACACCGATTATGACGGCCTCGGCCAGAGTTTCCGTGATCGCACGGAGAATTACGTCGGTGGCCGTGTCGCCGTCGCGGTGAGTCCGCGCCTGCAAGTGCTCGGCGATGTCCGCTTCGACGAGCGTGAGTATGATAGCGCCCCCGCGCTCAATTCCGATGGCCGCACCATCGCCGCCGGCGTGCGCATGAACCTGACCGGCCTGCTCTCGGGCGAGGTGACGGTGGGGCAATTCGAGCGCGAATACCTCAACGACAAGGTCGATGGCGTGGCCTTCGCCGGCAATGTTCAATGGTTCGCGACGCCGATCACGACAGTGACGCTGCGCGGCCGTCGTGACGTTGAGGAAACCGGCGCTTCGGGCGCCGCAACCTATATCGCCTCGGATATGGGCGTTCGTGTCGATCACGAGCTGCGCCGCAACATCATTCTTTCCGGTGGAATCGGCCGTATTCAGCGCGAATACGAAGCGCCGACCGATCGTGAGGATGAAGCGACCTACGCCGATATCGGCGTGGAGTACTTGTTGAACCGCCGCGTAGCGCTGGAAACGCGCTACGACCGCTTCGACAACAGTTCCGATGGCCTCGACCGCGACCGCGATTTCGAAGTCAACCGCTTCACCGTGGGCGTGAAGATCCGCCTCTAAGCTTGCTTCGGAGCAAGCGCGGGCGCCAATGTGCCCGCGACGAGGGCGGACGCATGACACAGCGGAAGGCGCGCCAGAAGGCCGCCGGCTATGATCTTATTGGCGCGTTGGGTGAAGCTGGCTGGGCCGAGGCGGACCGCGCCCTAGCGGCGGCTTTGGCTGAGGTGGTGGTGGTTGAACTGGCGCTCAGCAAATTGTCACGCACGAAAAGTGCGGCTGCGTTGCGCAAAGCGCAGGACGGATTTGCGCTCTTGTCCCAATCGCTTGAGACCGTGGCGCGCAAACGGGGCGCTCAGCGGTTCGGCGAAGTGGGCGCCATCGAGAAGTTCGATCGCCGTAAGCATGAGATCGACGGCGCCGTTCGCGCCGCCGCGCGCGTGAGGGTGCTGGCGCCTGGCGTCGTCAAGGGTGAGGACGTGCTGGTGAAAGCGCGGGTGAAGCTCGCTCCCGCCCGCAAGCCCGCGAAGGCGAAACGCGGGCGATGAACTGGACTGTTTGCATCGATTTTGGGACTGCGTTCTCAAAGGCCGCGGCAGCGCCTGCGGGCGCATGGACTGATTTCGACGCAGCAAAAATTCGTCCCCTGATGCTGAATGCCCTTGGTGGCGGCAATCCATTCCTTCTCGACAGCGCAGTGTTCATCGCCGGCGACGAAATCCTGTTCGGCGCGGCGGCGATTTCCGCCGCGGCTGAAGCAGGTGGGAAACGCCAAGCGCTGCGATCGTTCAAGACAATTCTGTCAGCGCCCGACCTAGAACGCGCCTTGTCGGCGCGCGCGCCCGCGTCGATTGATCCTGAACGCGCGCTACAGCAGCGCGACCTGGTTGTTCTCTACTTGGCGTTCCTGATGGGGGCGGTGGAGCGCGCTGTTGCTTCCGATCCGGTGGTGGGCGCCGTGAATGCTTGGCGCTACGCATCACCTGCATGGCGTGACGATCGAATCGCCGCGCACCGTGTGATCGAGCGCCTGTTCGGCGAAGCGCGTGTCGTCGGAAACGCTCTAAAAATAGCGGAAAATCGCGTCGCTGCAGCGTCGGCGCGCGCGGCGCTTGCAGGGGCGCGTGATGATGTCGCCGCCGCCACGTGGCGGATGGATATGGTGTACGAGGCAACCGCCGCGGCGGCGTGCAGTGCTGTCAGCTTGGCGGATCGCGCAACTCACGTGATCGTTGTGGATGTCGGCGCCGGTACAACGGATATCGCGGCGCTGGCCGGCTCAGCCGAGCTGCATGAAGCCCGCGTGACCTTGGCGCAAGCGGGCGATTTCATGGATCGCGTGCTGCTCAATCAAGCATTGGCCGCGAGCCCAAACCTGAAGAGCGTCGCGCAGCAACAAGAGCTTTGGGCGGCGATGGGGCCGAATGTTCGCGATTTGAAAGAGAGCTTGTTCGCGACCGGACGCGGCGTGTTCCGGTTCGGCGCGCGCGTGATCAATCTGTCGCTCAAAGATTTCGAGCGCGACAAGGGGTTCAAGCAATTTCAGAACGACCTGACGCGCGCCTATCTCGGCGCGCTGAAGGCGCTGCGCGATCGCGCGCGTGCGGACAAGCAGAAGCACATCGTCGCCGTCGCGGTTGGCGGCGGCGCGCCCGCGCCATTCATTCAGGCTTTGATCAAATCATCAGCACCTGGCGGCGGCGTCAAAGTCGTTGCTCGGCCGTCGATACCGGATTGGGCGAACGCCGCGGCGTTCGGCGGCAATCTCGCGCCGGTGTTCCCGCAACTCGCGGTGGCGATAGGTGGTGCGCTGGCGCCGGAGGCGATGCTCGCCGCTTACGACCGCGCCAGCGCGTAGCGCGACGGCACGCGGTTCACGAACACCGATGTATGTTCGGGGCCGGAGCGGCCCAGGGCCCGCAGCGCGTCGTTGAGCGCGCCGATAGGGGTCTCGTCCCAGGTCGTCACGATCACGCACCTGTCGGCGCTGCGGGCGACGATGGCGCCATCCGCGTTCAGGGTTGGCGGGCAATCCAGCACGATCAGGTCGTAATCCTCACGCAGCTTGTCCATCAGGGTCTCGAAGCCCGGCCCGTCAAAGGGGCTGCGCCAAACATTGCGCGTGCGCCCTGCCGGCAGCACATCCAGCCCGGACTCCGCTTCTTGCGTCAGGAAGTCGCGCCAGCTCTCAGGCGCTGCCACTGCGTCGGCTACGCCGCGTTCCGGATCAGCCTCGATGGCGCGGGTGAGGGAACGGCGGCCGAGATCGCAATCAACGGCGATGACGCGGCGGCCTTGTTGTGCGGCGGTTACCGCGACCGCAAGCGCCGCAGTGGTTGCGCCTTCTTCCGGAGCGGGGCCAACGAACGCCACCAATTGCTTGTTTGACAGCGTTTTTTCGAGATCGCGAAACGCAGTGGCGAAGCCGGCGGCGGGTTGATGCAGCAAGCAGCCGAGCGGCGTGCGCTGATCTGGCGCCAGATCGCGAAGCGTCTGCGCTGACAAATCGGGCGCCGCACCGAGGATCGGATACTTGTTTTTACCGCCAAAACTCGAGAGCCCGATGGCGTTGCGGCCAAGCTCACGCGCCAGCGCCAGCAAGCCGCCAGCAGCCAGCCCAAAGCTCGCACCGCTCCCGAGCGCGGTCGCGAGGGGGGCTTGCGCCAACATGAAATAGCCGACGCCGAGCAGCAGGCCGACCGCAAGAAGAGCAATAAGAACGGGGGTTTGGCGCTTCAGCGCGCGCGCGGCGCGGCGCGCGGCGCGTATAGGCCAAGCGGCCGTCGGCGCATTCCGGCGGTCTCGCGCGCTGGTCGTTTGCAAACGAAAATTCAGCAGAGGTTGAGTGTCGATCGCCACGTCTTGGTGCACTTTTCGGGGCCCCTTCTGAACGCCTTCTCGCGTAATCCGCCGCGCGGCGCCACCGTTTATCCCCAGGTGCGCCCATCGCAGTGGTGGCGCCTGCGCGACAGCGCGCACACCTTTCAAAAACGTCCGCTAAAGGCGTTGAATTCCGCTCTCGCTTTGCGCATTTTGGGCGATGAGGGTCAAGGGGGCTTTATGCTCGTTCAAATGCCTCGCGGCGCCTCCGGTCAAGAGCCGCCAGGGCCACCAAAGTCGGAATGCACGCCGTTCGAAGCTGGGCTTCGTCGCGATCTCGCGAACGCGCCGATCGTTTCTTACGAGTCGCTGATTGGCGGTTCGCCGAAACGCGTGTTCGATCTCGTCGTCGCGACTTTGACGTCGCCGATTTGGCTGTTGATGCTCGTTGTCAGCACGCTGGCGGCGCGTATCCGCCACGCGGGGCCATTGTTCGTCGCCGAGGAACGCATTGGCTATGGCAGCCACGCGTTTAAGGCGTTTCGTCTTCAACTCGCGCCGCCGAAAGCGGTGATCGAAATGCTGCGGCCGGGAACGCAAACCGCGACCCCGCTGAATGCAGAGAGCCGCGCCGCCAAGTGGCAGCGCGCTCTTGAGCGCCTGCCGCAGATGTTCAACGTGCTGCGCGGCGAGATGAGTTTGGTTGGTCCAGGGCCGCTGCGTCGGGACGAAGTTGACGCGCTGCGTACGGCGCGACGTTATTATCTGAGCGCTCGGCCCGGCATCATCGGCCTCGGCGATGGCGATGGCGATGAAGAGAGCGTCGGCGGCCCATATAAAATTTACGCTTTGTCGTGGTCGATCTGGCACGACATCCTGATCGCAACGCGCGCCGTGCGCGAATTGCGCGATCGAGGCGAGCTGTGGCGGCCAGGATTGCGTCTGCGCTTCCGCGATCTTCCATTGCCTGTTAAGCCGCCAGCGTCAGCCGGTGGACGGCGCCGCGCGCAATAAGCTCACGCGCGCGGGCGGGGAGTGGGCATGATCCGCCGTTGGATTTTGACGTTGTGCTTGGCGCTCGCGTGCGGTGCTGGCGTGGCCCACGCACAGCAAGCCGCATCTGCGCGCGGCGCGTTGCGCCTTACCTTTGAGGATCAGTTTGATCGGCTACGGCTGCGCCACGGCGACACCGGCGTATGGTCCACGACGTTTGGCTATGACGGCATCGCCAACCGAACGCTCACCTCCAACCGTGAGCTTCAGCTTTATGTAGAGCCAGGTTTCACCGGTACCGGACAAGTACCACTGGGCTTTGAGCCGTTCGAAATTCGCCAGGGTGTGCTGCGCATCAAGGCGGCACGCGTTCCGCGACGGATCGCGCGGCGGATGTGGAACTATCGCTACGCGTCGGGCCTCATCAACACGCGCCAGAGCTTTAGCCAGACCTATGGCTATTTCGAAATGCGTGCGCGCTTGCCCGAGGGCGCGGGCATGTGGCCGGCGTTCTGGTTGTTGCCGGCGGATGGGTCGTGGCCGCCGGAGATCGATGTGCTTGAACATCTCGGCCGCGATCCGACGACCGTGTATGTCGGCCTCAAGACGAACGAGGGAAATGACGGCGGCGTGCAAGCGATTAATGTGCCCACCGCGACATCCGCCTTTCACACATACGGCGTCTTGTGGACGCGTGAGCAGGTGACTTGGTTCATCGACGGCTTCGAAGTGCGGCGCCGCGCAACGCCAGGTGACATGCACCAACCGATGTACATGCTGGTGAACCTAGCGATCGGCGGAGCGTGGGCGGGCTCGCCCAATCGGCGCACGCCGTTCCCAGTGATCATGGAAGTGGATTACGTGCGCGCTTACGCGTTGGCCGAGGAATGAACCGCGTCGCGCCGTGCTGAGGTTAGCCCCACGATAAAACCAAGGGACCACGCCGCGTGCATGATTGCGGCGGCTATTCCCGCGCCGGCGGCGCAAGAATTGCGTTCGCGAAGCCCCAAAATCGCGCCGTAGCCGAGGCAAAGCCCGAGCCAGCTGAGCATGGGCGCAGCAAACCACACAGAGATCGGCGCAAACGCCGCGAGTGCGATCACTGGGGCGATCATCGCTGGAGCGAGTTGGCGCGCCTTGAGGGCGACGTCGTGTTTGCGCGTTGTTCGCGCGCGGCCATGGCCGAAATTGAAATATTGGCGCGCGAGAGCCGAAGGCGTTTTGCGTGGGTAATAATCAATCAGGATGTCCGCCGCGAGGAGGATCTTGGCGCCGCTTTGCACGATGCGGAGATCCAGTTCCGCATCCTCATTGTGGCTGAAGCGTTCGTCGTAACCGCCAACGCCGACGAACGTTGAGGTGCGGAAGAGCGCGTGGTGGCCGTGATCGACCCAACGGCGCGCACCGCCGCTGCGATGCGCCGAACCGCCCGCGCCCAGCGCGCTATTCTGCGCCGCGGACGCGGCGTGCTGAAAGCACGCCCCCAACCGCGCAACCGCACGCATCGAGACGGTGACGCTATCGGCGTTGGTTTCGCTCTGCGCGGCAAGCAATGTAGCGATGAAATTCGAGGGATAGCCCGCGTGAGCGTCAACGCGAACGAAGAACGCAGCCTCGCCACCGTGTGTTTTGATTGCGAGATTGACGCCGGCGGATTGGATGCGCGCTGGATTGTGCAGCAGCACGATACGAGCGTCGGCCTCGGCGGCGCGACGCACGATCTCGGCGCTGCGATCCGTGGAGCCGCCGTCGGCGACAACGATGCGCGCAACGTTGTCGTCGGCGCTCAGCTGCGCGAGCAGGCCGGGTAGATATGCTTCTTCGTTGAGGCAAGGGATGACGACGAGGACGCTCATGCGGCGTTGGCCGCAACTGGAACGCCGAGCAAGCGCCGCGCAATCTCGCGGCATTCGGGCAGCGTAAACGCGATGTCGCGTGGATCAGAGCGCGTGACGGCTTCGCGCATATGCGCGTGGCGCCACGCGGGCAACGTTTTCAAATGTTGGAAAAGTTCAGCCGCTAGCGGTTCGCCGAGCGTGACGCCCAAGCACCGGCTGGTGAGCCAGCGTGCGGTCTCGGTGCCGATCAGCGCGATCGGCACGCCGGCGAAGCGCAACCCCTCATAAAGCCGGTTCGGGAGCAGCCAGTCGGAATTGCCGCCGGCCTCGTAATAGTCGATCGCCCAAACGAAATGCGCGCCGCCATAGATCTTGGCCAGATCGTCGGGCTGATAGCGGCCGTGGAAGTTTAGGTGTGGATTCGCATCCACTCGCGCTTGGAAGTTCGGAATCTGATCAAGCGCAGGCACGCCCCACAAATCGACGATCAGCCCGCCATCGAGTTGGCGCGACACGCTGTCAAGGATATCGAAACTCTTGCGGCAACGAAGAACGCCGCACCAGGCGATGCGCCACGGTGGGATGGCGGGCAGCGCGACGATGCGAGCCGGCGGCTCGTCGAACGCCAGCACCTTGTTCTCGACGATCATCACTTCGCCGGCGAACTTCTGACGATTACGGAAGTGCTTTTCCTCGAACGCAGGTGAACTCGTCAGCACAAGCGAGGTGCGCGCTAAGCACAAGCGTTCGATCCACCGGAGAAGGTCGCTGAACGGGCCGTCGGCGATCATCAAGCGGTGAATGTCGAGGCATTCATAAACGACGCGCCGACGATCGCCGCGGACATGCGTCAGCAGCATCACCAACGCCAACATTTCGAGGTTGCGGGCGATGATGACGTTGGTTGAGCCCCACACATCGCGGAGCCGATGCGCCAATGGCAAGGCGCGAATGACTGCAAGAATACGTTGCAGGAATTTGCCGCTTTCGGTGCGGCCCAGTACGTGGCGCTGCGGCGCGAGTGCGTCGCCAAAGCGTGCGCGCTCGAACCCCAACAATTCGACGTCACAACCAGCGAGGCGCAGCAAGCGCACGCGCTTGCTGACGGCTGGGTCCGACAGTTCGTGGGCAAAGTAGGCGACGCGCATCGTGCGCGCCCCCCGCTCAGCCGACGCTGTAATAGGACTTGGAATCGTAGAAGTAGAGGGAGTCACTGTAAGACTGCCAATGCGGCAGCACGCAATTCAGCGCGACGCCCAACACTTTTCCGCCCGCAGCTTCTGTTTGGGCAATGGCTGAGCGTACCGCGCCCGTCGCTGAACGGCCAGCGCGCGCGACGAGCACCACGGCGTCGGCATGCTGCACGACGATGCGGGTTTCGGCGATCGCCAGGATCGGCGCGCAATCGAGCACGACCAGGTCGTAATTCGCGCGCAGCTCGGTGAGCAGCGCCTTCATGGCCTCCGAGCCGAACACGTCGCGCGGCGTGAAACCAGACGTGGCAACGGGCAGGATGTGCGCATCGGTGGCTTCGTCACGAATGATCGCGGCGCGCCACGGCGCTTCACCCGCCAGCACCTGCAGGATTCCGACGTCGCTTTCGACGTCGAGAACGTCGTTGATGCTTTGCTTGCGCAAGTCGCAATCGACAACGACCACGCGTTGACCAGACATAGCCGCGACCCGCGCCAAACAAGCCGAGATTGTCGTCTTGCCTTCGTCCGGCAAGGCCGACGTGATGGCGACGACTTTGGACGTGAGATCGAGCTTGGAGTAGACGATCACTGTGCGCAGCACCCGCAGGGCTTCGGTGAACGCCGACATTGGGCGCGCGACAAGATAGCCCGCTGGATGGCGGTCCGCCGGCGCCATCTGGCGCAGCATCCGCTTGGAAATTGTGGGAATCGAAGCGATCGCCGGTACGCCCGTCTTGGCTTCCAGCTCGTCAGCGTTCTTTACCGAGCGATCGAGAATTTCGACCGCCACGCCGGCGCCGATGCCGAGCACAAGTCCAAGCGCAATGGCGAGCGCCAGCGCGACGCGCAGCTTTGGCGACGACGGCGAGTGCGGCTCGGTGGCGTAGGAGAGCAAGCGCGCGTCCGAGGTGTTGAGCTGATCCTGATCGGCGATCTCCTGATAGCGCTGGAGGTAGCTCTCATAGACTTCGCGGCTGGCGGCAGCTTCGCGTTCAAGCTCGCGCAAGCGTACGCTCGCGTTGGAATTGGTTCCCAGTTCGCCCGTGGCCGCGGACATCGAACCGCGCAGCGTGCTGAGACGCGCGCGGGCGACGTTCACATCGTCCGCCAGACCGGCAAGCACGCGCTGCGTCGCTTCGCGAACTTGCTGTTCCATGTCGGCGCGTTCCGAGCGCACGGCTTGAACGGCGGGGTGTGTTTCAAGATAGCGGGTTTCGAGGTCCGCTTGACGGCGGGCGATGTCAGCGAGACGGCCGCGCAATTGGCGGATTTCTTCGTTGTTGAGGACGCTCCCGACGGATTCGAGCGAACCACCGGAGGTCACGACCTGTTGAGCTTGGCGATAGCGCGCTTCGGCGGCGCCGAGATCGGCTTCGGCGCGAAGCATTTGCGATTGAATTTCGGTGATCTGCGATTCCGCCAGTGCGGTGCCGCCCGCCGACATCAAGCCGGCGCCGATGCGGAACGTCTCGGCGGCGCTCTCTTTGCGCTGCACGTCTTCACGCAACTCCGATAGACGACGGCCGAGCCAAGAATTGGCGCGTTGGGCCGTGTCGATGCGCGAATTGACTTGGCTGGCGATGTAGACGTCGGCGTAGGTGTTGGCGATCAATTGGGCGCGGCTCGGATCCTCCGAGTTCGCCGAAATTTCGATAACGTAGGTGAGCCCACGGCGGCGCACGCTGATTTCGCTGGTCAGCTCACCCGCAGTTTCTGTTTCGACCGCTGGACCGCCGGCGGCGCGATCGATCTGCGTCAGCGCGTCCGCGAGTTCGGTCATCAAGGTGGACGAACGCATCAATTCGATTTCGGAATCGATGGCCGATGAATCGCGGGGCAATTGGCCGACGATGTCCTCGCCACGCAAAACGCGCTCTTGGCGCGGATTGATCATGACAAGCGCGGTTGCCTGGTAAACCGGCGTGCCGAGCATCAAGAAAGTGAACAAGGCGCCAGCGGCGGCGACACCGACCATCGCCATAACCAGAAAGCGACGGCGCAACATGCCGAGCGCGGCGTCGATGCCAAACAAATCCGCAAGGCCCTGCGGCCCAGTGGGCTGCCCTGACGGGTTTTGCGGCGGTTCTTGGTTCATCATATTCATAGGTTCGCACCGGCCATGGTTCGGACCGCGCCAGCCCAGCGCTTATCCAACCACGAGCCCGAAAAAGGCGTCCCCTCGCGGTCAGACTAGCACAGGGCTTTTGGAGCTGTCCTGTCCTCTACGTCGCACTGCACATTCCGCGCCGCCCTGTGTCAGAACAGACGCTCGCCAATGCGCAGGGTGTCGCCGGGCAGGACCGGCAGACCGGAGGTCAGGTCGTATGGGCGTTCCTGAGCTTCGTTAGCGTGCTTGATGTAAACGCGATTGCGGTTCGCGCGATAGGTGAAGCCACCCGCGGTTGCGACGGCGTTTTGCACGGTTAGGTTCGGCGAATAGGGGTAGCTGCCCGGGCGCGTGACCTCACCCAGGATAAAGAACGGGCGATAATTCGCGACTTCAACGCTGACATTGGGGTTGCGCAGGAATTGCGACAATCCCTCGCGCAGTCGAGCGGCGAGTTCGAGCGGGGTGAGGCCGGCGGCCTGCACTTCACCGATCAGCGGGTAGGCGATCGAGCCTTGGGTGCCGACGACAAACGGGCCGGTAAGTTCGGCTTCTCCGAACACGATGACGCGCAACTCGTCGCCGGCGCCGAGGCGATATTCCGGGATCTCGGTCGGCGTGATGGCTTCGTTGGTGACGCAGCCTGAGACCGCAGCCGCGCTAACGCCGGCCGCCAGGAACCCCAAAAGCGCGCGTCGCGTGTGCCAAATTGGCGAAGCCATCGTCTCGTTCTCCGAATGTCAGGGCTTACCCTGCAAGACCCGTCGCGGCCGCATCTTGTTCGCGCGGACGGGGAAAGCAACGCCCCAAAAGCGCGTCGCTGCGCCGCGCTGTTAACCAGCCGCCCAGGTCTTGCGGTAGACCCGCCGCGGCGCCGGTTGAGCGGCGGGTTGAGGCGACCAAAACAGGTAAACAACGCAGGCGTAGAGGAAGAGCGTTCGCGGCAGCATCGGCGCCAGCACAAGCTCGGTGAAGCTGAGTACGGCGATGCCCAGGAACATTACGAATGCCCACGCCGTCGCTGTCGTAGGGTGCAGGATGTACTGGCGCATGCCGGCGAAGAGCCCGGCCAGGATCGCGCCAGCGAATGTCACCATGCCCAGATAGCCAATGTCCACGCCGAGCTGAAGGTAGGTGTTGTGGAAGTGGAAGGTGCGCCCGTCAGCGACGCCCGCCCAGCGCAACAGGCCCACCGATTCCGGGCTCTCGCCCAGCCAGAACGCTTGATAGCCATAGCCCTCGATAGGCCTGCGCGAGATCAAGTCGACCGCGTGCGCCCAGAGGTGCGTGCGGCCGGTGAGGGTTGGGTCTTTGCCGAGCGTATCGAACAGGAAGTAATTGATCGCCGCCTCGATCTCGGGTGCGAGGAAGATGATCGGGATGGCGACGATGATTGCGAAGCCGAGGATCGCGACGCGGACGGCGGGCGCCATGCGCTTGGTGAGGTGAAGCGCGATGAGGCCGGGCGCGGCCAGGCCCGCCAGTAGGAACGCGCTGGCGGAACTCGTCGTCGCAAGAATGTAGACAGCAACCAGGCCGCCGAAGAGCGCGGCGGGCCGCATCCAGCGCGGCGACTCGCGCAGCAGGAAGGTAGCGACGCCTGACACCAGCAAGGTGTAAGCGGCGAGCGCCATCTGGTTCTTGGAGCCGGTGAAGCCGACGAGCACCAGGCCTTCGACCGACGGCCCCATGCGGCGGCTGGCGACCGAGAGGATGCAGAACACCAACATGCTGAGGAACGTCATCGCGATGAAACGATGCGGCGGCAGCATGTTCGCGAGCAATACGCCGACGAACGCCGTGAAGAAGAGCTGGAAGCCGTAGCGGGCCGATTGCGCGGGTAAATCCGACCAGAAGAACGATGCAAACGCGATCAACGGCGTCAGCAAAAGCGGCCACCAGCGCAGGAAAATGCGCAAACAATCCGCCGGCCGCATAACCACGAGCAGGCCGAAAATGCCGAGTTGCGCCAGCACTAAAAGCGGGCCGACCTCGGACACTTGCGCCGTCATAAGCGCCACAAAAGCGAAGGCCGCTGCTTCCGGCAGGAATTGCATCTGCAATTTGCGCAATGCTGCGGCGCGCGGATTGGGGGCGGCGACGCTGGTCATGGGGCGCTCCGCCCAGCCAGACGGCCGACGCTGCGCAACCACGCTTGCTCGCCGAGGCGCGCGGCGAGGTAAAGCGTCGAGCGAGGCGATGTGAAGGTGCTCAAGGCGGCGGCGGCGTCTCGTGCTTTCACGGCGCTGATCATGCGCCGCCATTGCAGGCGACAATCCACGCTCGACGCATGCTGATCCAGCGCGCGCCGTTCGGCGATGCTGAGCGTGCGGATCGTAGCGAGGCCGCGATCGCAATCGCGAAGCGCCTGAAGGTCGCGTTCGGAATGGTCCTTCGAAAGTGAGCCTTCGCGCTCGGCCGAAAATAGCCAGCGGCGCCGATCATGAGGAACCGCGCGCCCAGCGCCAATGCGCGTGCGTAGAATTCATAATCCTCACCGAGGCGCATGTCGGCATAGCGCATGCCGTGTTGCTCGACGAAGGCGCGGCGGAAGATTGGCTTCACGAACCCCAAATCGAGCGGGCCTTTGAGCGCTCCCATATTGCCGAGAACGAAGTGCTCGAAGCTGATCGGGCCCAGCACGCGTGGGTCCGGCGTGAACGCGGGGGTCGGCGCGCCATCGGGGATGCGGATCAAGGTGTCGGCGATGAAGTCAGCGTCGCCGGCGTTTGTGAGAAGTGCGGCGAAGCGCCCCGGCGCGAGGTAATCGTCGGCGTCGAGAATGGCGATCCAGGGCGCCGTGGCTACGTTCAGCGCGGCGTTACGGGCGTGGGCTGGGCCAGCATTGCGCGATTGGCGGATCAGCCGTACGCGCGGATCGGCTTTCGCCAAGCTTTCGGTTAATGCGGCGGTTACGTCGGTTGACGCGTCATCAACCACGATGATCTCGCTCGTTTCAGGCTGCGCCAGCGCCGAGCGCACGGCGCGCTCAAGCGTTAACGCGGCGTTGTACGCCGCGATCACAACCGCGATACGAGGGTCTTCCGTGCGCGCCATTGCCGTCCATGAGCCGTGCGCCGTTCGGCGCGAGCGCGGTTTTTAACCCAACTCGCGACGGCCCGCGCGGGCCAAGCTCATGCAGTTTTCGGTCCAGCCACCGGCACGGGTTCGAGCGGCGTTGGGCGGTCGGCCTTGAGGCCGAAAAGACGTCGCAACCAGGCGTTCGGCCGGATGGCGAAGTGGTAAATTCCGAGTGGAAGCAGCAACGTCAGCGTCGGTAACACGGCCAATTCGGCCCAGAGCGGCCAGCCCAATGGTGTGATGGCGTCGGCGGCGACCACCAAGACGGTTTGGTGAAGCAGATAAACCGGCAAGATGGCGTCCGAGAGGTAGCTGAGTTGGCGGGAGGGGTGGTTAAGGGCCCAGGCGCCGAAAGCGGCGACTGCGAACATCATGGCCCCGCCAAATAACCCTCGCGCGACGGGTATTGCGGGGTAGAACGCGCCAATGCCGCCGTCGTGCTGAACGTTCGCCCACTTAAGCGCGAGGTCGCCCAACAGCAGGATCGAGGCGGCGGCCCAAAGCTCAAAGCGCGCCGCAATAAGCATGGCGCGAAATGTCTCGCTCTTGCCAATGAGGGCGCCGAGGAAGAACACAGGTGCGAATTTCAGGTGCGCCAGGGTATCGTCCAGCAGCATGCTGGTTTGCAGATGACTGGGCTCGACCTCATGGGCCAGAAACGCAAACCACATCATCAAGGCGCCGACCGTAAACCAAATGGGCGCGTGTTCGACCAGCTGCTGGATGCGGCGAAGCACTGTCGGGGCGGCGCCCCAAATCAAAGCCAGAAGCGCCGAGTAAACGAACAAGTACGGCAGGAACCAGGCGTGCGCAAAATCCGGGATCGGCAGACCGTGGAAATCGTTGGCGCCCGGGGCGAGCCGAAACAGGTAGTCGAAATAGCCGATCGACGGATCACCCAGATTGTCTAGCCGAACGTAATTTTGGAGCGGCGCCAGCGCGATGATCGTAAACACGAATGCAGTGAGCAATTTCGCCGCGCGTTCCTTTATGAACCCCAGCGGCGAGATTCGTTCGATCATGAACCGCGCCGCGCAGCCGGCAATGAAGAAGACCAAAGGCATGCGCCAAGGCGATAGGGCCGCGGTCAAATATCCGGCCCACGGATGAGCATTGTCGCTGAGCACGCGCCAATTCGCGCCTGGGTCGAACACCAGCAGCGTGTGGTAAACGATGAGCAATAGGAGAGCGAGCACCCGCAGACTGTCCAAGTCCGCGCGGCGCGCCGAAATCCCGCCGGAGCCGGTTGCGCCCATGCGGATTGTTTTACGCCGAAGAGCAGGTTTCGCATTGCCGGACACCACAGCGACGAAACTTGCATCGCTTTCGGCGAACTTGATTGATCGCGCTCAAGGCCGCGACGCGAGCCGGGACGGCGCGCGGCAGAAATGATAGGTTCAATGGATGGACGCGGGCGCGACGCAGCAACGATTTACCGTTCTTGACGGATTGCGCGGTCTCGCGGCGCTGGTGGTTGTCACGGACCACGTGCCGAGCGTTGCCCTGATGAATCTGCTTCCCGGGCGCTATCTGGCCGTGGATTTTTCTTTTGCCCTCTCCGGGTTCGTGCTGGCGCACGTATACATCAAGCGCTTCGCGGCGGGGCTTGGGCTCGGTGCTTTTATGCGCGCGCGGGCGATCCGGCTCTATCCGCTCTACATCGCCGCGACGTTGCTGGGCGCAGCGTTGGCGGCGCTCAAGGTTAGCCAGGGCGCGAGCGAGGCGGGTTGGGGGCAGGTGGGCCTGTCGACCGTGCTCGGCGCGTTTTATCTCCCGACGCCGCCTGGGTTCACGGCCGTCGCCAACGAGCCGTTTCCCTTCAATGGGCCGGCCTGGTCGTTGTTTTTTGAACTCGTGGTGAACGTCGTGTTTGCGCTGATTGCGCTTCGCCTAACGCGCACCCTGTTTGGGACGGTGCTCGCGCTTGGAGCGGCGGGCGTGGTCTGGGCGGCGTACCATTTCGGCCAGCTCGACGGCGGCTTTGTGTGGAGCAATTTCGTCGCGGGCTTTCCGCGCGTGTTCTACGCCTTCTTCGTTGGTGTGCTGATCTACCGGTTGCGCGCGCATTGGTCACCGCCAGCCTTGCCATTTTGGCTGTCGTTCGTGCTGCTGTTGGTGATGTTCATGATTCCGACGCCGGAGGGCTGGCGCTGGGCGTGGGATAGCCTCGCCGCGATCGTGCTGTTCCCGCTGCTGATCGCGTTTTCGGCAAATTCCAGCGTCAGCGGCGTCGCGTCGCGGGCGTGCGCGACGGCGGGAATGTTGTCCTACGGGTTCTACGTCTTCCAGGTGCCGGTGCGGGACTGGACCAATTACCTGCTTCACGGCGGCGCTTTTGTCGGCGGCATCGGCCAGGTGGCGTTGGTGACAATGCTGACCATCGCCGTGGCGTCGATTTTGCACGCGGTTTACGATGTTCCGGTGCGGCGTTTCCTCACGGGGCGCCTGCTTGCGCGGCAAGCGGGCGGAAACCACGTCGAACCGGGCAAGGCGTAACAGGCGCTATGAAGCAGGCGTTGAAGCAGATGGTCCGCGCGACGGGTCTGCGCCGCGAGCATATCGCGGCGGGAAGGTTGTGCTGCGAGCGCCAAATGCTGGCGACGTTCGGACGCCCAAGCAAACGCTGGGTGGGGCGCATCCTTTGCTATCACTCGATCGGCCAGCAAGAATTCGGCGTCAACGACGTGTCGGAGAAGAATTTCCGCCGTCACATCGAAATGGCGCTGAACGCCGGCCATCGTTTCGTGCCTGCCTCCGAGATCGCACGCACTGGCGGCGGGCCGAAGGACATCGCCATTACCTTCGATGATGGGCTGAAAAGCGTGCGAACGATCGCCGCACCTATCCTCAAGGACTACAACATTCCGTGGACGTTCTTCCCGGTGTCGGAGTGGAGCGACAAGAAGCACGCATGGTGCGAGCATTTGGTGCTCGATTGGTTCGACATGGAAGCGCTGCTGAAGCAAGGCGCCGAACTTGGCAGCCATTCGGCGACGCATCCGGATTTCACCACGATCGATCAACAGCGCGTCGTCGATGAACTCGGCCAATCGCGCCAGACGATCGAGCAGCGTTTGGGCTTCGCGCCGAAGACGTTCGCGATCCCGTTCGGGCAATCCAACAATTGGCCAGATTCCTGCGCGAAAGCCGCGCGCGACGCCGGTTACGAGACCATCTACGCGCAAGCGGAAGAAACGCGCCCCGAAGGTACGATCGCGCGTACCTTCGTGACCAAGTATGACGGCGACCGCATCTTCAAGGCGCTGCTCGCGGGCAAGTACGATCGCTGGGAGGAATGGGTTTGAGCCGCCGCAAGATTTCCGTGATCGTGCCGACATACGATCGCCCGGTGATGTTTCGCCAGGCCATAGCCAGCATTCGCGCGCTTGAAGCCGAAGGCGATGACATCGAGTTCGAAATCATTGTCGGCGACAATGGTTTGAAGAACGAGACGCTTCAAACCTGCAAGGAACTCGGCGCGATCTATGTGCCGGCGCCGGGTAAGGGTTCGTCCTATGGGCGCAACGCGGCGATGAAGGTCGCGACCGGTGAGTTTATCGCATTCCTCGATGATGATGACGTTTGGTTGTCCGGCTGCATGCGTCCGCACGTCGCGTTCCTCGATGCGAACCCGCACCTCGACGCGGTTTTTGGGCAAGCGATTTACGCCGATCCGGACCTGAAGCCGCTGGGCCCGCCGTGGCCGGCGGAGCATCCCGGCGAAGGCGACGCGATGATGAAGACGATGCTGAGCGGGCTGTTCCCGCAAGTCGGCACCTTCCTCGCGCGCATGAAGGTTGTTGAGCAGGTCGGCTATTTCGACACGCATCTGGTTGGGGGGCAGGACTTGGACTGGCTGATGCGCTTGTCGCGTCAGCGCAAACTCGGGTTCGTGCCGGTGCCGTGCATTCTGTTCCGCGGCCGTCCAGCGCGGTCGTACGATGCGCTGCAGCGTAAACGCATCGGCTTCGATCGCCACGTATTCCTGCGTCATGGTTTGCCGGAAGCGCATCGTTTGTGGACCGGGCCGCTCGACTTCATGCGCTCGTATCACGGCACGCTGCGGCACTATTATTTGTACTTCATCGACAAGGCCAATTGGTTCGTGGAGAACGGCCAACGCGGCGAGGCGGTGAAAGCGCTGGTCACGCCCATGATCAATCTGCCGCTGTTGGCGATCGCTGATTTGGTGCGCCCGAGTGAGCTGCGCACGGCGATCGGCAACGTGATGCGCGGGCGTTTGAAGCAGCCTTTGACCGCGGAAGCCACATGAGCGAGCGCATCGATATCGCGCTCGGCTATGATCGCAGGTACGCCGCGCACGCCGCGACTGTGGTGTCGTCGATCGTGCGGAATGCGCCGGGGGCGGAGTTCCGCTTCCTGATGCTGCACGCCGATGTCGATCGCGCGACGCAGGAACGCGTCGAGAGCGTGGCGCCGGGTGCGGTGTTTGTGTGGACCGAGGTGGGGGAGAAGGATTTGCCCGCCTACGCCACGCGCGGGCATTTGAACCGCACGGTGCTGTTCCGGCTGGGGCTCGAGACGCTGGCGCCCGCCGATTGCACGCGGCTGATCTACATCGATTCCGACATGGTCGTGCTCGGCGACATTCGCGACTTCTGGAACGCCGATCTGCGCGGCGCGCCATTGGGCGCCGTGCTTGATGCGTATATCGACGCCGCAGAATTCGCGCAGCGTTGGGAGCTGCCGTACAATGGCGAGCTCTATTTCAACGCCGGCCTCCAACTCATCGATCTCGCCAAGGTGCGCGAACAGAAGTTGTTTTCGCGCGCGCTCGAGTTTGTGGTGCGCAACGACGAGAAATTGCTGCTCGGAGACCAGGATGCGCTGAACTATGTGTTCTGGGGGCGTTGGATCAAACTCGATCCAGTGTGGAACGCACAGAAATTCCTCGACCGTGACGGTGTAGCGCGCGAGCTCAGCGGCAAGGCGCCGGCCCTCGTGCATTTCATCGGCACCGAAAAGCCGTGGATGGCGAATATCTGGCATCCGTGGGCCTGGATCTATTGGGACGCCGTGCGTCATACGCCGTTCGCGGATGATGTCGCGCGCGATTTCAACGTCACGCCGTATCATCGCGCGCGCTACCTGTTGCGTTGGCTGATCAAGCGGCCGCAGGCGAACGCGCTGGCGCGCTGATCAGTCCGGCCACCAGCCGAAAACCTTGGGTTCGTTGCTTTGCGCCGGCGCTGCCGGATCGCCGCGCAGGCGCCTCAGCATGTCGCCGCCGGCTTTGCCCATCGCTTCCTTCACGCGGAAGCGCCAATAGGCTTGCGAGCGCCAATCGTCGGGGAAATGTTCTTCGGCGAAGGCGAGGCAGATTTCGACGGCGGCTTTGTCGCCCTCCATCGCGCACTGGCCGGCGAGCCAATAGGCTTCATCCACCAGGCGACGTTTCTGCGCCGCGCGCCATTGCGTCGATTGCGGAAAGCGCTCGTGGTATTTGGCGAACACTTCGTCCGATGCGGCGATACGTTGGCGGCTGTCGCCGAGCGAGCGGTTGGCGTAGCCCGCGCTCATATTGCCGCCATGCTCGGCGTAGATCGCTTGCACCTCTTTCAGCACGCCGACGGGCGCCTCGGCCGCGAAGCGCATCCACATTTCCATGTCGCAGGTGTGCGGTAGACTTGGATTGTAGCCGCCGATGCGCTTTTGCAGATCGGTGCGCACGATCACGGCGGGCGAGAGCGCGGGATTGCCCACGGTCGTCGCGCGCTCAAGGAAGCGCCCGCTTGAGATCACTTGATACGTGCGCGAGCGTTGATCCTCGACGCCGTCGATGGCGTTGTTGGGGCGCACGAGCCCCATGCCATAGACCATGCCGAGTTCGGGGTGCGCTTGAAACACCGCGCCAGCGCGGGCGAGCGCGCCGGGGGCGAGTGCATCGTCGGCGCTGAGCAGGATGTTGAAATCCGCTTCGGCCCAATCAATCACGCCGCGATTTGCGGTGCCGACGAGGCCCAAATTCTTTTCATTGCGTGAATAGGCGACGCGGCTGTCGTGGCGCACGAGGCGGCCCGCGACTTCCTCGGTATTGTCGGGCGAGCAATCGTCGAGGATCAGCACGCGCACCTCGGCGTCGCGCTGCATCAGCACGCTGGCGACGGCGGTCTGCAGGAAATGCGCGTACTTGTAGCAGGGGATGGCGACGTCAACGCGCAACATGCGATTTACCTGGCATTAGCAAAAGCGCGCCTTCGGCGTTAGCATTTGAGTAGCGCGGGCGGGTTAACGATCCTTGCGCGAGGTAGCAGCGTTTGCGCAAGATCGCCGTCATCATTCCGTATTTCCAGCGCGAGGCCGGCATTTTGGGCCGCGCGCTCGCGTCCGTGTTCGCGCAGACCATCGCCGACGCCGAAATTCGTATTCTGGTGATCGATGATGCGTCGCCGTTCGATCCCGTCAAGGAGATCGAGGCAGCGCCTACGCCGCCTGCTCACATAAAAGTGGAGATCCTGCGCCGCGAGAATGGCGGGCCGGGCGCGGCGCGCAATACGGGCTTCGCCGCCGCGGCGCAGTTCGCGGACTTAATCGCCATGCTGGATTCCGACGATACCTGGCGCCCGAGCCATTTGAAGCGCGCCGTCGACGCGCTTGAAGCGGGCGCGGATGTTTATTTCTCCGATCACTCGAACGCCAAGGGCGAACCGCATTTGCCCGCCACGCAATTCCAGCGGCGCATCGTCGACGAACCGGCGATCGAGCCGACGATCGTGCCGTTTGTTCGGACTTGCCCCGGCAAGCTGATGGCGGAGTGCGCTGCCCGTGAGTACCTCGCCCACACATCGTCGATCGTCTATCGCGCGGCCAAATTGGGCGGCGTACGCATGAGCACGGCGCTGCGCTCGGCGGGCGAGGATCATTTGTTCTTCATGGACCTCTGCTTGGCGTCCGACCTCGTCGTCTTCTCGAGCGAAAGCGAGGTTGCCCTGGGCGACGACGGCGTGAACATTTACGTCAACGCGTTC